>CAJLRE010000075.1 GCA_905208975.1 uncultured Collinsella sp. | reverse complement strand
TGGTGGGCGATGAGGGATTCGAACCCCCAGCCTTGTGCGTGTAAAGCACCTGCGCTAACCGTTGCGCCAATCGCCCGTGCGGAGAGAGTATAGCAAAACAATCGCCTCATTCACCTCATATCCATTAAAGGTAACCGACGCGTGTCACAGCGGAGCTGATTCAGTTGAGATTGCCTGAACATTCCGCCCCTCTTTACGCCCTCGGGTATACTCAAAAGCTACTGATTCGATTTGATGCCCAGCAACAGCAGAGGGGATAGTATATGTGCGGTTTTGTCGGTTTTGTCGGTGGGACGGATAACCAATCCGAGGTGCTCACCAAGATGATGGACCGCATCGTCCATCGTGGTCCCGACATGGGCGGTCAGTTTATCGACGGCCGCGTTGCCCTCGGCTTCCGCCGCTTGTCGATCCTCGACCTGACCGAGGCTGGCGCCCAACCTATGGCCAACGAGGACGGTAGCGTCGTCATTGTCTTCAACGGCGAGATCTACAACTTCCAAGAACTCCGTTCCGAGCTCGAGGCCAAGGGCTACAAGTTCCACTGCGGCGCCGACACCGAGAGCCTTCTGCACGGCTACGAGGAGTGGGGCGAGGCAGTACTCGATCGCTTGCGCGGTATGTACGCCTTCGTCATCTGGGACAAGAAGAAGAACAAGCTTTTTGGCGCCCGTGATATCTTTGGCATCAAGCCGCTCTACTACTATCCCATGGCCGATGCGGGCGACGGCGCTCCGGGCGTGCTCTTTGGTTCCGAGATCAAGAGCTTCCTGGACTACCCGCACTTCCACAAGGCGGTCAACAAAAAGGCCCTGCGTCCGTACATGACGCTGCAGTATTCGGCGACTGAGGAGACCTTCTTCGAGGGTGTCTACAAGCTGCCGCCGGCGCACTACTTTACCGTCGATATTCCGACCGGCAAGATGAACATCGAGCGCTACTGGGATTGCGATTACTCTGCCGTCGAGAAGCCGTTCGAGCAGTATGTCGACGAGCTGGACGAGGTCGTGCACGAGAGCGTCGAGGCCCATCGCATCGCCGACGTCAAGGTCGCGTCGTTCCTCTCCGGCGGCGTCGACTCCAGCTACATCGCCGCTTGCCTCATGCCCGACAAGACCTTCTCGGTGGGCTTTGACTACAAGAACTTCAACGAGACCAACTACGCCAAGGAACTTTCTGACAAGCTCGGCGTCGAGAATGTCCGCAAGATGATAACCGCCGACGAGTTCTTCGGTGCGCTCGAGGACATCCAGTATCACATGGACGAGCCGCAGTCCAACCTGTCTTCCGTGCCGCTGTGGTTCTTGGCCGAGATGGCCCGCAAGGACGTCACCGTCGTGCTTTCGGGCGAAGGCGCCGACGAACTCTTTGGCGGCTACGCCTACTACGAGGACACGGTCCCAGTCCGCAAGTACAAAAAGATGGTGCCGCTGCCCATCCGTCGCGCGCTCGGTAACCTGGCGCTGCATATGCCGTACTTCAAGGGACATAACTTCCTGGTCAAGGGTGCCGAGATCCCCGAGAAGTCGTTCCTGGGACAGGCTCTGGTATGGCCGGAGCGCGAGGTCGACGGCGTGCTCAAGCCCGAGTACAACACCGGCGATGGCGCCTTCGAGCTTGCCGCTCCCATCTATGCGCGCGTGAAAGGTCAGCCCGAGCTGGTCAAGAAGCAGTACCTGGACATGAACATGTGGCTCCCGGGCGACATTCTGCTCAAGGCCGACAAGATGTGCATGGCGCACTCGCTGGAGCTGCGCGTGCCCTTCCTGGACCGCAAAGTCATGGAGTTCGCCGAGCATATTCCCGACCGCTACCGCATCAACGAGAACGGCAACAAACAGGTACTCCGCCACGCTGCCAACAAGTCGCTGCCCGATGAGTGGGCCACCCGTCCCAAGGTGGGCTTCCCGGTGCCGATTGTCTACTGGCTGCGCGAGCAAAAGTGGTACGACTATGTCAAGGAGTACTTCACCGCGCCGTGGGCAAGCGAGTTCTTCGATACCGACGAGCTCATGCACCTGCTCGATCTGCACTTTGCGGGCAAGGGCGATTTCCAGCGCAAGATCTATACGCCGCTCGTGTTCCTGGTGTGGTACAAGCGCTTCTTTATCGACGAGGACCAGCCCGCTGTTCAGGCTGCCTAGCCTCGGCTTACGAACGCCTGCGCGTAACGGCTCCTCCGGGAGCCGTTTTTGCGTGGGTGCGTTTCAGTTACTATAAAAACCGTCCCTGCCAAATGGCTGAGAAAGGTGAAAGATGCACCATTCGGATTCCGCGACCGTGACCACGGTCGATACGCTTGCCAAGCTTCTCGATGTGTGCGGCGAGCTGCGCGCATCAGAGCAGGTTGACGAGCGTGCCGTGACCGGCTGCTCGTTTGATTCGCGCGCGGTCTCGGCAGGTGACGTGTTCTTTTGCAAAGGCGCTGCCTTTAAGCCCGCGTTTTTGAGCATGGCGCTCGATGCGGGCGCCGTCGCATTTGTGTGCGAGGAGTCGCTGGTCGAGTCTCTGGAGCCGCTGGCGCAGGAGAGCGGTGCTGCGATGCTGGTTGTTGATAGCGTTCGCACGGCCATGGCCCTGTTGCCGCCGGAGGTCTACGACCGTCCCGACCACGACGTCAAGATCGTGGGCATCACCGGTACCAAGGGAAAGACCACGGCCGCTTTTATGCTCCAGTCGATTATCAAAGCGGCGGGTGAGTCCTGCGGCATGATCGGCTCGGTGAGTACCGACGATGGCATCGAGTGCTACGAGAGCACCAATACTACGCCCGAGGCCCCAGAGGTCTGGCGCCATATCGCCAACTGCCGCACGTCAGGTCGCCAGTCCATGGTCATGGAGGTCTCGAGCCAGGCGCTCAAGTACCAACGCGTCGAGAATCTGCCGTTTGACGTGGCGTGCTTCCTCAACATCGGCCGTGACCACATCTCGCCGATCGAACACCCCACGTTTGAGGATTATTTTGAGAGCAAACTCAGGATCTTTGACCAGGCAAAGACCGCCGTGGTGAATCTGGGCACCGAAGAGGTTGACCGTGTGTTGGAGGCAGCGTCGACGGCCGAGCGCTTGGTGACCGTTGGCGTCGAGCATCCCGAGGCAAGCCTGTGGGCGAGCGATGTGCGCATGGTCGGCTTTAACATCGAGTTTAACCTGCATGGCCTGTGTGCCGACGAGTCCGAGGCGGGGGAGAAGGTCCTGCTGGGCATCGCGGGCGACTTTAACGTGGAAAACGCGCTGGTCGCTATCGCCGCTGCGCGCGAGATCGGCATCGGTATCGAGGCTATCAAGAAGGGCCTCTCCAAACTGCGTGTGCCGGGCCGTATGGAGGTCGTGGAGTCGAAGGACGGCCGCGTGATCTGCGTCGTTGACTACGCTCACAACCAGCTTTCGTTCCGGTCGCTTTTCTCGTCGGTCAAGCGCGCGTTTCCCACTAGTCCAGTCATTGCAGTGTTTGGCGCTGCCGGCGGCAAGGCGCAGGAGCGCCGCGAGCAGCTTCCGCGCGAGGCCGCACCATATTCCGACCTGATGATCTTTGCCAACGAGGACCCGGCTCACGAGGACCCGATGAAGGTCTGTCGCGAGCTTGCCGAGCATGTTCCCGACGATACGCCGAACAAGATCATCCTCGACCGCGAAGCCGCTGTGCATGCGGCGTTCAAGGCGGCGCGCGAGGAGTACGTCAACCCCGATGTTCCCACCATTGTCTTGCTGCTGGCAAAGGGTGACGAGGAGCTCATGCACGTGGGCGACGAGTTCGTGCCCATCGAGAGCGACCTTTCGCTGGCCAATCGCCTGATCGATGTTACCCAGTTTGACTAATGAACCATGATGGCGGCGGCGCCCTGAGTGCGCTGTCGCCATAAGCGTGTTCCCTCAATCAAAACATGCCGTCCAAGTCCAAACCCTTCTACGTAAACGGAGTAACCATGTCCCACAACACCTTGCCGACCGTTGCCGAGCTTTCGGGCGAGATGCGCGAGCGCTTGGCCAAGGTCAAGTACGTCTTTACCGACCTGGATGCCACGATGCTCGCGCCCGGCTCGTGCGTGCTGCGCGACAACGACGGCAACCCCTCGACCAAACTCGTCGAGGCCGTCGTGGCGCTCGCTCGCGCTGGCATTCAGGTGGTTCCCACCTCGGGCCGCAACCGTACCATGATCCACGAGGACGCGCGCGTGCTCGGCCTCAACTCCTACATTGGTGAGATGGGCGGCCTGGTCATGTACGACCTCAAAGCCAACGATTGGGAGTATCTGACTGGCGACATGCCTTACGACCCCGCCTGCGGCCTTACTCCGCACCAGGTGATCGAGCAGACCGGCGTGTGCGAGAAGATCCTCGCCCGCTGGCCGCATAAGATCGAGTACCACAACGACATGTCGACTGGCTACAAGTACCGCGAGGTCACCGTCGGCATGCGCGGCGATGTGCCCGACAATGAGGTCCAGGCCATCCTGGACGAGGCCGGCTGCGGCCTGGTGTGGGCCTGTAACGGTCACCTGACGCATCTGTCCAAGCCGACGACGCTCGAGCTCGATCGCGTCGAGGACGGTCGCGCGTTTAACATCAATCCCGCCGGCCTCAACAAGGGCGTTGCCATCGCGCGCTTCTGCGAGCACCTGGGGATCGAGCGCGAGGAGACGCTCGCGCTCGGCGATTCCGAGTCCGACTTCTACATGGCCGATCACGTGGGCACGTTCTGCCTGGTCGAGAATGGCCTGACGAGCGCCGGCGCGCCCGAGTTCCTGGCTGCTTGCGAGAACGCTTTCGTTACGCGCGGCAAAATTGTCGACGGTTGGGCGGCGACGGCAGAGCTGCTGGTCGCGGCGCGTTCGTAGCGCGGCGTCGTCGCACTTGGACATGTCTTTTCGAGAGAGACTGGTGAGGTAATGTCCGATATCGAGAATCCGACAGGCGACACGCGCCCGATTGGCGTGTTCGATTCTGGTTTGGGCGGTCTGACGGTTGCGCGCGCCATCGCGACGGTGCTGCCGCACGAGTCCGTCTACTACTTCGGCGACACCAAACGCTGCCCCTACGGCACGCGCACCGAGGATGAGGTGCGCTCGTTTGCGTTGCAGGCGGGCCGTTGGCTGTCGAAGCACGACGTCAAGATTATGGTCATCGCCTGCAACACGGCGACAGCTGCGGCCTTGCGTCTGGCCCAGCAGGTGCTCGACGTTCCCGTGATCGGCGTGATCGCGCCGGGTGCCCGTGCGGCAATCAACAGCACCCGTTCGCGTCGCGTGGGCGTGCTCGCCACCAACCTCACCATTCGCTCGGGCGCCTACACGCGCGCCATTCAGGATCTAGATGCCGGCGTCGATGTATACGGTTGTCCTGCCTCGAGCTTTGTCGAGGTTGTCGAACACGAGCTCGCCTCGGGCGCGCATCTGCAAGAGCAGTGGCTCGAGAACGAGGACATCTTCGATACGCCTGCCGTGCGTGCGCTGGTGGGTGCCACGGTTGAGCCACTGCGCGACCACGGTATCGATACCGTGGTGCTCGGCTGTACGCATTTTCCGCTGTTGGTGGGACCTATCCGCCATGCGCTGGGGCCTGGGGTACGCGTCGTGAGTTCCGCCGAGGAGACCACGCGCGAGCTGACCGATATCCTCACGCGCCGCGAGCAGCTGGCGGGCGTCGCCGCCGAGCCGCAGCATCGTTTTGCCACGACGGCCGATAACATTGCCGAGTTTGCGGTGGCGGGCAGCTTTATCTTTGGTCAGCCGCTCAAGAGCATCGAACATATCGATATCGATGAGCTGAAATAGATGTAAGGCCGCCGTCAGAGCCTTCGCCACACCTTTTGCCGAAAGGATATTTCTATGGAGTACATGCAGGTCAACCGCGCCAACGGCCGCGCCGCCAACGAGTTGCGCCCCGTTAAGCTCACCCGTGGCGTCATGAAGCACGCCCACGGCTCGTGTTTGGCTGAGTTTGGCGACACGCGCGTGCTGTGCGCCGCCACTATCGAGGAGGGCGTGCCGGGCTGGCGAAAGGGAGCTAAGGCCGGCTGGGTGACCGCGGAATACGCCATGCTGCCGACGTCGACCGGCAAGCGCTGCAAGCGCGAGCACGCCAACCGCAAGGGTCGCTCCATGGAGATCGAGCGCCTCATTGGTCGCAGTCTGCGTACCGTCGTCAACATGAAGGCACTCGGCGAGTACACCGTCACCGTCGACTGCGACGTGATCCAGGCCGATGGCGGTACACGTACGGCGAGCATTACCGGTGCCTGGGTGGCGCTGCACGACGCCCTCGCCATGTGGGTCGAGGCGGGCAAGATCGAGCGCATCCCGCTTACCGGCCAGGTGGCTGCCATCTCCATGGGCGTTGTCGACGGCAATACGCTGCTTGACCTCGATTATTCCGAGGACAGCCATGCCGAGGTCGACATGAACCTCGTCGCCACCGAAACCGGTGAGATGATCGAGCTCCAGGGTACCGGCGAGCAGGCGCCCTTCGACCGCAAACGCCTCAATGCCCTGCTCGACCTGGGCGACAAGGGTATTGCCGAGCTCATCGAGCTTCAGCGCCAAGCCCTCGCCTAACCTGCCAAAAAGGGACAGGTTTATTTTGGTAGGTTTTATCTGCGGAGACGTCTAGACACAAGACTGTCGTTGATTGAGAGGGGAGAGGCAGAGGCCCTCGTCGCCCTCGGCGCGGCATTGCTATAGAGACAAGGAGACCACTCGTGGCACTTGAAAAGATCGACATCGACACCCTCGACCCGGCGGCGACCATCGTCGTGGCAACCGGCAACGCCCATAAGCTCACCGAGATTGAGGCCATTTTGGGCAAGGTCATGCCCGAGGTACGCTTTGTGGCGCTCGGTCAGCTGGGCGATTTTGAGGACCCCGAGGAAAACGGCACGACGTTTTTGGAGAACGCCATCATCAAGGCGCAGGCTGCCGTCGAAGAGACGGGGCTCATGGCCATTGCCGACGATTCGGGCTTGGTCGTTGATGCCCTGGACGGCGAGCCGGGCGTGTATAGCGCGCGCTATGCGGGCGTGCATGGCGACGATGCCGCCAACAACGCCAAGCTGCTCGTTAACCTGGAAGGCGTGGCCGACGAGGATCGCACCGCGCGCTTTATGAGCGTCGTTGCACTCATCGACACGGACGGTTTGGTCACCTATGGTGAGGGCGCCTGCGAGGGCACTATCGCACACGAGGGCCGCGGCGATCACGGCTTTGGCTACGACCCGCTGTTCCTGCCGGTCGACACGCCGGGCAAGACCATGGCCGAGCTGACGGCGGACGAGAAGAACGCCATCAGCCATCGATTCCATGCGCTCGAGCACCTATCCGCCAAACTGACGGGCGAGGAGTAGGCCGTGCGCGCGGTGGTGCAGCGCGTGCTCAACGCCGGCGTGACGGTCGACGGCGAGTGCGTGGG
>CAJLRE010000074.1 GCA_905208975.1 uncultured Collinsella sp. | reverse complement strand
AGCCAGTTGCCGCTGTGATGGTAGACGGTGAACATCGCGGCGGTGATTACCCAGGTTACGGGGTAGACCAGCAGCAGATGCTCGAGCGAGGGGTCGAGCGGCATAATCGCGAACACCCACGCCACGCGGAGCACGACCGTGCCGAAGATCGTGAGCATCATAGGCTGGAAGCTCACGCCAGCGCCGCGGATGGAGCCAGACGCGTTTTCGATAATCGAGAAGATCGCGTAGAACGGCGCGATGAAATGAAGAATCGTCGTGGTGTAGGCCGAAATCGCGGCATCGTCGATGAACAAACGCGACAACGGACCCGAGAACACAAGCAGCACGGCAGACAGGCCACCAATGAGCAGAAACGACAGCACGAGCGACGTATGGTATCCCTTTCGCATGCGATCGTAATTGCGCGCACCAAAGTTCTGCGCCGAGAACGTGGTGATCGACACGCCGAGCGCCTCGGTCACCATCCAGATAATGCCGTCCAGGCGGCCGGAAAGGCCCCAAGCGGTCGTGACATCGGCACCAAACGAGTTGACCGACACCTGAATCAAAATGTTGGAGATCGAATACGCCGCAGACTGAACGCCCAGCGGCAAACCGCACGAAAGCATGCTCTTGCAAATGCCGCGATCGATACCGAGTTTGAATAGCGACAACCGCCACGCCCCCGGAGCGCGCATCATGCGGATCACAATCATCGTAGCATTGGTGCAGATAGTCAGCGCCACCGCGATGCCGCAGCCCAGCGCTTCCATGTGCAGCACGGCGACAAAGAGAATGTCGAGCGCCACGTTGACGAAGCAGCCGGAGGCAATAATGACCGCCGGACCGCGCGTGTCGCCCACGGCGCGCAACAACGCCGTCCCCATATTGAGCAGCAGCGCTGCAAACATGGCGGCAAAGTAGCAACGGGCATACGCCACACCCTCGGCCAGCAGCTCATGCGGTGTATTCATCAGCACAAGCATCGGCTCGACAAACACCATGCCCAGAATGGAAATGACAATGCCGCCCACCAGCGCGAGCGTCATGGCCGTATGGACCGATCGGCTCAAGCGCTCGTCATCGTGCTGGCCAAAAAACTGGCCCGTAATGACCGCACAGCCAGCACCCACACCGACGCAAAAACCAATGCAGAGCTCCGTGAGCACCATCGTGGCTTGAATGCCACCCAGCGCGAGCTTGCCGCCAAACTGACCGACGATATAGGTACCGATAAGCGTGTAAGCCTGCTGAAAAAACGAGCTAAAGAAGATAGGGACGCACAGCGAAAGCAGCTGCTGCCAAATGACACCCTGCGTCACATCGATAGCCGTAGATTTCTTAGCCACACGCCCTCCCCACCAGCGTACATCAAACAACAAAACGGCAAGTTAAGACCAAAGCCAACACCAGCTTAGCACCGACCGGTATCGGCCGAAACACCCCGAACCAGAGCCCAATGCGAAATAATTGCCTAGTGATACAGCCCCGGCTGGTAGTGGTACTCGTTGCTCACATGCGGGCACAGCTGCCAAAAGGCGACAGCACTTGCCGCGGCCACGTTAAGCGAATCGACCCCGTGCGCCATCGGAATACGCACGGCGCGATCGCAGCCTGCAATGGTCTTGGCGCCCAAGCCAGCACCCTCGGTGCCCATAAAGATTGCCAGGCGGTCAATCTCCTGCAGCGCGGAATCGTCCAGCGACACCGAATCATCCGTCAACGCCATGGCGGCACACGAAAAGCCGGCATCGTGCAGCGCCGCCAGCCCATCATGCGGCCATACGCGCGCCTTGCTGCCAATGCGCGTCCAGGGCACCTGGAACACCGTGCCCATGCTCACGCGGGCCGAGCGACGGTACAGCGGATCGCAGCAAGTGGGGCTCACCAAAATGCCATCGACGTTCAGCGCAGCCGCCGAGCGGAAAATCGCGCCGACGTTGGTGTGGTCGACAATGCCCTCGAGCACGCACACGCGCACCGGGCGCTCCCCCGCTGCCTCGACGACGCCGCCCAAGAACTCATCAACCGGAATCTGTCGCGGGCGACGAAATGCCGCGAGCGCACCGCGCGTCACGTTAAAACCCGTCAGACGCTCCATAAGCTCCATCGAGGCAACGAACACGGGAACCGGACCCGCGCCCTCGCGTACCGCCAGGCGCTCAAACAGCGGCATCATCTGGTCGAGCCAGCGCTCGCCCAAAAGAAAGCTCACCGGCTCGTATCCGGCGCGAACCGCACGTTCGATGACCTTGGCACTCTCGGCGATAAAAATGCCCTTCTGCGGCTCCAGCACGCAGCGCAGCTCACGCTCGGTCAGTCGCACGTAGGCATCAAGCCGCTCGTCCTCGAGCGAATCGATTCGCAGCACCTCAACGGCATCAGTCATAGCAGCCAGCCAGCACCTTTCTTTACAGCGCATCTATACCAAACGAGGCGACGCTAAGCGCCGCCCCATGCATTCAAACAATCCGATGATACCGTTCACGCCGGACGATTTACGCCTCAACGCGACGATACGTTACGAACTCATAATCGACACCCTCGTCGCCCTCGCCCGAGGCAATCGTGGCAACACCGCCACGCCGCGCAATCTCCCACGCGGGATCGGCATCCAGATCGGGAAAATACGTATCCACGTCATGCACGCAATGGTTATGCGTAACCTCGGCCTCGGCGCAATACGGCAAAAACTGCCGATACACCTCGCCGCCACCGATCACCCACGCAACGGGCTCATCGGCTACCGCGGTGAGCGCTTCGTCGACGCTATGCACCACGTCGACGCCCTCGGCAGCAAAGTCCTCATCGCGCGTGAGCACGATATTACGACGGTTCTTGAGCGGACGCCCGCCGGGAAAACTCAGCAGCGTCTTGCGTCCCATAATGACCGGGCAGCCTTTGGTGCGCGCCACAAAATGACGCATGTCGGCGCGATTAGACACGACCATGTCACCCTCGCACCCAATGCCCCAATCGTCACACACGGCGACAATGGCGGAAAGCTTACACGTCATGCGCGTCACCTACACCGCAATGGGGATGTTCTTGACCTGCGGGCCGTGCTCATAGCCCTCGACGATCAGATCATCGGTCGTAAACGCATAGAAGTCATGTACATCGGGGTTAAGCGTTACCTTAGGCGCGGCAAACTGCGGACGCTCGATAAGCTCGCGGACGATATCGACATGACGGTCGTAAATGTGGGCATCGGCGATCACATGCAGCAGCTCGCCGGGAATCATATCGACCGACTGCGCGACCATCATCAGCAAAATGGCGTACTGGCACACATTCCAGTTGTTCGCGGCCAAAATGTCCTGGCTGCGCTGGTTGAGAATCATGTTGAGCGTCGGTTTGTCATCCTGCGGGCGCTGCGTCACGTTATACGTCACGCTGTAGGCGCACGGATACAGGTGCATCTCGGACAGGTCGCTAAACACATAGGTATTCGTCATAATGCGGCGGCTGTACGGCGTGTTCTTAAGGTCGTACAGAACGCGGTCCATCTGGTCGAAATCGCCCTCGGCATAATGGCTCTTCTGCCCAATCTGATACCCGTAGGCCTTGCCGATGGAGCCGGTCTCGTCGGCCCACTCATCCCAAATATGGCTGTTGAGGTCATGCACGTTATTGGACTTCTTTTGATAGATCCATAGGATCTCATCCATGGCAGATTTGAGGGCCGTACGACGCAGGGTAAGCGCCGGAAACTCCTCGCGCAGGTCGTAGCGTGCCGTAACGCCAAAGTTTTTAATGGTATAGGCAGGGGTGCCGTCCTCCCACACCGGACGGACCTTTTGACCCTCGGTGGTGGTGCCATGGTCCAGAATATCGCGGCACATGGTTACAAACTGTTGATCAGCTTTGCTCATTGACCCTCCTGTCAGTCGCCTATAAGCGAGATTCATTGTAGCCCAGGCGCACGCGGCCCCACAGCCCAAACATAAGCCCTCACTTTCTGACATATGCCAGAAATACCTTGCGCAAATCCGCACGTTCGCTATTCTATTGTTGACATATGTCAGATTTGGAGAGCGTATGGCAGGAAGACGCGAAAAATTGCGCCGCGTTGGGATCATTCCCGAATATCGCGGCTTTACCCCCGACGGCCTTGCCAGCGGAGACGCCATCGACATGACAATCGACGAGCTCGAAGTCCTGCGGTTATGCGACCTGGAAGGCCTCAATCAGGAGGCAGTCGCCCAGCACATGGGTATCGCTCGTGCCACCGTGGCGGCCATCTGCAGCCGCGCACATCGCAAGGTGGCAAACGCGCTGGTCAATGGACGGGCACTCAGCATCGATGGCGGCAGCATCGCGTACTCCCCCATTACCACGACGACGGCCGCATGGCCAGCAAAGGAGGTCGACACCATGAGGGTGGCAACGACGTACGACAACGGCAACATCTTTATGCACTTTGGCCGCAGCGAGCAGTTCAAGATCTACGACATTCAGGACGGCAAAGTACTCAACGAGCAGGTCGTAGGCACCGGCGGCACCGGTCACGGCGCCCTGGCGGGTCTGCTTGCCAACGGTGGCGTTGACACGCTCATCTGCGGCGGTATCGGCGGCGGCGCCATCAACGCGCTCACCCAGGCTGGCATCACGGTCTATGCGGGCGCCCAGGGCAACTGCGACGCCTGCGTCGAGGCACTCATTGCCGGCACGCTCGCGCAGACCGGCGAGGCCACCTGCGACTGCCACGGCCATGACCACGAGCACACCCACGAGCATGGCGAGTCCTGCGGCTGCCACGGCCATCACGGCCATGATGGGCACGAGGGCTGCGGCTGCCACTAGCGGCACGGCACCGCAAGCTCGGGGCGCGACGCTAAACGCAACCCAACAATCAAAGCCAACAACAAAGGCCACCCGGTAGCTTCCGAGTGGCCTTTGCCATATCAAGCTGGAATTACAGTCCTATTTCTTATTGCGCATCTGAGCTTCCATCTGGCGCAGCAGGTCCATATCGGACTTAGGACCGCCCGTTCCCAGGCCGCCCAGACCGCCCATGCCGCCCAGACCCATGGCATCCAGGCCGGGAATATTGGGCATGCGCATCTTTTTGCCCTTCTTACCCTTTTTGCCCTTCTTACCGCCGGATTGCGCCTGATTGGCCATCGTGCGCATGCGGCCCATCATCTTGTTCATCTCACCCCACTGCTTCATAAGGCTATTGACCTCGGTGGGGGTCACGCCGGCGCCCTTGGCGATGCGGGCGCGACGCTGGCCGTTGATAATAGAGGGACGCAGGCGCTCCTCCTTGGTCATCGACATGATGATGGCCTCGTTCTTGTCGAAGATGCCCTCGTCCAGGTTGCCGCCCATCTGGTTGAGCGCACGCTGACCGCCGGGAAGCATACCCAGGATACCCTTCATGCCGCCCATCTTCTTGACGGCCTTCATCTGGTCGAGCATGTCGTTCATGGTAAAGCCCTCGCGCAGCATGCGCTCGGCAGCCTCAAGCTGCTCGGCATCGGCCGCCTCCTGAGCCTTCTCGATGATGCCGACAACGTCGCCCATGCCTAAGATGCGCTTGGCCATACGGTCGGGGTAGAACGGCTCCAGCGAATCGGGCTTCTCGCCCATGCTCACGAACTTGATAGGCTTGCCGGTCACCTGGCGCACGGAAAGCGCGCCGCCGCCACGGGCATCGCCGTCGAGCTTGGAGATGATCACGCCGTCAAAGTCGGTGCGATCGGCGAAGGTCGAGACGACGTTGACAATATCCTGGCCGGTCATGGCATCGACGACCATTAGCACCTGATCGGGCTTGACGGCCTTCTTGATGTCCACGGCCTCCTGCATCATCTGCTCGTCGATCTGCAGACGACCGGCGGTATCGACGATGACCACGTCACGCAGGTGGTCGACGGCCTCCTGAATGGCACCCTTGGCGATGTCGACCGGGTGCGCGCCGTCGCCGCGGAAGACCGGAACGCCGATCTCTCCACCGAGCGTGGCCAGCTGGTCGGCAGCGGCGGGACGGTAGACGTCGCACGCGGCGAGCAACGGCGAGCGGCCCTGCTTCTTGAGCAGGTAGGCAAGCTTTACGGCAGCCGTGGTCTTACCGGAGCCCTGAAGGCCCACGAGCATGATGACATTGGGAATGCGGTTGCTAAAGACGAGCTTGCTCTCGGTGGAGCCGAGCATCTCGGTGAGCTCGTCGAGCACGATCTTGACGACGTTTTGCGCCGGCGACAGCGACTCCATGACCTCGGCGGTCATGCAGCGCTCCTTGGTCTTGGCGACGAACTCCTTGACGACCTTGAAGTTGACGTCGGCCTCGAGCAGCGCCATGCGAATGTCGCGCATGGCAGAAGTAATATCGGCCTCGGTCAGCTTACCCTTGCCACGCAGGCGGTCAAATGTGTCGTTGAGGCGATCGCTCAGAGAATCAAACACTAGTCACTCCTTAGTTGGACTCGCCCACCAGGGCGCGGCAGAAATCTTTGGCATTGAACTCCTGCAGGTCATCAACCTGCTCGCCCACGCCCACGCGCAGGATCGGGAGCTTGAGCTTCTCGGCCACAGCCATGGCGATGCCACCCTTAGCCGTGCCGTCGAGCTTAGTCATGATAATACCGTCCAGGCCCAGCGCCTCGTTAAACTCGAGCGCCTGGTTCAGACCGTTTTGGCCTGTTGCGGCATCGATTACGAGGACGACCGAGACGGGCATGGGGCCGGCGGCCATATTGGCGGCGCGCTTACGCGTCACGTTGACCACCTTGGCAAGCTCGCGCATGAGCTCGGGGCTCGTGTGCAGACGACCGGCGGTGTCGATAAGTACCAGGTCGCTGCCGCGCTTGTCGGCCTCGTCGAGCACGTCGTAGCAAACGCTCGCCGGGTCGGAGCCGCGGTCGCGCTTGATGACGGGGACACCGGCGCGCTGGCCCCACACATCGAGCTGCTCAATGGCGGCGGCGCGGAAGGTGTCGGCTGAGCCGATCACGACGTTCTTGCCGCGGGCAGACATGGCGCTCGCGATCTTGCCGACCGTCGTGGTCTTGCCGGCACCGTTAATGCCCACAAACAGCACGCAACTCGGCGTGTCGGCGAACGGATCGCGCTCGATGGGCACAAAGTGCTGCTCAAGCTGCTCGGCCAGAGCGCGGCGAAGCTGCGGAGCGGTCTTGAGGTTCTTCTTGGCGGCTGTCTCGCGCAGGTCATCGGACACCTGGATCGCGACCTCGGCACCCATGTCACCCATGACGAGGGTGTCCTCTAGGTCCTCCCAAAAATCCTCGTCGACCTCGCCGCCAAAGTAAAAGACCTCGTTGAGGGCCTCGCGGCTGCGCTCAAGTCCGCGCGAGAGAGCATCGAAGAATCCCATTATGCATTCACGACCTTTCCGGTTTCGCGATCGAGTTTTTGCGAGACGACGCGACTGACGCCGTCGGCTTGCATCGAGACGCCGTAGAGGACGTCAGCGTCCTCCATAGTACGGCGCTGATGCGAGATAACCAAGAGCTGCGTATCGGAACGCAACACGTCGAGTGCGCCGATGAGCTTGGACAGGTTGGCGTCATCGAGCGCCGCCTCGACCTCGTCCAGCACATAGAACGGCACCGTACGCGTGCGATAGACAGCAAAGAGCAGGGCGAGCGCCGTCAGGCTCTTCTCGCCGCCCGACATGAGCATCATCTTGGTGATGCGCTTGCC
>CAJLRE010000073.1 GCA_905208975.1 uncultured Collinsella sp. | reverse complement strand
GTTTCTTTTTGTGTCCCTTACCTGGGCTTCGTTGACGCATATTGCACGACGATGCCCGGTTTGCTTGTTGTGGTGGCCGTTCTGGCGCTGCTAGTCGCGGCGTCGATAGTGCTCGATCGGATGGTTCCCGACGAGCCTGCGGGCAAGCATACCCGCGTGCATGCGAGGGAGCGGCGTTCATAGCGGCAGGGAAAAGCGTCGGCGGCGGTAGGGGCCGTTGGCGGGGAAAACGATTCTCGAAAGGAAGAGAACGATGGAAAACAAGAAGAAAAAGCGCTACGGCATCATTGCCGCCCTGCTGCTGTTGGTGCTGGCCGCCGGCGTTGGCACCTATGCATGGCTGTCGGCAACCGACTCCGAGACGAACGAGTTCACGGTTGGCAGCATCGACAAGCCCGAAGTGAAGCCCGACCCTGATCATCCGAACAAGCCCGGCGACAAGCCCACGGACCCCTCAGTGGATGGTTATCTGTTCGAGACCCTGTGGAAGAAAGATTCCAAGATGATTCCCGACACCAATATTGCCAAGAACCCCAACGTTGGTATCGGCAAGGACTCTGATGAGTCCTATGTGTTCATCTACGTGAAGAACGCCATTGTGAAGAAAGATGCCACTGACGCTCTTGCTAAGACCCCGTACTTCACGCTTAACGATAACTGGAAGCCGGTTGCGGATACCACCGTGGGTGCTAAGAACAACGGTAACCCTAACCAGTACGTGAGCGGTCTGTTCATGTATACCGCTGGTAACACCGACACCCCTGCCAAGCTTGCTCCTACTCCAAAGACTGAGACTACCGAGGCAAAGGCTGCTTACACCGGTGAGCTGTTCAGCACCGTGCATATCCCGGCTGCCATGAACAACACGGATGTTGTTCAGAGTCCCGCCAAGCCCACTATGACAGTCTCCTGCTACATCTTCGGCGCTGACCAGGGCGATGCCGAGAACGCCATCGCGCAGGCCAAGGAATGGGCTAAGACTCAGGCTTAATCCCCCCTCCACCGAGATCCCGGCCCGCTCCCCATCCCCATTTTCGGGCCGGGATCTCGGTCCCCCCTTATCGACGATTGGCGAACGTAATGCTCAACAATCTTTCTGACAATCAGAAACGCACCTTGGCGCTTACCGCGATGGCGCTGTTGGCCCTGGCGTGCCTGTGCGGCACGCTGGCTTTTACCGTTGATATGGTTCCGGTGAACAACGTTCTCTCGTTTGGCAGCGTGAAGGTACGAGTCTGCGAATACACCCTCAACGAGCATGGCGAGGAGATTCCGTTTGAGCCCAACGAGCACGGGGACTATCCCGACACCAAGGCCGGGGGCTCTGACATCAGCCGCATTGTGCGCGTGGAGAACGTCGGCGCGCAGCCTGAGTACGTTCGCGCTCGTCTGCACATGACGTCGGTGGCGCCCGACGGTTCGAGCGCGGATGCTTCGGGCAGCGTTGCGTTTCATGTGAACGCGGGCGAGGGATCCCCGTGGATCGATGGCGGCGATGGGTGGTACTACTACCGTGGATTGGCCGGGCGTGGCGGCATGCTCGACCCCGGTGCCATGACGGAAAGCCTCATGGACTCGCTGCGATTTGTGGGCGACTACCACGATGCCGCGCGCGGCGGCTCATTCAGGCTCGATATCGATGTGCAGGCCGTGCAGGCCAAAAACCAGCAGGAAAGCGATACCGTCCTCGACGTTCTCGACGTCGCGGGTTGGCCGGAGGCGAACTAGCCTATGAAGATCAAGAACATGAACCGGGGCGTGCTTAGCAGGCTAGTTGCCGTCGCGGCGATTGCCCTTTGCTGCGTTATGGCGCTGCCGATGGCGGTACATGCCGAGACTGCGCCCGAGGCCAAAACCGAATTCCACATCAAAAACGAGGCTGACTTTTTGTCGTGTGTGGCGCTGTCGCGCGAGCGCGATACGTCCGGCTGGCACGTTTATCTCGATAACGACATTGAGCTCGACAGCGACGACATGAAAGACATCGTTGCAAACACCGTTAAGCATCTGTCGTTTGGCAACAAGGAGCATCCGTTTAAGGGCGTGTTCGATGGTCAAAACCACACCGTTGAGGGCCTGAACTACGATAAAGACGCTTTTGACCCCGAGCGCGATACGGGATTTTTTGCCGAGACCAACGGTGCCACCATCAAAAACTTCTTGGTCAAGGACGCCAACGTGTGGGCGGACTTCCGCGGTGGCATTATCGTGGGCAAGGCCGTCAATACGCGCTTCGAAAACGTTATGGTCATGGAGAGCACGCTGCACGTGACCTGCGCCAACAATGCTCTCAACCTCATTACCAACGCAGGCTTTGAGGGCGGTCTCATCGCCGGCGAGCTCGACGGCTGCACCCTCTACAACTGCGAGGTCCGTGGCGGCCGTGCCGTCAACAATACGACCTCGGGCGTGCAGGCGCTCGGCGGTGAGGGTCTGTATATGGCGGCGTTTGCCGGCTACGTTAAGAAATCGACTATCGAGTACTGCCGCGTGACGCCGACGCGTAAGGACGACGGCTCGATTGCCGAGAAGGGCATGACCGACGTCACCAATAAGTACGACGTGGCCATTGGCGCCCTGGGCGGCAACAACGTGTACGCCTCGGGTTTTGTGGGCTGCATGGCGGGCGAGGCCAAGATTATCGACTGCTTCTCGACGGCGCAGTGCTACAGCTATGCCGCGTCGTACGTGGGCGTCGTCGCCGTGACGCGCGCGTGGACGGGTGGCTTGGCGGGTCGTATTCTAACCGAAAAGGGCAACGAGCTCGTTCGAAGCCATTTTGCGGGTGACTTGAGCTCGCGTCAGTACAATCCCATCGCCGTGATCCCCATCATTCAAAACGATGTGAACCTGGGCGGCATTGCCGCGCGTGCCAACAAGGATGATGCCACGGTCACCGAGTGCTACTTTAAGCCGAGCGTGAGCCTAAACGGCAGCAGCCAGGGTACCGCGGCTAAGAAGAAGATCCCCTCTTTTGGCGGCGACGGTACCACCAAGGGCGACGGCTACGGCCCGTGGGACGACGGGCGCTACGCCACGCGCGAGCTGTGGGAGGAGCACGACTACGACTTCTGTGCCGGCACCATGCGCTCGACCGCTAACGATGAGGCCCTGGGCGGTTCGCATGCCAACGAGTGGGCGATGGACTACAGACTGAATATCCCCGTGCATGGCCAGAGCGTTAAGGCGACGATCGATTTTCCCGGTGCGGGCACCGCGACAATCGAGGCGACCAAACTCGGTATTGATCAGAAGACCTCGGATCCGTACGCCTTTGCCGTGAGCGCCGTGCTGGCGGGAACGGCCCAGGGCTTGGCCCAGGGCGATACGTCGGTAACGTTTGAGCAAGAGACCTCCGCAAAGCCTGAAGGCCTGACCGAGGCAAACGAGGGATACCGCTTTACGGGCTGGTTCCGCGAGCCCGGGGTCAACGTGAACCACATCGAGGCCGATAACACCTGGTTTGACGGCAAGACCGATGCCGATGCCGTGACTGCCGGCAAACAGGTCAAGAAGAGTGAGGCGCACGAGCATACGTCGACCTATACCGCCGATAATGCCAAGGGGGTCGACGGTTTTAAGGGCAATGACCTGTTTATCGCTTCGTACGAGGCGCAGGTGCTGTTCTATAACGTCCAGGGCGAAACGCTCGATTGCCAGAGCGGCACTGCACACGACAAATCGGGCGATTGGTATCGCTACGGCGCGAAGCTCAACCCCGCCGCTCCTACCGATCGTGGCACGCTGTCTTCCAGCGCCACCTTTATCGGTTGGACAACGAAGCCGAGCGAAGAGGCTCAGATGAACGGTGGCTATGCAGCCATTACCTCGACCCAGCTCGCCGAGCTAAAAAATGCCGGCGCGTTCTATCCTGCCGGTACCGAGATTACCGTGCTTGGCCCGACCGACTTCTATCCGGTGTACAGCGACTACGTCTCGAACATCATGACAGTGTTCGAGGGCAATGAACAGGATGAGCTTGAAGATGCGACCCAGCGTGTCGACGTGGGCAACACTCATGTCGATGTCCAGACTGCCGAGGATGGGGCCAGCGTTTACACGGTGCAGGTGCGCGGCGTGGACAACAAGCCCTTGTCCGAAGGCGGCTCGCTGCCCGACGGCTACCGCTTCCTGGGTTGGTACGAAAACAAGGGAACCGAGGATGCCCCGCTTGAGGTGCGCGTAAGCCGCGATCCCAGCTATACGCTCCCCGCCGATGTCGATTTAACCGCGCCGCATACCTACATCGCCCGCTTTGAGTACCGAGTGGATTATTACGTTCGGGCTTATACCAACCATGAGTTTACGGACAGCAAGCTACTTTGTTCCGTTTGGAATCGCTATCAAACGCCCTTTGAGGAAAACGTCGGTAGTACCTTCGTGCGTGAAAACGTCGTCCACTGGGGCCCGGAGCATGTTGACCACGGTATAAAGGATAGTTATGAAACGTGTGGCACGCGCTTCACGAAGGAAACCCTTGTCGTGAGTCCCCTTAACGCGTACTCGCACAACGTTAAAAACGATACGGGAGCCGATACTCTAAAAAACCTCTATGCCGATACCGATTTTCCAGGCGCTGCAACGCTAAGCGATACTTGGACTTCGGCTTCGCTGAACGTAACGGTCAAACCGGTGAATGATCGCTATCGCCTGAATTTCTGGACGCTTGAGCGCGATGGTGAATATTGGACATATGTGAAAAATCCCATCGAGAGCATGGTGCGTACAGATAAGAAGTACTACGTTCGCGCGATGATTACCACGGACGTTAATTTCTACAACAAGGGCGATAATGTCGTGAGGACTGCCACGCGGCGCTATGAGAGTAACTTGCTGCAGACCAAGGTGAACGGGGCGGATCCGACGTTCACGTATTACTACCCGCATGTTAATAAGTCGGTTAAAGTGGCCGAAAAGCCAGAAGATGGTGAGAAGGGATCGTATGAGAGCCCCCTGACCCTCGAAGCTTCCCCGACCGATGCCGACATGGCCGTGCCGGGCTATAAGTTCCTGGGCTGGATTTCGACCGCCGAGGTTCAGAAGGATTCTGACGTCTGGAAGTATATCTACGACGTCGCCGGCGACTCCTATGTGACGAGTGATCCGGATAAGGCAGAGCCGTATCTGGCGACCGACGAGTCCAAGGTCACCCAGTGGCAGGATGCCTATCCCGTCTACGCAAAGTACGACGTCAGCTACACCACCAACCTGCATCGCGCAGGTTTTGAGGGTACGGACAAGGTCAATGTGCCTAGCTACAACATCGCTCCCGTTATCAACGCGGACACCAATCCTGCTACGGCAACGGTGACCCCTGACGTTACGACGCCGGTTTATAAAGCAGGCGGTGAGCTGTATAAGTTGCAGAAGGTTGAGATCGAGCTTCCGAATGGCGAAGTTGAAGACATCGAACCTAACGGCGATAACTCGTATTCCCATCAGGTGGAACCCGGCGGGGCCTATACATTTGTGGCGTACTATTCGCCGTTGGCGGTTGTGTACCATCTCAATGCCAGGGATGTGGACGGTAAGGTAGCCCAGCAGGGCGATTCTCTCGGCAGCCTTAAGGACGGCATCCCGCTGCCAACGTATAACGTCGGCGATATCGATGCTGCAACAAACGCATACAATGCCTTCGTGGGCTGGACGGAAACTAAGCCGGTAGCTGGCAACGGTTATGTCGTTTGGTCGGACGACGTTTCCATGGTGAATAAAAGCACCGTGGTCAAGGCCCCCATGGAGTTGTATCCGGTCTACCGCGCCAGCGCGGTGCGTGTTCAATCGAATATCGATGCCAATCTGGATGACCCCGGTTCTGTGCGTTATCTTTCGCGGACCGACTCTGGTGATCAAATTTCGCTGGAGGTAAAAGCTGCAACTGAGGTTGTCGGCAAGGATGGCACCAAGTACGACTTTGTCGGCTGGTCGCGTGACTATGAATCCGATAACAAGTACACCCTGATGACCGGTGACGACAAGTATCCCCTCGAGGGCAATGAGCCCTTTAAGAGCGCGATGTACACTGCGGTGTACAAGATTGCGCCGCATAAGGTGCGCTATCACGGTGTCGACGGGTCGGTTCTCTTTACGGCGACGGTCGACTCGGGCGACGAGCGTGCGCAGGACGGCAAGTCCGGCTTCGTCTATACGGTTGATGTTCCCAAAATGGATGAGAACGGCCGCCCCGTCTATGACAACAGCGGGAATCCCATGATGGAGCAAAAGTCCGTGGCATACGACCCGGACGCCCATTCCAAGATCGTCGCGCTGCTCGATGAGCGTGCGGCCGCCAATGGCGATATGCGTGAGCTCTTCTTGGAGTGGCGATATGTGGGCGCCGATGGTGATACGAAGCCTTGGGATGTGTTTAAGGACGAGCCAATTAAGGGCGACATGGACCTGTATCCCGTTACATATCGCGTGGTTGCCAAAGATACGTCTGATCCCGCGAAGTCCGAAACCATGACCGCCCAGCTTAAGTGGCTGCTCGATCCCGCCGCCGCCAACACCGTCGATGACAGTGCCGACAAGGCGCCGTTTAAGGTCTGCTTTGCCAAGCCGTTTATGGGAACGCGGCTGACCGTTACGGTAATGCGGGCAAGCTACGGGCCTGGTACAGAGGGTGTTTCTGTGGCGGAAGAGCCCGTAAACGGCAAGTTTGTCTCGCTCTACAGCCTTGGTTCGGGTGACGGCTCGTTCGACCTGGCCAACCGTCTGGAGTCCAAGAAGACGGGCGAGGGCGATCAGGGCCCCGGCAAAGCCGTGTTCAACTTTGCCCAGACTCATGCGCTGACGATCGTTAAAAAGACGACCGATGTCAGCGCTATGGGGCAAACGTTCCGCTTTAAGGTAACGCGAAAGATGTCGCAGGATTCTCCTGCCGAGACGCGCATGGTCGAGGTGAAAGTTAGCGAGCAGCGCGACGAAAACGGTGAAACTTGCTATGTCGGCAGCGTGCAGTTCGCCGCTCCGGCTGGCATCTATACCGTCGAGGAAGATACGGCTTGGGCATGGCGCTACCAGGGTGAGCTGAGCACGCCGGGCAAGGCGCCCGGCAAATCTGCCGAGCTCATCATCTCGTCTGCCTCGAGTGCGGGCGACACCGTGGTGACGTGCGTCAACACGCGCGCGAATGACAAATGGGTCGATGGTGGCTCGCGTGCCAAGAATGTTTGGAAAAACGGCACGCTGAAGAAGGAGGACTAGGATGACTAAGCGCAAGCAAATCGTCGCCCTCCTTGTTGGCGTTCTCCTGTTGGCTGGCGCTGCCGGTACCTTTGCGTGGCTTTCGGTTACGGGCGTGCTGGTCAACGAGTTTGGTTTTGGTTCGGTGGCGCCCTTGGTAGATGAGAAGCTCGATGGCAATGTGAAGAGCAACGTCATGATTACAAACAACGGCTCGGCCCCGGCATACCTGCGTGTTGCGGTGGATATCTACTGGCAGGACCAGAATGGCGCGCGCCTGTGGGATGAACCAGTTGCCGGCACCGACTACGTCATTGCGTGGGGCAGTGTGTCCAAGGCATCTGCTTCTAACACCGCCTCGTCTTGGGTTGTCGCGTCCGACGGGTACTACTACTGGACGTCTCCCGTTGCTCCGATGGGCAAAACCGATGTGCTCATCAAGAGCGTGACTGAGCAGAAGGCAGATGGGAAGAACCTGGTCGT
>CAJLRE010000072.1 GCA_905208975.1 uncultured Collinsella sp. | reverse complement strand
GCCTTGGGATGATGCTGAGCAAAATGCTCGTCCGTATCAGTCACGGCAGCGCCCACGGTAAAGTACGCACTCGGGATCTCGCTCGAGATCAACGCGAAGTCCTCGCTCGCCATGGCGTGGAACAGCGGCAGGAAGGCGGACTTGGGCAGCACCGCGCCCACGTAGCCAAGCGACGCCTGCGTCATATCGTCATCGAGTACGAGCGGGGGAACATCCGAGAGCGTCTCAATAGTCGCCGGCGTACGATAGGTCGTGGCAACGCCTTTGACGACCTCCGCGATGCGGGCCTTGAGGTGCTCCATGAGCTCGACATCGAAGCCACGCAGCGTTCCCTCGAGCACACAAGTATCAGGGATGACATTTGCGGCCTGACCGCCGGCGAACTTGCCAACGGTAAGCGCGACCTCCTTGGCCGCCGGCACTTCGCGAGCGATAAGCTCCTGAAGTGCCAGATGCACGTGCACGCCCGCCGTAATGGGGTCGATGCAGATCTCGGGGCTCGAGCCATGACCGCCCTTGCCCTGCAGCGTGATGCGGAAACCGTACACGCCCGAGAGCGCCGGACTGCCGTAAAGCACCAGGCCAAGCGGCGACTGGCTATTGACATGCATGGCAAAGGCGACCTGAGGGCGCGGGTTCTGCAGCAGACCGTCGGCGATGGCGGCGCGGGCACCCTCAAAGGTTTCCTCGCCCGGCTGGAACAGCAGCTTAACCGTGGCGTTGGCATCAACAAGCTCAGTCTCGCGCGCTTTGAGCATACGAGCCGCGCCAAGCAGCGCCGTCGCGTGCATATCGTGACCGCAAGCGTGCATGCAGCCGTTGGTGGATGCAAAGGGCTCGCCGGATTCCTCGGCAACGGGCAGGGCGTCCATGTCGCCACGAAGCATGATGACCGTACCAGCCTGCTCATTCGTGCAGACGCCATTGCCTTGGGCCGCGGCGGCACCGGAGCCGACAAGGCCCACAACACAGGAGCCGTCGACGAGCGTGGCAAACGGGATGTCCATCTCGGTCAGACGTGCCTGGATATACGCAGAGGTCTGTGGGAGGCTATTACCCAGCTCGGGCATCTGGTGGAGATCGTGTCGCCACGCAGCGAGCTCGTCTGCAAAAGCCTGAGCTTCTGCAACAAGACCGTCACCGATAGCGGTCTGCGCCGCGGCGGTGGCCTTGGGCGTTGATTGCGGTTGAAGATCGGACAAAGCTGGTGCCATAAATGCCCTCCAGTAACGTTTTTGCAGTAAGCACTTTGATAGCGTAAAGCGCAAGGTACAACTTTAAGGGCGAGGCATAAAAAATGCCGCCCCAGGAGGGCGGCGCAACAAGTTGTTTACAATTGCGGGCGCGGCTTTCGACGCAAAAAATCGAAGTGAGTCTCGCTCAAGATAATCGACAGGAAGATAAGCACAAAGCCGGCGAGCAGGCGCGAGGTGAGCGCCTCCCCCATCAGCAGCACCGAAAACAACACGCCCGAAGGCGACTCCATCGAAAGGAGCAGCGAGCCCGTCGAAGCCGGGACATGCGCCAGGCCGACGTTTTGGATGAGCAGAGCCACGCATGTGCAGCCCACCGAGAGAAACGCCATCACACAGATAAAATTCGGCGTCCACACGGACAGAGGCGCCTGGGTCTCGAATAGCAGCGACGAGATCAGGCTCAGCACGCCATTGCCCACAAACATCCAAAACGTGATGACGTTGATGTCCATTTTGCGACCGTACTTGGCGGTCACCGCCATCTGGATGGCGAAGAAGACCGCGCCGCCCAGCGTAATGGCATCGCCGATGTTGAACTCGACGCTATCGAGCGCCACCAGGCCAATGCCCGCCAAGCACAGCAGTGCCGCGCCCAGATTATAGCGGGTGAGTTTTTCGCCGCTCAGAAAATAGCTCGCAAAGGGCACGAGGATGCAGTACGTACCCGTCAAAAACGCGTTCTTGCCCGCCGTGGTGTGCGCCAGGCCGACCGTCTGCAGGACGTAGGCGGCCCACATAAGTGTGCCCATTCCAAGTCCGACGATAAGATTGCGGGCGTTGAGGTGCGCGATGATGCGCTTGTGGAAGATGACAAACATGACCAACGCCGCAGGCAGAAAGCGCACGCAGAGCAGTTCAAACACCGGAATGGTGTCGAGCGCGTCCTTCATAGTGGTAAAGGAGTAACCCCAGATAATCGCCACCGAAAGCAGTAGAACTTTCCAGAACAACGGCGAACGAGCACCGGCACCACGGGAGGTGCCGCCCGCACCCAGGTCCTCGCGAGCCACAGGGCCATCGGGCATCATTTCGATATTGTCAGTGACATGCTGGGGCATAGGGCATCCTCGCGCTCAATCTGGGCGTGGTGTCCGCACGCGCGTGACCGCATGCCGCCTCATGGTCAAATAAAAACAGGGCGCACCGGACCCCCGGCACGCCCCGCTACTGTAGCAACAACCAAGCAGCCCATGCAATTCACTCAACTAAAGCGTCGGAACAGAAAACCTCGATGTTCCGACGGCGTTTACGTTGCTGTATTAAATCAATTTGGTCGACTCCAGCTTTTCGATAATCCAGTCGTTGGCTTTGATGACCGGGCGGCGGAAGACGACGCCCAGTGCCAGCGACGGAATCAGATAGCTCGCCAGAATGCCTAGCTCAATCCAGTACTCCATATGGTAGGCGCCAGCCATGGCGGCATGCATGGCGTTGATGCCGTGGGTGAACGGCAGGAACGGATAGATCGCCTGGAACACAGGGCCGGTCATCTCGATGGGGAACGTACCGCCCGAACCGCCGACCTGCATAACCAACAGCACGACGGCGAGCGCCTTGCCGATATCGCCAAACGAAACCGTAAGCGTGTAGACGATATTGGAGAACACGAGACTCGCGACCCAACCCGCCAGCACAAATTGCAGCGGGTTGTCGCACTGAATGCCAAAGAACAGGATGTCGCCCGCGCACACGAGTGTCGCCTGCAGCAGGGCCAGACCTCCAAAGAACAGGTAGCGGCCCAGGTAGATCTCGTGCAGGCGCACGGGGATCAGCTCGTTGATGAGCTCATCGTCAACCGAGACCTTCATCATGGCCGCCAGTACAATCGAGCCCACCCACAGCGACAGAATCGTGTAGAACGGCGCCATGGCCGAACCGTAGTTGCGGATCGGATAGACCGGTTTGCGGTCGAGCGCGACGGGGCCGGAAAGCGACACGGCGAGGCCCTCGGGGTCGTTGCCAATCATTGTCTTAATCATGGCCAGGTCACCCGACATCAGAGCGCTATCAAGCTCGTCCTTAAAAGCGCTGATCTTGTCCGACGCCTCGCCCAACTGATCAGAAGCCTTGTTGACCAGCGTCGCAGCCTTGGAGAGGCCCTTTGCGAGCGAGCCAGAGGCGTCGGTCAGACCGCTCACAGCGCTATCCAAGTCACCCGAAATACCGTTCAGGGAATCCAGAACGCCCGAAATGGTCTTCTTGAGCTCCTTGGCCTTAACCGAGAACGTGGAATCGTAGTCGGACTTGGCTCCCGAGATACCCGCCTTGGCATCGGCGATGGCCTGGTCGACCTCGGCACGCGAGTTGTTGACCTCCGCCATGCCGTCCGAAAGGGACTTTGCGGTCGCCGTCAGGTCCTTCGCATTGTTGCGGTACTCCACGGCAATTCTGCCCAGCGACGTCGCAGCGGACTCGAGACCGTCTTTGAGCTTGTCATCACTCACCTGGTCGGCAAGGTTGCGGAGCTGATCGGCCATCGCATCGATATCGTCAGCACGCGTATTGAGCGCCGCTGCGGCTTCGTTGAGCTGAGACACCGTAAGGTCAACATGCTGATTCGCGGCATCGAATGCCTTCGCAAGCTCGGCGGACACGTTGTCGAACGAGCCCGCGCTTCCGTCAATCGCCGCGTCAACGGCATCGTTGGCGGCCTTGAGCGCTTCCTTGGAATCATTGATGCCGCTCTTGGCGTGCTCCATCAGCTGCTTCGTCGACTCATCAACGGTGCCCGTCTGCTTGAGCATGCCGCCCGCCGATGTCAGTGAATCGGACGTGGAGCTCAAAATGCCCGCGAGCGACGTCGCACTCGCCTGAACGTCCTGCAGGTCCTCGACCGAATCGCCCAGCGTCGAGGACAGATTGGCGATAAAGTTGCTCACCTGGTCGGTACTCATATAGTCGAGCAGGCTGGACACGGTCTTAAGGCCGATGGTCGTGATGGTCTTGGTAAAGGTCTCGTTGACCTGACTCTGGACGGCGCTCGAGCCCTTTTCAGTCACGATCTGTGCGATGGCGTTAGCCTTCTGGTTCTCGTAGAACTCGATATCGGCGTGCTTCACCTCGGTCGAGAAAAGCGTCATCATGTCGGCGCTAAACGTTTTAGGGATAACGACGGCAGCGTAGTACGCGCCCGACTTGACGCCATCGATGGCCTTATCGCGATCGTTGAGCACAACCCAGTCGAAGTTCTCGTTGCCGCGCAGGGTGGCGGTTACGTTTTCGCCCACGTTGACCTCGACGGGAATCAGATCGCTCTCGTAACCCTCATCAGTGTTGACCACGGCGATCTTAAGGTTGCCGGTGTTGCCGTACGGATCCCAGCTTCCGGCGATGTTAAACCATGCATAGAGACATGGCACGATGATCAGGCCCATCACGACGACCATGCCGATCACGGAGCGAGACACGTTTTGGACATCGCGCTTAAACAGGTGCAGGATGTTTTTCATTTATGCCTCACCTCCTTTAGAGTGCTTGCCAAGCGAGGTGGTGTCCCCGTCGTTTCCGTTTACGTTGTCAGCGCCGTCGGCATCTTGAGCCTTACGATGCGCACCGATATGCGACAGACGGCTCGTAGGCTGTTCGCCTCCCTTGGCGCCACGCTCGCTGGCGTTGAGACCAAACATGCGACGGGCGGCGGGGATGGCAGCCGTGTGCTCGCGCATCTCGCGGCGAAGGTCCTCGTCCGAAAGCGCCGAGATACGCATCTGGGTATTGAGGCTCGCACGGATGTATTCGATGTTGATGAGCCAGCCGCAGATGGCGATAACCGAAATGATCCAGATAACGAGCAGGATGATCTTGCCGTTATTGTCGATATCGAGCACCGTCGAAAGCACAAAGAGCAGAACCTGCACGCCTACCACGGCGGCAAAACCGCCCTTGATGTAGTACGGGTAGCGATGCTCAAACGCCACGGCATGATCGAGCAGCTCGCGACGGTACGAATCCGAATCGAGCATGACGCGCATGGCCGTGCGCAGCGAATAGCGCTGGCGCGGCAGGTCGTTGGACTCGCAGATCATGAGGCCCGTCGTGGAAAGCTGCTTGTCAAAGAGCAGGTTGAGGTTGAGCAGCAGCGGACGCAGCTGCAAGCCAATAAAGAGTGCGATGGCAAGGAACACGCCCAGGATGCACAGGTTGAACAGGTAGTTGAACGAATACATGCCACCGACGGTCTCGCGCAGCAGGTTGATGCCGTAGGTAAAGGGCAGCAGCGGATGCAGCCATTGGAAGAAGCCGGGCATCATCTCGATGGGATACATGCCCGACGAGCCGGGGATCTGCACAATGACGAGGATGACGCCAATGGCTTTACCGATATGCTTAAACGTGGTGGACAGCGCATAGATGATGTTGACGTAGGTGAACGAAATAGCGATGCCGCCCAGTACAAAGAGCAGCGGATTGACGCACTGAACGCCAATGACCAGGTCGCCCACCGTAACGATAATGGCCTGGAACGCGCCCAGGATCACCAGCAGCAGCCAGCGGCCAAAGTAGCCCTGACGCGCCGTAAAGCTACCGATGCCCTCGCGGTCGACCTCGAGTTTATAGATAGCGATGAGCACATAGCCGCCTACCCACAGCGCCAGATTGGTGTAGAAGGGCGCGATGCCCGAGCCAAAGCTCTTGACCGGATAGATTGACTTGGACGTCAGCTCAACCGGAGATGCCATGAAATCTGCCACGTCATTGACGTCGACGTCCATGAGGTCGGCTAACTCGCCCATAGACTCAGAGGTCCGCAGCGCCGCAATGTCATTGGCGGCGGTCGCGAGCTTGTCCTGAACCTTGGCAAGGGAGGCGTCGGTTTGGGACAGCGTGGTCTTTGCCTGCTTGAGCGTGGCGTCGAGCTGCGCCAGCGTGCCGCGCGCGCTCGCTATCGTGGGGGTCATACCCGACACAATGCCGGTCAAATCGCCCGAAACGGCGGCAAAGGAGTCAAGCGCGCTCGAAGCCTTCGGAAGTGCGTTCTGACCCAGATCGGTCTGAGCCTGACCGAGGCTAGCCGTACCGGTCTGAATTGCCGCGTTGAGTGCGTTGCTCGCGTTCGAGATTGCCGTAGCGTCGTTTGCCATGGCGCTCGACTGTGCAGAAAGGCCATCCTTGATGCTCTGCAGCTTCTGGTTTTGCTCGCGAAGCGAATCGATGGTCGATACAATGCGCGCGTCAATTTCCTCGGAACCTGTCGACGTGTCATTAACGAGAATCTCCAAGTGCCCGATAACGGCCTTATTGTGATCGATCGTCGCCTGGAGAGACTCGAGCGAGTTGTCGATGCGGGTGGTCGTAGATGTGACCGTACCCGTTAGCTTGCCAATCGCAGCGTTCGCAGAGGCTGACGTCTTGGTGAGTGCAAGGCTACCTTCCGAGAGTGCCTTGGAGAGCGAGGTGATAGAGTTGCCCGCCGTGGCGCGAGCCTCGCCCAGCAGGTCGTTGCCCTGGGAGATTGCCTGCGTCAGCGACGGTGCCTGACCTTGCAAGCCGGCAAGCGCCGCATCAGCCGAGGCGATAGCGCCACTCGTCTTATCGATGGCGGCATTCATATCGCCAATCGAATCGCGCACCTCACCCAAGGTGTCGGATGCCTCGGACACCGAACTTGTCAGCGAGTCCTGAGTCTGGGTTGCCTTGTCCTTTAAATCGATGCCGGCATCCTTGGCGATGCCCGCTACGGTCTCGCCCACCGTGGAGACAAACTCCGAGTTGATCTGCTCCTCGATGGTGTTGGCACCGGTATCGGTGACCTTGGGCGCAATGGCGCTCTTCTTCTCATTGACGTAATAGGTGAGCTTCGGCTGATGGTAATTGCCATCGAGCATCGAGACAAGATTGTCGGAGAAGTTCTTGGGGATTACGATCGCCGCGTAGTATTCCCCGCTCTCGACGCCCTCTTTGGCATCGGCAGCCGAGTCGACGAAGGTCCAGCCCAGCTGATCGTTTTCCTTGAGCTGGTCGACCACCTTATCGCCCGCATTGAGCTCGCCCACTAGGTCGTTTTGGGTACCCTGATCGTTGTTGGCGATAGCAATCTTGATGCCCTGGGTGTTTCCGTACGGATCCCAGTTTGCCACGATGTTGTACCAGGCATACAGCGAGGGAATAACACACACGCCGAGGGTAACCACCAAGGCGACGGGGTTCACGAGCAATCGCTTGATGTCACGCTTAAAGATCGCAAAGGATACCTTTGCGTTGGATAGTTTGCTGCCGAGACTCACGCTTAGACCATCCATCCTGTCGTTGAATCGAATCGTACTATCGACAACCATTGTACGTAGGCGCTTTAGTGCCTCGCGGCACAATGGTGCTGAGTTTTGCGGGTAGCAATATACTACGAAGATGAGTTAACGTACAGTTGTACAGTATCTTAAATTTCAGCAGGTCACAAAACCACAACCCGCACAAATTAGCAATCCGAATAGTCATCGGGGGCGTTCTTAAACTACCAGTCAAACAAGAACGTCCCCAACGACCACTTTTTCTCCGTCCCCAAGGGATCATTATTGGACCGTCGATGTTTTGGTAATGCCAGCGAGCGGTCACCAGAGCGAACAAATTGGCATGAAAAGAGGACGGCATAGACCTTCTGGTCATGCCGTCCTCTTTGAATGACAAGTTGTCGCTCTGGTGCC
>CAJLRE010000071.1 GCA_905208975.1 uncultured Collinsella sp. | reverse complement strand
AAAACCATGTCCGACCAGATGTCACGCCGCGGCTTCATGGGCGCCGCAGCAACCGGAGCCGTCGCGCTCGCCGGAGTCGCGCTCGCGGGCTGCTCCAACACCTCCGCGAGTTCCGAGAAATCTAGTGAAAAGGAGAAGGCCGCGAAGCCGGTCATCCTCGTCACGAGCTTCGGCACGAGCTACAACGACTCGCGCCACATCACCATCGGCGCCATCGAAGACGCTATCCGCGAGAAGTACTGGCAGGACTACGACATCCGCCGCGCCTTCACCGCGCAGATCATCATCGACAAGCTGAAGAAGCGCGACGGCATCACGATCGACAACATGACCGAGGCGCTTGACCGCTGCGTGGAAGACGGCGTGAAGGAAATCGTCGTGCAGCCGACGCATCTCATGGCTGGCCTGGAATACGCCGACGTGAAAGACGAGCTCGACAAGTACGCCGACAAGTTCGACAAGATCTCGCTCGGCGACCCGCTGCTCACCTCCGACGACGACTACAAAAAGGTGGCCGCAGCCATTAAGGAGAACATGGCGTCCTTCGACGACGGCGAGACGGCGCTGTGCCTCATGGGCCACGGCACCGAAGCCGATTCCAACGCCGACTATGCCAAGATGCAGGAAGTGTTCAAGAACGAGGGTTTGACGCAGTTCTTCGTCGGCACCGTCGAGGCTGAACCGACCTGCGAGGATGTTATCGCCGCCGCGAGCGCCGCAGGGTACAAGAAGGCCGTGCTCGCGCCGTTCATGGTGGTCGCGGGCGACCACGCGAACAACGACATGGCAGACGAGACCGACCCCGACAGCTGGGCTGCGAAGTTCGTGGCCGCCGGCTTCGAAGTGACGTGCCTGCTCCAGGGTCTGGGACAGAACGCCGCGGTCGACGACATCTACGTCTCGCACGTGGACGACGCCATCGCCAAGCTGTAAACTCGCCGCGCACGGGGGCGCCGGTCGCGTCCCCGTGCAACGGGCATGCGCCTTCCCCGACCGACGGCGCATGCCCGTTGCATTCGCATCCCGCCCGCCCACCGCACGGCGCGGGCGGTAGAAGCGATTGAAAGGAATCCCTCCATGTTGAAGAAAACCCTCGTCTTCGCCCTGTCGGCGGCGCTTCTCGCGTTCTCGCTCGCCGGCTGCGCCGGAAATTCAAGCGACGGCGCAAAGGCAAGCAATACCGATTCCCAGGAAAAGACCGAGCAGGCGGCCGATGCAACCGAGGGCGCAAGCGCTGCCCCCATCACCGCCGACAAGGTGGCCGACGGCACCTATCCGATCACCGTAGATTCCAGCTCAAACATGTTCAGGATTGTGGACGCCCAGCTCATCGTGGAAAACGGCTCCATGCACTGCGTGATGACGCTTTCCGGCACGGGCTACGGCAAGCTCTTCATGGGCACGGGCGACGAGGCTGCCGCCGCGAGCGAGGCCGACTTCATCCCCTATGTGGAAAACGCGGAAGGTAAGTACACCTACGACGTGCCCGTTGATGCGCTCGACGAGGACACCGCCTGTGCCGCGTGGAGTATTAGAAAAGAGCAGTGGTACGACCGCACGCTTGTGTTCGAATCCGCCGGCGTCGATCTGCGCGCCGACGCACTGAAGTAACGCCATGCGGTCGATTCTTCCCAAGGGGGAAAACAGGAAGCGCCACAGCATCGCGGCGCGCGCGATCGCCTGCGTTCTCATCGCCCTGCTCGCGCTTCCCTTCGCGGGGTGCAGTGCGAGCCCAAACGCGACCGGTGGCACGGTGGGCTCTCAGGAATACACTGTGAGTGTCTCGCTTTCCGGCGGGTCAGGGCGCGCAAGCATCGCCTCACCCACCACAATTGTGAAGGATGGCGACACCTACACCGCGACCATCACCTGGTCGAGTTCGAACTACGACAAGATGACCGTCGACGGCGTGGACTACGCGCCCGTAAACGACGGCGGCAACTCCACGTTCGAGATACCCGTCACGCTCGACGAGGACATCGCCGTGTCGGCCGAGACCGTCGCCATGTCGACGCCGCACACCATCGACTACACGATTCACTTCGACTCATCCACCATGAAGGAGAAATCGGGCGACGAAGCAAGCGGCGGCTCCCCTGCGGGAACGGCTTCAAGCGCCGCGGCCGACTTCCACAACGCCGATTTGGGCTGTGGCTGGAAGCCAACAGGGGCGCTTCAGCTTGAATACGCCGAGCACTTCACTGTCGACGAGTTCGAAGGCGGTCTGCGGCTTATCTGCGTTTCGAATGGGGAGCGTTTCCTCGTGGTGCCGCAAGATGCGAAGGTACCTGATGGGTTGAGCTCCGACATCGCGGTCATAAGGCGCCCCGCCGACAAGGTGTACCTCGTGTCGTCGGCGACGATGTGCCTGGTCGACGCGCTCGATGCGAACGACAATATCATCATGTCGGGCACGAAGGCCGACGATTGCTCGGTCGCAGGCTTCAAAAGCGCGCTCGAAAGTGGGGCGATCGCCTACGGCGGCAAGTACAGCGCGCCCGACTACGAGCGAATATCGGCCTCGGGCTGCACGCTCGCCATCGAGAACACCATGATCAACCACACGCCCGATGTGAAGGAAAAGCTGCAGAAGCTCGGGCTCGTCGTGCTCACCGAACAGTCGTCGAGCGAGCCCGAAGCACTCGGGCGCGTCGAGTGGATTAAGCTTTTCGGCGTCCTGTTCGACAAGGAAGACGAGGCCGCGCACCTGTTCAACGAGCAGAAGGCCCGCGTCGAGCAAACGTCGGGGCTCGCGTCGTCAGGTAAAACCGTGGCGTATTTCTACATTAACTCGAACGGGGCCGCCGTCACGCGGCGGGCGGGCGACTACGTGGCGCAGATGATCGAGCTTGCAGGCGGCAGCTACGCGCTCGATGACGCGCAGGCGTCGTCGACGTCAGGTTCGTCAGTAACGCTCGAAATCGAGCGCTTCTACGCGACGGCGAAGGATGCCGACATTATCGTCTACAACGGCACCATCGACGAGTCAGTTACCACCTTGAACGACTTCGTAGGCAAAAACGCGCTATTGTCGCAGTTCAAAGCCGTGAAGAACGGCAACGTCTGGGTCACAAGCGCCGACATGTACCAGCAGATGACTTCTACCGCCGACATTATCGACGAGCTGTACGGGGCGTTCACCGGCAATGACGCGAGCGACTTCCATTATCTGAGGAAGCTCGGTTAGCGCCATGAGAAGCCGGTTTTCCATGGCATACGACGAATCGGGGCGCGCCGCGCGGTGTCGCGTCGTGACGGCGCTGCTCGCTGTTGCCCTCATCGTGCTCGTCGGGGCCAACCTGTGCATCGGGAGCGTGCTCGTGCCCGCAGACCACATCCCCGGCATCCTTTCGGGCGGCGCGGCCAATTCCATGGAAAGCCAGGTCATCTGGGAGATTCGCCTGCCGCGCGTGCTTTCAGCCGTGCTTCTCGGCGGGGCACTTTCGCTTTCCGGGTTCCTGCTGCAGACGTTTTTCAACAACCCCATCGCCGACCCGTTCATCTTGGGCGTCTCCTCGGGCGCAAAGTTCGTCGTCGCGCTTACGATGATCGTACTTCTGGGCGCGAACCAGGCCATGTCCTCGCCGGCCATGGTGGCCGCAGCGTTTCTGGGCTCGCTTATCACCATCGGCTTCGTGCTCCTCATCGCACGGCGCATAAGTTCCATGGCCATGCTCATCGTGGCGGGCGTCATGGTGGGATACATCTGCTCGGCGGCGACGAACTTCCTCATCGCCTTCGCCGACGACCAGTCCATCGTGAACCTGCACAACTGGTCTTTGGGTAGCTTCTCGGGTTCGAGCTGGGACGACATCGCGGTCATCGCGGTCGTGGTGATTACCGTGAGCGCATGCGTATTCGCGATATCGAAGCCCCTTTCCGCCTTCCAGCTGGGAGAAGCCTACGCGAAAAGCGTCGGCGTGAACGTCGAACGCTTCCGCGTGGTGCTCGTCCTTCTAGCGAGCATGCTCTCCGCCTGCGTGACCGCGTTCGCTGGTCCGGTGTCGTTCGTAGGCATCGCGGTTCCGCATCTCGTGAAGTCGGCGCTAAAGTCGTCGAAGCCCATCCGCGTGATTCCTGCGTGCTTCTTGGGAGGCGCCATCTTCTGCGCGGGCTGCGATTTGATCGCGCGCACGCTGTTCTCTCCCGTCGAGCTTTCCATCAGCGCCGTCACCGCCATCTTCGGCGCTCCGGTGGTTATCGCGCTCATGTTGAAGAAGCGGGTGAGGTAGATGGGGGAATTCGTGCCGCGGCCCAAAACGCTCGGAGGGGACATTCCATGCTTAGACAGTCCTGAGCTCGCACGAAAGCGCCAGAAGGCACTTTCGGCTCGTGCGGAACTGCGCGCGGAACGCCTCCTCCGAGCGGAGCCGAACCTCGAAACTACGGTCGAAACGCAGGCTGACGGAACGCCGCTTTTCCACATAAGCGACCTGTCGGCGGGCTACGACAAGAAGGTCGTAGTCGAAGGCGTCGATCTGGAGGTTCGCGCGGGCGACGTCGTGGCGCTCATCGGGCCGAACGGCTCGGGCAAGTCGACCATCTTGAAAACCATCACACGCCATCTGGCACCGCTTGCCGGCGCGGTCGAGCTCGACGGGCGGGAGATTTCCCGATGGAAGACGGCGGAGTTCGCAAGGAACCTTGCCGTTATGCTGACAGATCGCCCCCGGACCGAGCTCCTCACCTGCCGCGATATAGTAGAGGCGGGAAGGCATCCCTACACCGGGCGAATGGGCACACTCTCGCCCGACGACAATAGTCGGGTCGACGAGGCCATGAAAACCGCACATGTGGAAGAGCTCGCCGAGCGCGACTTTATGCAGATAAGCGACGGGCAACGCCAGCGCGTCATGCTCGCACGCGCCATCGCGCAGGATCCGCGTGTGCTCGTGCTCGACGAGCCCACGTCGTATCTCGATATCCGCTACCAGATCGACCTGCTGCGAATACTTCGCCACCTTGCGAAATCGCGGAATGTGGCTGTCATCATGTCCATCCACGAACTCGAGCTCGCGCAGAAAAGCGCCGACAAGGTGATTTGCGTGAAGGACGGCCGGGTATTCCGCGCCGGCGCGCCCGAGGACATATTCACGCGCGAGACGATTGGCGAGCTCTACGGCCTTCAACATGGCACCTTCAACGAACGCTTCGGCAGCGTGGAAATTGGACGCCCGCACGGCGATGCGCACACGTTCGTCATCGCCGGCGCAGGTACGGGGTCGGCTGTGTTTCGCCAGCTCATCCGGCAGGGCAAGGCGTTCTACACGGGCGTTCTGCACGAAGGGGACATCGACTGCGAGCTCGCGCGCGACCTGGCGGCGGAATGCGTGACCGAGCGCGCCTTCGAGCCGATCGGGGATAGAACCATAGCCCGCGCCAAAGAGCTCCTCGTCCACTGCGCGCGCCTTATCGTGTGTCCCGCCGCCTTCGGCACCATAAACGCCCGCAACGCAGAGCTCGTCGAGTTCGCACGCTCGCACGGTATCGAGGTCATGCGAGCGTGCGAAGGCGCATCGGAGGATTCCCAATTGGGGTGGAAAGGATAAACTGGACTTTCTTTTAAGGATCCTCAGGCTACAGCTCCTACGCCGGCGAGGTCTACAAGGCGCCGGAGAACCTCGTAAACAGGAATTTCCACGCCGACGAGCCCAACCTGCTGTGGCTCACCGACATCACCGAGTTCAGGCTCCCGGGCGGCGAGAAGGTCTACCTGAGCCCGGTCATCGACTGCTTCGGCGGGATGCTCGTCGCCTGGTCGATCGGGCTGCACCCCGACAAGCGCCTCGCGAACTCAAGCCTGCGCCTAATCCAAGCGAGATTCCAGACTCGACAGGCCATTGAGAGTCAGGTCGTTGGCGACCTCCGAGACGCGCTCGATAGGAACCGAGCCGTCAGACAGCGCCCATGTGCGATAGATTCCGATAATACCCGACAGCAAAAACGCCAGATAGTAGTCGAACATCTCGTCCTTGAGACCTTGGGGCAGCAGATCGCGCTCGGCAATCTCGTGCTCGAGCGGCGCACGAAGACGAGCCATAAAATCATCGAGCGGAATGTTCTCGATCAGCTGACGATTGAGCACCAGGTTGTTGCACAGCGCCTCGTTAACGGTTTTAAAGAAGGTCGCCGCCGCGCCCAGGGCGCGCTCGTTGGTGTCACCGTCCATGGAAGCAAGCGTTTTCTCGACCGAGTCGACAATCATCTCCACCACATCGACGGCAATGGCATCGAGCAAGCCATCAACCGTACCAAAGTGCACGTAGAAGGTTTTACGGTCGACATTGGCCTCGCGCGCGATGGCACTCACCGTAATGTCTGCCAGCGGCTTTTCCATGAGCAAGCGCTCAAAAGCGGAAAGGATGGCATTGCGGCTGCGAACGATACGGCGATCAATACGCGGTTTACTGGTGGCCATGGGTGTGTCCCTTCGATATGCGAGCATTCATCAACAGATGGGGGATAATCTACGTAAGAGGATTATCCCCCATACAGCTCAAATATGCCCCGCATCATGAAGAACGCACGACTGCCCTACCGCGACTTAGGGTGCTTCTTCTTATTGAGCGCCGACGGAGATACGCGGATACCGTCGCCCGTCTGGCGCACATAGGCTTTATGAGCCGGCTTAGCGGTCCCAGAAGCCTTCTGAGCGTGCTTCCTGGGATCAACGGTAACAGCATTCGTGGGGTGCGGCTTAGTGGGCGCAGAGGGCGTCTGAGGCTCGCGGCCGAGCTTGCGCATCACGCGATCCCAGCGCGCATGGATGCTCTCGTTGTGGGCGCTCTTAAGGCCCAGCAGGGGCGCAGCCAAAATGGTCGGCGCGATAAACGTAATGAGACGCCACAGCAGATAGCCGGCGGTCGAAGCCGACCCAAAGAAATGACCCAAGAACAAAGCAAAGCCGCCCTCAGCGCCACCAGTTCCACCGGGCAAGGGAACCGCAGAGCTCAGCAGCTGGACAAAGGCGCTCGCGGCCATGACCGAGAAAAAGTCGACCTCGTGGTGGCCAAAGGCGAGCATCAGAAAATACGGCACCAGATAGAAAAACGCGAGCTGCAGCATGGTGATAAACACGGTGAGCAGCATGGAAGAAAAATGTCCGGCCGAAAGCTTGAACTTCTCGGAGAAGGAGTAGATCTCGCCATCGACAAACGAGCGCCATCCATCGATCTTAGTGGCCGAGACACCTATGCGCTCGAGCCAATTGATGATGCAATGGGCGACGCGCGTGACGGTCTTAGGCATGAGCGCGACGGCGAAGATACCAAGCAAGATGCAGCAGTGGCCGCCAAAACTAAAGACGCACAGCAGCGTCATGTCGCCATAGCGCTCGGCAAAAAACGGCATGCGAGCAAGCAATAGGATAGCGCCCCAGGCAACAAGGCCAAACTGATACACGATAAAACGCGTGAACTGCGTGGCGCCGGCCTCGCCGACATTTTGGCCCGCTTTGGTCAGGCGGTAGATCTGGGCAGGCGTAGAGCCCATCATCATGGGCGTCAGGTTGCCAAAGAAAATACCGCTCGCCTCGACCGAAATGAGGTCGCGGATACCGACGGGCGAATTGGGGTCGAGCCAGACGGCGATCGCATAGGCCACAATGCCAAAGAACAGATACATAAACATGCAAAGACACGCGACAATGAGCCAGGGCGCCTGAACGCTCGACATAGCAGCCCAGAACTGCCCCATCTGCCCGGTAACCACCAGATAGACGATATAACCCACCAGCACAACGCCGATAAAGATTGCGCCGCGGCGTGCGCTCTTATTGTCATCGCCGCCCGAGGCCTCAACCTCGACCTGGGGCTTGGACGTATGCTGAGAGGACTCCGTCATGAGACTCCTTCTTACAGTCAAAATATCTTGGTTATTGTACCCGTAAGGGCCATAAGCAGAACGCAAAGCTCTTGTTCAAACGGGAATGACAGACAGTTGTTTGATAATAAAAAACCCGGCCTTCCGTGGAAAGACCGGGTATCAGATGCGTGGTAGCCCGTACCAGATTCGAACTGGTGATCTCCGCCTTGAGAGGGCGGCGTC
>CAJLRE010000070.1 GCA_905208975.1 uncultured Collinsella sp. | reverse complement strand
CGTTGGTACTCCGAGCGCTCGCTGTATGTGAAGGACACCGAGGGCGAGACCGCCGGCACCTCCGCCGTCGACCGCGCTTTTGAGAAGCTCGACAAGATGGGCTACCTCTACACCAAGGACGGCGCCCTGTGGTTCCGCTCCACCGATCTGGGCGACGACAAGGACCGCGTCCTGATCAAGTCCGACGGCGAGTACACCTACTTCGCCTCCGACGTCGCCTATCACTGGGATAAGTTCCAGCGCGTCGATCACGTCATCGACATCTGGGGCGCCGACCACCACGGTTACATCGAGCGCGTCCGCTGCGTCTGCGACGCTCTGGGTTACCCCGGCAAGTTTGAGGTTCTGCTGGGTCAGCTCGTCAACCTGCTGCGTAACGGCAAGCCCGTCCGTATGTCCAAGCGCAAGGGCACCATGGTGACCCTGCAGGAGCTCGTCGACGAGGTCGGCTCCGATGCCGCTCGCTACACGCTCATCTCCAAGAGCTCCAACCAGATGGTCGACTTCGACATCGAGGCCGTTAAGAAGCGCGACAACTCCAACCCGGTCTATTACGTGCAGTATGCTCACGCCCGCGTGTGCTCCATCCTGCGCCGTGCCGCCGACGTTACCGCCGAGCAGGCCGACGAGATGGGCATGAAGGCCGTTGCCGCCAAGGCCATCGGTGAGAACGTCGATTACTCGCTGCTGACCGACCCGACCGAGCTCGCCCTTTCGCGCAAGCTCAACGAGCTCACCGACCTGATCGCCAGCTGTGCTCGCGATCGCGCTCCGTTCCGTCTGACCCACTTTGCCGAGGAGCTCGCCGGCGACTTCCACAGCTTCTACGCTGCCTGCCAGGTTCTGCCGAGCGAGGGCCGTCCCGTCGACCCCGAGCTTTCGCGCGCCCGTCTGGCAGCTTGCGACGCTGTCCGCGTGACGCTCGCCCTGGTGCTTACCCTCGTTGGCGTTTCCGCGCCCGAGCAGATGTAATCTGCGGGTCATTTGACCGTGTAGGTTTGGTTTAACTGAGCCCTATAAGCCCGATCTCCTACGGAGGTCGGGCTTTTTTCGCAAACGCCGACGTATTGATGAATTTGGAGCTGCTAGAAATACGAAACTATGCCGGTTTACTACGATGAATTGAGGAATTCTAACCACGCCGGCTTTTTGCTAAAAAGTGCAAGGCATCTACCTGCGGTTTTAGTTCAACAAGTTTCGGAGTGGTCGCGGTTGAGCGATTCATCGTAGTAAACCGCCATAGTTTTGGCGGAGGCAGTCAGATTTGTGGGTGGCAAACAAAGAGTGTCCCTTTTGACTAGTCGTTTAAGAACGTCCCCAATGACTAAGTTGCAGGTGGCGGCGGTTGTGTTACACTAACGCTGCGTAGTTGACGCAATCATCTCGATACAGATCAATGATGTCCGTCGTTTTGAACGGAACTAGACTGTTTAGCCGCCCTGAAGGTTTATGCAGGGAGCATGTGATCACAGGGCTTGAAAAGAAAGTTGAGCAAACACTGTGTCTGATCAACAGCAAGAAAACGAAATAACGACGACGCAGGCCGCTCCCGCTGCACCGGTTGCGTCGGACCAGGTCGCGGCGCCCGCGCAAGCCTCGGCTCCTGAGACGCCTAAGGCTGCTTCGACGCCTATGCCTGTAGCGGCTGAGAAGGCCGTGCCTGCAACTGGTGAGGAGGCTGCTCCGGCAAAGCCCAAGCGCACGCGCCGCACGGCCAAGCCTGCCGCTGACGGCGAGGAGGTCACCAAGCCAAAGCGCCGTACCACGCGCACGACGCGCGCCAAGCTCACCGTTGCAGCTGACTCCTCGGCGCCGATTTCCGATGAGGTCGCGCAGGCACGTGCGTTGGCGCAGATTAGCGAGGCTCAGGTGGTGCGCGCCCGCCGTCGTGCTGCCGAGCGCGAGGCCGCGGCTCTGACCGAGCTTGCAGCTCCGTCTGTGCTCGAGACGCCTGCCGCCACCGAGACTCCTGTCGCCGACCAGCCGACCGAGAAGCCGGTACCGCGCACACGCCGTCGCACGGCTGCTAAGGCCGAGCAGGTTGCTGAACAGGTAACCCCCGAGCTCACTGAGGCTTCGGTCCGTTCCGCGGCAGGGGAGGGCACATCGCCTGTTGAGCCCGCTGCGCCTGTCGAGGCCAGCGAAGTTCCCGTTGTCGATCCGGCTTTGCGCCCGCACCGTCGCGGTCGCAAGCCCAAGGCCTTTGTCGAGGCCGAGAAGGCCGCAGCCGCAGCCGCCGCCGCTCGGGATGCTGCGGCGACCGCCAAGTCCTCAACTGCTGCCGATGAACCCGTCCAGGATGCTACGACTTCCGAGGCCGTTTCTGCCGATGCCGAGCCCGCCGACGTCCGTCCCGGTCGCAGGCGTCGCACTGCTGCTAAGCGCACGTCCAAGGCTAAGGCTGCCAAGAAGGGCGCGTCCGAGGATTCCACCGAGACGACCGCCGATGTATCGACTGATGCCGCCGAGCCCCAGGACGTCGAACAGCCTGCATCCGAGAAGCCCAAGCGCGGTCGCAAGAAGTCCGTTAAGGCCAAGGCCGCCGAGCAGCATGCTGATGTCGAAGCGCAGGTTGATTCTGGCGCCGAGGCCAATGACGCCGCTGCGGCCAATGTTGACACCACCGCAACCGATGGTGCCGCCCCCGCCGAGAGCGAAGACGGCGCTCGCCCCAACCGTCGCCAGCACAAGCGCAACGAGGAGCGCAACGAGCGCAAGGACGAGCGCAACAACGACCGTCGCAACCGCCAGCGCGATCGCAAGCAACGCAACAAGGAGCGTAATGCCGCTCCCACCGAGCCTACGCTTTCGCGCGAGGAGCTCGCTGCCATGAAGGTTGCCGAACTTCGCGAGAAGGCCAAGGAGTTCGAGATCGAGACGACCGGCAAGAAGAAGGCCGAGCTCGTCGAGGAAATCTACGTCACCGCTGCGAAGGCCGAGGGCTTCCGCGACATCAAGGGCATTCTGCAGATTCGCCCGGACAGCTCCGGCATCATCCACGCCCATGGCTACATGAAGTCCAACGACGACGCCTTCGTGCCCGCCTACCTCATCCGCTCCGCGCGCCTGCGCACGGGCGACGTCATCGAGGGCTCGCTGCGTCCTTCGCGCGGCGGCGACAAGCGCGCCGGCCTCGCCAAAATCACGACCGTCAACGGTCTGGACCCCGAGCAGATTCGCAACCGTCCCAAGTTCGGCGACCTCACCCCGGTCTATCCCAACGAGCCGCTGCGCATGGAGCACGGCAAGGACTCTATTACCGGTCGCGCCATCGACATCGTGTCACCGATCGGCAAGGGCCAGCGCGGCCTGATCGTGTCCCCGCCCAAGGCCGGCAAGACCACGATCCTCAAGAAGATCTGCCAGTCTATCTCGATTAACAACCCCGAGGTGCACCTCATCTGCCTGCTCGTCGACGAGCGCCCCGAAGAGGTCACCGATATGCAGCGTTCCATCAAGGGCGAGGTTGTGGCGTCGACCTTCGATATGCCCGCCGACAACCACACTCGCGTGGCAGAGCTCGTCATCGAGCGCGCCAAGCGCATCGTGGAGCTGGGTGGCGACGTCGTGGTGGTGCTCGACTCCATCACGCGTCTTGCCCGCGCCTACAACTTGGCGGCGCCCGCCTCAGGCCGCATCCTTTCGGGCGGCGTCGATTCGGCGGCACTGTATCCTCCCAAGCGCTTCCTGGGCGCAGCCCGTAATATCGAGAACGGTGGCTCGCTCACCATCCTGGCCTCTGCCCTCATCGACACCGGTTCCAAGATGGACGAGGTCATCTTTGAGGAGTTCAAGGGCACCGGCAACATGGAGCTTAAGCTCGACCGCGACCTGGCCGACCGCCGCATCTTCCCGGCTATCGACCCCGTTGCCTCCGGTACGCGTAACGAGGACCTGTTGGTCGACGAGCAGATGCGTCCGTTTGTCTTTGGTCTGCGTCGCATTCTTGCCGGCATGAACAACACCGAGCGCGCAGCCGCATCGTTTATCAAGGGTCTTAAGGGCACCAACACCAACCAGGAATTCTTGGTGCGTTCGGCCAAAAAACACAGCGACTACGAGCAGACGTTCTAGGTTGTCATCCACACGCAGCGATAGTCATCAATGCGATAAAGGGTCGGGGCTTTGAGCCTCGGCCCTTTTCCATATCGCCGCTCCGCGCTTATTTTAACCACAAGACCGACGAGCAGCAGGTTTCCCGTTTCAATCCGACATCGTCGCTTGCAATCGACGGGGCGGTTTCGCATAATAGCTTTTAAGCTTCGCGACGGAAAACGCAGATGAAACGAACCATATACCGTTGCTTTGGGGCATAGCCCCGCTTCATCTTCTCTCGCGCAGCCAACTGAATGATGCGATTTGGGTGCTGGAAGATGGGGAGAGCTCATGGCTTCTTCTGATGCAACACAACGAGCAGTCCTTGCCGGACTTTCGTGCGGGATCGGCCTTGCCGCTCCCGTGGTTATGTATGCCGCGACGCTGCCGTTTTCATCGGTGAACGAGACGGTCGTGGCGGGTGCGGTTCCCTTCGCCGTGGGCGCGGTGGCGGGCGTGGGTATCTATGCCGCCTCGCTGGGTATCTCCGAGTATCGTGCGCAGCGTGAAGAGCGTCTGTTCCAGCCCGATGCCATGGGCGGTGCCGCCAATCTCAATCAGCATCAAAGCGAGTTCAAGACCGCCTCGATTCCAGCTCAGCAGCAGGATGCTACTCCTTACGCTGCGGCTTCTGCTTCTCAGGCTCAGTCGGAGCAGTCTACCTCGGCATTCCTTTCCGGCCTGACTGGTGCGTTCCAGCGCCGTCATGCCGATGATGGTGTCCCTACCATCGCTCGAGCCGCAGATGCTATGGACGAGGCCGAGGCTTGGTCCATGATCGACAGCATGCTCGACGACGATTCGCCGGTGAGCTGCGACCCTGCGCGCTCGCGCGACGTCTATCAAGTCGCCATCGACGAGCTCACCAACGGCGGGCAGACCGGCTCCTTCAATCGCGATGATATCGCCGCCGCGGCTCGCGCCGTGTCGGGCTCCCAGGCCGCCCCTGCGGGCAGCACGGCGGCTTTCGTGGCACTCGTTGCCAATGCGGCGGTCAATAACGCCTACAGCGCTACCTCGGCGGACGCGAACGCTTCTGCCGATAATTCGTACGTTGATGAAGCCATGACCGCGGACGAGGAGGCTGTTGCCGCCCGCCGTGCCGCCGAAAGCTCGCTTTGGGGCGCTCCTGCCCAGCAGCAGGCGGCTGAGGCTGCGCCGTACAATGCAAACCTCGCCAGCATGCCTATCATCTCCGGTGCCGCGGGCATCGATCTCGATGACCTCGATGAGCCTGCAGCCATCACCGCATCGATTGATGCCCAAGATCGCATCGACACCGGCGACCTTCCGGACGCCTCGCTCGAGGTTGATGTCCCCATGGCCGATTACTCGGGCCACGAGGGTATGTGGGCCGCCGCCACCGCGATTCTGGATGAGATTGACGAGCCTGCTCCTGTTTCAGCCCCCGCTCCCGTCGCTGCCCCTCAGCCTGCTGCCCCCGCCTATGTCGGCCGTCACAGCGCTGTGTTCCCCGAGGATACTGCCCGTATCTCGCGTGAGAGCATCGAGCGGGCCGAGGCTATTGCCGCCGGCATTATGGAAAATCGTCGTCACGAGCGCGTCAATCAGATCCTCGAGGAAGAGATCGAGCGTCTTCAGTCCTCTACCGCCAAGCGTACGGGCCGTGCTTATCTGAGCGTTATCGAGGGCGGTACCGCCAGCTTCGCGCCGCTCCGTGCGGAGGCATAACTTCTGCATGGTTAAGATCAATCGAAAATGGGCGGTCGTGACCTGCCTGATGGCGCTCTTGATCTGGGGCAATTCGCTGGTTCCCGGCTCGGGGTCGGGCTCGCTGAGCCTAACGGTCATGGAAGCTATCCGCGGTTTCCTGCACGGCGTGGGACTTCCATATGAATGGGTGACCAACTTTGTTGTTCGCAAGTGCGCGCATTTTACCGAGTATATGGTGCTCGGCATCTTGGCAACGCACGCCTTTGATTTTGAGGGCCGGCGCACCTTTGACGTGCTGCTGCCCACGGCGGTGTTCCTGCTGCTGATTCCCTCGATCGACGAGACGATTCAGCTCTTTGTGCCGGGACGCGCCGGCATGATCACCGATGTGATGATCGACTGCTGTGGTGCGGCAACGGGCGTTGTGCTCCGATATCTCTTACGGTCGCTGATGTGCGCCAAAAAGGCCGCCTAAGGACGCATTGTTTGGTCCTAGGCGGCCTTTTTTATTGGAGGGCTTATATGAGGTGTGGCGGCGTCGTTCCATAGGTCGGATTTGCCGGGTGCGCCACGCCCTGTGGGTGCGTCTGTTACTGAAGCGCCTGTGCGCCTAGGGCCAGGCAGCCCATGATGCCCTGCTTGCCCTCGAGGCTGTTGTTGACGATGTAGGTATCGATGTCGTTGACCTCGGGCGTGACGATATAGCCGTTGAGCATCTCGGCGCACTTCTTGCGCGCGAGCGGCACGATGGGGGTGTGGTCGGCCACGCCGCCGCCGATGACGATCTTCTGCGGCGCATAGCACAGGATGAAGGTCATGAGCGCCTGCGCCAGATAGCCGGCGAGCAGATCCATGGCCTCCGGGTCATCGGCCATGTCTCCGGCGCTCTTGCCATCCCAGCGCCTTTTAACGCCGGGGCCGGCGATGAGGCCCTCGAGGCAGTTGTCGTGGAAGGGGCAGCCGCTGTGCTCGCCGATGGTGTCGCGCGGGTCGCGCGTGACCAGGATGTGGCCGGCCTCGGGGTGCATTTAGTGCCGGGCCGTCCTTACCCGCGCGGTTTGATTTTATCACGCAGGAACTTGAGGTTCTCCAGTGCTGCGTTGAGCGTCTCGTCTCGCTTGGCAAAGTGGAAGCGGATGAGGTGGTTGACGGGCTCGCGGAAGAAGCTGGAGCCCGGAACGGAGCCCACGCCCACCTTGGAGGCCAGATCCTCGCAGAAGTCGAGGTCGCTGTCATAGGCAAACTCAGAGATGTCCATCATCACGTAGTACGCGCCCTGCGGCACGTTGTGCGTGAGGCCGATGCTGTCGAGTCCCTGACAGAATAGGTCGCGCTTGGCGGTGTAGAGGTCGAGGACCTCCTGGTAATAACTGTCGTCGAAATTGAGGGCAGTGACGACGGCTTCCTGCAGGGGCGCGGCGGCGCCGACGGTGAGGAAGTCGTGGACCTTTTTGATACGCTCGGTGATCTGGGCTGGGGCAATGGTGTAGCCCAGGCGCCAGCCGGTGATGGAGTACGTCTTAGACAGCGAGCTGCAGCTGATGGTTCGCTCGAACATGCCGGGCAGCGTGGCCATATAGACGTGCTCGTGGGGAGCGTAGACGATGTGCTCGTACACCTCGTCGGTGATGCAGTAGGCGTCGTACTTCTTGCACAGGTCGGCAATAAAAGTGAGCTCCTCGCGCGTAAAGACCTTGCCACAGGGGTTGGACGGGTTGCATAGGACGATCGCCTTGGGATCGTTGTCGCGGAAGGCCGCCTCGAGGACCTCACGGTCGAAGTCAAAGGTGGGCGGGTTGAGCGGCACATAGATGGGCTCGGCGCCCGAGAGAATGGTGTCAGCGCCGTAGTTCTCGTAGAACGGCGAGAAAATGACGACCTTGTCGCCGGGGTTCGTGACCGTCATCATGGCGGCCATCATGGCCTCGGTGGAGCCGCAGGTGACTACAATATTCTCGTTGGGGTTGATCGGCATGCCCATAAAGTGCTCCTGCTTGGCGGCAAGCGCCTCGCGCATGGCCTGAGAGCCCCAGGTGATGGAGTACTGGTGGTAGAGCGGCTTGGGATCGGTGGCGATGGTGCTGAGGCTATCGAGCAGCTGCGCCGGGGGATCAAAGTCGGGGAAGCCCTGCGACAGGTTGACGGCACCATACTTGTTGGAGATGCGCGTCATGCGGCGGATGACCGAATCGGTAAACGCCGCCGTGCGGTTGGAGAGTTCTTTCATGCCTATCCTTTCGAGCATTGGGTGGAGCAAGTTTACTCCTATGGAACCGGTGGGATTTGCTCGAAACGGGCTCGAAAAACTCTTTTCAAAATTCTTGAAAATTGGGGCTTGCATCGCGTGGCGTTCCTTGCAATAATAGTCGAGCGCGAAGCGCACAGGACACGGTGGGTGTAGCTCAGTTGGCTAGAGCGACGGGTTGTGGTCCCGTAGGTCGAGGGTTCGAGTCCCTTTACCCACCCCAGTTCTTGCTTCGTGTTGATATCGGGTCGTTAGCTCAGTTGGTAGAGCAGGGGACTCTTAATCCCAAGGTCCAGGGTT
>CAJLRE010000069.1 GCA_905208975.1 uncultured Collinsella sp. | reverse complement strand
TATGCCGACCGGAGTGGGGAAGACACCGCAGGGCGGCCTTCTGCATCCGATTCTCATGTGCTTGACAATGGATCCTCTGCAGCCGACGGGATAGCCGCGTCGGAGCCCGTTATCGAGATTTCGCATCTCTCGCATAGTTACTCGCTGAGCGCCCGCGAGCGCCGTCGCTGGCGCAAGCGTTCGACCACTGCGGACGCATCGAGCAAACAGGCCCTTTGGGGCAACGATCCAAACAGCCCCTGGGCGCTACGCGATGTTTCGCTGACGGTGCGTCGCGGGGAGTTTCTGGGCCTGGCGGGTCACACCGGCTCGGGTAAATCAACGCTGGTCCAGCATCTCAACGGGCTGATTCGTCCTCAGGAGGGAAGCGTTTGCGCGCTGGGGCTCGACCTATCAAACAAGAAAGACGCCGCCGCCGTTAAGGCCAAGGTCGGCGTGGTGTTTCAGTATCCCGAGCGTCAACTATTTGCAGAGACCGTGGCGCAGGACGTGGCGTTTGGCCCGCGCAACCTTGGCCTGCCGCAAGATGAAGTCGACCGTCGCGTCGAGTCGTCGCTCGCGCGCGTGGGCCTCGACCTTGCCGTGATAGGCGACAAGAGCCCCTTTGAGCTTTCGGGTGGACAGCAGCGCCGCGTGGCGTTTGCCGGTGTGCTCGCTATGGAGCCCGAGGTCCTGGTGCTCGATGAGCCCATGGCGGGGCTCGATCCGGCTGCGCGCAGGGATTTCCTAGGGCTCATCGATCGGCTCCATCGTGAGGGCCTGACCGTTGTCATGGTTTCGCACAGCATGGATGACCTGGCAAATTGCTGCGACCGCATCGTTGTGATGAACGAGGGCGCGGTGTTTGCCGAGGGAACGCCCGCGCAGGTGTTTGCACATGCCGACGAGCTCAAATCGATCGGTTTGGGCGTTCCCGCCGCCCAGCGTATGGCCTTGGCACTTGCGGAAGCCGGCGTGCCGCTTTGCTGCGACAAGCTCTATACGGTTGAGTCGCTGGCCGATGAGCTGGCCGGCTTGCTGCTGGGCTGCGCGGACAAGCCTGCGGGAGCCCCGCGTCAGGATGGTTCCAAGGTGGCCACGCGAGAGGAGGGCTGCTAATGGAGGCGTTTTCGTTTGGCAGCTACTATCCGGGGAATAGCGCAATCCACCGTCTGGATCCGCGCACCAAGCTGCTGCTGGGCTTAATGTTTCTGATTACGGCACTCACCGTCGGCAGCTTCCGGGGGCTGGTTCCGGTCGCAATGTTTGTCGTGCTGGTCTATGTTGTTGCCCAGGTGCCGCTGCGTCGCGTCTTGTCGTCGATGGCGCCGCTACTGGCGATTGTTGTGGTAGTCGCGGTACTCAACCTGTTTTCCGACCAGAGCGGGCGCATCCTGTGGCAGCTCGGCTTTTTACGGGTGAGCGAGGGGTCTTTGTATTCCGCTGCCTTTATGGCATGCCGCCTGACTCTGATGATGGCAGGTATGAGCGCCATTACGCTCACCACGCCCACGCTCGATCTCACTGCAGGCTTTGAGCGTCTGCTCGCACCATTTGCGCGCGTGGGACTTCCGGCGCACGAGCTCGGCATGATTATGGGTATCGCGCTGCGGTTTATGCCGCAATTTGCCACCGAGATGAAGCAGACGGCCGATGCGCAGGCAAGTCGCGGCGCGCGCGTGACGGGCGGTCCGCTCGGCGGTGTGCGCATGCTCGGCAGCGTGGCGATTCCGCTGTTCACCGGCGTGTTCCGTCATGCCGAGACGCTTTCGGCCGCCATGGATGCGCGCTGTTATCACGGCGAGCAGGGACGCACGCGTCTGCATGCGCTTGCGTTTGGCCGTGAGGACGCGCTGGCAGCGCTGACGATGGCGCTGCTGGTGACATGCGTTGTCGTTATCAGTCTTCAACTTGTCTAAGCTCGATTCGAGCGCAAGAAAGGGGTCTCTATGACCAACATCGATCGCACGGCTCAGCTCGAGCGCGCCTGCTCGTATCTCAGACGCATTCCGGCGTGGTATCTTGCCACGACCGATGCGAGCGACGGGCATCAGCCCCGCGTGAGGCCGTTCTCGTTTGCCATGGTCGATGACGACAAACTGTGGTTTTGCACGTCGCGCGACAAGGACGTGTGGGCGGAGTTGAGTGCGAATCCCAAGTTTGAGGTATCGGGCTGGAAGCCGGGGGAGTGCTGGATCGTGTTAACTGGCGAGGCCGCGCTCGAGGATGATGCAGTCGTGAGCGACAAGGTGCGCCAGGCAGGCTTTAAGCACATGGTGGGCATTGGCGAGCGACACGATAGCGCCAACGACGGTCGCCTTGCATTCTTCTCGGTCCGCAACATCGCCGCGCGATTCTGCGATATCGACGGCAGCGAAGAGCTCCTTGAGCTCTAATTTCCCAAAGTGACTATCCATTCCAAAAAGACTGGTCGGGCGACAGGAGGAAACGTGGACGGATTGAATACGGTGCTGGAGTACCTGACGTCGGTGCCGGCGTGGTATCTGGCGACGAGCGTGGACGGGCAGCCACATGTGCGTCCGTTCTCGTTTGCACAGATTCAGGACGGCAAGCTATGGTTTGTGACAGCGCGCACCAAAGATGTGTGGCAGGAGCTGCTGCAAAACCAGCGCTTTGAGGCCACGAGTTGGTGGCCGGGCCACGGTTGGTTGATCCTGCGCGGGCGTGCGGGACTGGAAGACCGGGCTTCGAGCGAAATGCGCGAGGCCGGATGGAAGCATCTTGAGCGCTTGAGCGAGCACTATGAGGGGCCTAACGACCCCGCGCTCGTCTTCTTTAGCGTCGAGGATCCCGAGGCATTTATCTGCAATCACGACGAATGGGTGCCGGTCGAGCTCTAGCCAGCTGGCTCATCCTAACAACTTAGTTTTCGCATGGGCGGGTCCCGTGTTGCCCGGCGCCGTAAGGAGTACCGGTCAATACGGGGCCCGCTCTATTTGTCAATTCCTTCAAGCGAATGTGTCGGGAATGTTTCAATGCATGAACATGCAAGCTATTTACGTATTCATGCATCTTTTGGTGCTAAAGTTTCAACCCACTTCATAACGACCGCTGCGAAATGCGCATCGGTGCATAAATCGCAGACAAGGAGTCTGATATGTCTTTGAAGGTTGGAATCGTCGGCGCGGCTGGATATGCCGGTGCCGAGCTCATTCGCCTCGTGCTCGGCCATCCCGAGTTTGAACTTGTTGCCATTACGTCCAACGCCGATGCCGGCCAGCCGCTGTCCGCGGTGTATCCGAGCTTTGCTGGCGTGAGCAATCTGGTTTTCACCACGCATGACGCCCCTGAGCTCAAGAGCTGCGATGCGGTATTTCTTGCCGTGCCGCACACGGCTGCCATGGCACAGGTGCCCGCGCTGCTTGCCGCGGGCGTTTCCTGCTTTGATCTTTCGGCCGATTACCGTCTGAGCGACCCGTCCGTCTTTGAGGCATGGTATGCCGCCGAGCACACGAGCCCCGAGCTGCTCAAGACACGTGCCTTCGGCCTGCCCGAGCTGTTTTGCCAGGACTTAGAGACCGCTGCTTCCAGCCATGCCACCGGAAAGCCCGTGTTGATCGCTTGCGCCGGCTGCTATCCCACCGCAACGAGCCTCGCTGCCGCTCCTGCCGTGCGTGCGGGCTGGATGGCAGAGAACGGCCCCGCAATCGTCGATGCCATTAGTGGCGTGACGGGCGCCGGTAAGTCCTGCAACGCTCGCACCCATTTTTGTAGCGCAGACGAGAACTTAGAGGCCTATGGCGTAGGCAAACATCGCCACACACCAGAGATCGAGCAGATTCTGGGCCTGACCGATCGTGTCGTCTTTACTCCGCACTTGGCACCGCTCAAGCGCGGCCTGCTTTCCACGGTGACGATGCCGCTCGCGCCGCGGGCTCTCGACACGTTGGCCCTTGAGGACGTCGTCGACCATTACAAGAAGTTCTACGCCGGTCGCACCTTTGTGCGCGTGCTCGATGCCGGCCAGCAGCCCAAGACGGCTTCGGTCGTCGGCACCAACGCTGCCCAGATCGGTCTTGCGCTCAACAAGCGCGCGGGCGTGCTGGTGGCGACGGGTGCTATCGACAATCTGTGCAAGGGTGCAGCAGGCCAGGCGGTCCAGTGCGCCAACATCGTTTTTGGCTTTGACGAGCGACGAGGCTTGCCCACAGTGGCGTACCCGGTGTAGCACATTCGATTGTTAACGATTTGGTAGTCGGGTATCGAGTTGGGCGCCACTTTTAAGCTGGTCTACTAATTGCGACCGGTATGGCGTGCCAGCCGATACCCGCTTTTTTATTTGATATAGGGAGTCGTAGGGACGATGAATACCGACCTGATTGATATTAAGATACGCGCCGTCGAGGGTGGCGTTACGGCAGCTGCTGGCTTTAAGGCCGCAGGCATCCATGCGGGATTCCGGAAGAATCCCGAGCGCTTGGACTATGCACTCGTCGTGCCCGATAAGCCCTGTCCCGGCGCCGGCGTGTTTACGACCAACCGCTTTTGCGCGGCGCCCGTGCAGGTGAGTCGTGCCAACCTGGGCGGTGCGGACAAGGGCTATGGCATTATCGCCGGTGTTTCAATCAACTCCGGCAACGCGAATGCCGCTACGGGCGAGACCGGCCTTGCCTGCGCACGCGAGACGTGCAACATCGCTTCGCAGGTCATCGGCTGTGAACCCCAGCAGGTCCTAGTTGCATCCACGGGCGTGATCGGACAGATTCTGCCGATTGACACGTTTGAGACGGCCGTTCCGTCCGCCTACGAGGCGCTTTCTGCCCATGGCGGTGCCGATGCGGCCCGTGCCATCATGACGACCGATACACACTCCAAGGAGTATGCCGTTCGCTACCGCAGTGAAGCTGCGGGCCATGCGGGCAACGCCTATACGGTGGGCGGCATGTGCAAGGGCTCGGGCATGATCATGCCCAATATGGCCACCATGATCGCGGTCATTACTACCGATGCCCCCGTCGAGCCGGCGGCGCTCCACACCCTACTGCTCTCGACCGTTAAGCAGACCTTTAATAAGGTGACGGTCGATTCCGATACCTCGACCAACGATACCTGTATCATGCTTGCTTCTGGCGTTGCTGCCGCAGATGCCGAGGCCATCGTCGAGGGCACTGACGCCTTTGACGAGTTTGCCTTTGTCGTGCACGAGGTGTGCGAAAGCCTGGCGCGCAAAATCGCGGCCGATGGCGAGGGTGCGTCGAAGCTCGTGACGGTTAACGTTACCGGCGCCGCCAACGATGAGGAAGCCGATATCGCCGCCCGCGCCGTCGCCAATTCGCCGCTCGTCAAGACCTGCATCGCTGGCCACGACTGCAACTGGGGCCGCGTCGCCATGGCGCTCGGCAAGTGCGGCGTGAAGTTTAATCAGGAAGATGTTTCCATCGACATGATGGGCATGCCTGTCTGTCGCGACGGTCTGACTGTTCCCTTTGACGAGGACGAGGCTCTGCGACGTTTTGAGGCGTCCGAGATCGTGATCTCGGCCGACCTGGGCGCAGGCGACGCGGCAACGACCGTGTGGACCTGCGACCTCACGCACGAGTACATCTCCATCAACGGCGACTACCGTTCCTAGATTTCAGGCACGCTGCGCATCTTGCCGCATTGCGGACAGCGAAGCACGGCGTGATAACGATACGAAAGACGAGGCAGATTATGAAATTCGCACGCGATTGTCGTTCGAGCGAATCCAACGAAGCAACCGCGCAGCTGCTGTTCGAAGCGCTGCCGTGGATTAAAAACCTGACCGGAAAGACGGTCGTTATCAAGTATGGCGGAGCGGCCATGGTTGACGAGCAACTGCGCCGCGACGTGATGAGCGACATCGTCCTACTCAAGATCATCGGCATGCGCCCCGTCATCGTGCATGGCGGCGGCAAGGCCATCAACGAGGCGCTGAGCCATTACGATATTCCCGTCGAGTTTAAGAACGGCCAGCGCGTGACCACGCCGGCGACTATGGATATCGTGCGCGAGGTGCTGGGCGGCAAGGTTAACCAGGAGCTGGTCGCTGCCATCAACCACCACGGCAACCTGGCCGTAGGCGTGTCGGGCAGCGATGCTGGCACGCTCATCGCCGAGCCGCTCGACCCCGAGCTCGGTCGCGTGGGCAAAGTGACGCACGTCAACACCGACTATATCGAGCGCTTGCTCGATAGCGAGTACATCCCCGTCATTGCTACCGTCGCGGCGGGGGAGGACGGTGGATTCTTCAACATCAATGCCGATACCGCTGCCGGTGCCGTTGCTGCGGCGCTCCACGCGCATAAGGCGATCTTTTTGACTGACGTCGACGGCCTGTACAAGGATTTTAACGACAAGGACTCGCTTATCTCCAACCTAACGCTCGACGAGGTTAACGAGATGCTCTATGGCGGGGAGGTCGATAAGGGCATGATTCCCAAGCTGCGCGCGGCCGTCGATGCGCTTGCCGGTGGCGTATTCCGCGCCCACATCATTAACGGTACCACGCCGCATTCGCTGCTGCTTGAGCTGCTGACCGATGCCGGCGTCGGCACCGTGATCCATTCCACCGAGACGGCCTACGAGTTCGATACGCACCCGCACCCGCTTTCGACCTTTGCGGCACGCCTGGCCGAGAACCTCGACGAGGTCGAGAAACTTCAAACGGTCTAGCCGGCTCAAAATTGCTACGCCATTACGCCCACAGTCCGCGCTACCTGGCGCTTAACGAAAGGTATCTCATGTCACTTGCAGCACAACAATCGCTCGAATCCCACTACGTCATGCACACCTTCGGTCGCTCTCCGGTCGAGTTTGTCGAAGGCCACGGCATGAAGCTCACCGGCGACGATGGTCGCGAATACCTCGATTTTCTTGCCGGCATCGGCGTGTGCAGCCTGGGCCACGGCAATCTGGCAGTGCTGTCGGCACTCGAGGTTCAGACCAAGAAGCTCCTGCATGTCTCCAACTATTTCTACATCGAGCAGCGTGGCCAGGTCGCGGCGCTGCTGTCCAAGCTCGCTAACGATGATGCGGATGGCGCGCGCGTGCTTGCCGATGCGATTGCCGCTGGCGACGAGACCACGGCGGCGGCACTTGGCGCTCCGGCTGCGGGCGAGCAGGTGTGGGAGACGTTCTTTGCCAATTCCGGTGCCGAGGCCAACGAGGGTTCGATGAAGCTCGCACGTCTGTACGCCAAGCGTGCCGGCAACGGTGGCAACACCATCGTGTGCATGCGCGGCGGTTTTCACGGTCGTACGCTCGAGACTATTGCGGCCACCATGCAGGATTGGCTACAGGACAGCTTCCGCCCGCTGCCGGGTGGCTTTGTGGCCTGCACGCCCAACGATGTGGATGAACTGCGTGCAATCTTTAAGCAGTTGGGCAGTGAAATCTGTGCCGTGATGCTCGAACCAATCCAGGGCGAGAGCGGTGTGCATCCCATGACCGAGGAGTTTATGGTAGCGGCGCGCGACTTAGCGCACGAGGTGGGTGCTGTGCTTATCACCGATGAGGTCCAGTGCGGTATCTTCCGCTCCGGCAAGCCGTTCGCGTTCCAGACCTATGGCGTGGAGCCCGACATCATGAGCCTTGCCAAGGGCATTGCCGATGGCGTGCCTATGGGTGCCGTGGTGGCAAAGAAGGAAATCGCCGACGTCTTTAAGCCCGGCGATCATGGCTCGACCTTCGGCGGTAGCTGCCTGGCCGTCGCGGCCTGCGCCGCGACGCTCTCCGCGCTTGTGCGTGGCGATTATGCCGAGCATGCTGCCAAGGTGGGCGCCTATATGGGGCAGGCGCTGGCTAAGCTTCCGCATGTGGTAGAGGTGCGCGGCCGTGGCCTGATGCTCGGCTGCGATCTGGATGATGCTGCGGGCGATGCGCACGACGTTGTGGCCCGTGCGTTGGGGGCTGGTGCCGTGATCAACGCTACGGGCGCACATACGCTGCGTTTCCTACCGCCGCTCGTGTGCGAGGAAGCCGACGTGGATGGTCTGATCGAGATCCTGTCGAACGTTTTGGCGTAGCGAGAGCAAAACATAGCCAGGTTGAACGGGTTCCAGATCGTCAGTGCGTCATCTGATGCATGATTGAACGGTCTGGAACCCTTTTTGCCGTAAATCTGCAATGGCCAGGAGAGCCTCTGGCCAAAAAATGCCAAATATGAGTACTGTCACCAGTTGAATCTCATATGAAACCGACTATTGAGGGTTAGTTAGACCACACATGTTCAATTATGTTAGTGGAAAACTAGTAGCAAAGGCTTCAAATCGCTGATTCAAGGCTAGATTGACCCAGTCATATCCAAATATCGCTGCTACAAAATTAGTAACAGTACTCATTTTTGCCATTTTTTGGCCACGGCCTTTGTGACAGACGTGTTGACGGGTTCGAATCCCATGCGCTGGGCCCGAAAAAGAAAGGCCTCCAGTGATGGAGGCCTAGCAATTCAGTGGTGGGCGATGAGGGATGTTCGTGTGCGGCTTCGCCGCCCGCTTCCGCTTCGTCGCTTCGCTCCTCGCGTGCTGCGCTGGAAAACGCTTCGCGTTTCCTCAGCTCCGCACCCTTGCGGGTTCGAATCCCATGCACCGGGCGCAAACAAAAACGGTCCCCTTGCGAGGACCGTTTCCAATTTCTGTGGTGGGCGATGAGGGATGTTCGTGTGCGGCTTCGCCGCCCGCTTCCGCTTCGT
>CAJLRE010000068.1 GCA_905208975.1 uncultured Collinsella sp. | reverse complement strand
ACGGACCGTCGCACCGCCGGGCGTGGGCACGTCCACCGTGCAGCCGAGCGCCGCCTCGTAGACCGAGACCGGTACCTCCATGGTCACATCGGCGCCTTTGCGCTTAAACAGCGGGTGCTCCTCCACGTGCGTGGTCACGACCAGGTCGCCGCGCTCGCCGCCGGCAACGCCATACTCGCCGCGACGCTTGTAGCGTAGCTTGCCGCCGTCGACCGCACCCGCAGGCACCGAGACCGTAATGGTCTGCTGCTCGCCTGTCGAGGGAATGCGATAGGTGACCTTGTGCGTCACGCCGCGGAACGCGTCCTCGGCCGTCACATCGACGGTCAGCGACAGGTCGCCGCCCTTGCGAGCACGGCTGCGGCCCGCGCCGGCACCGGCAGCGCCCGCAGCCCCGGCAAAGCCCGAGCCCCAATCGCTGCCCCAGGCGCCGTTGCCGCTAAAGATGCTGTCGAAGATATCGCCCCAGCCGCTGGCGCCCGCGCCGGCACCGTAGCCGCCGCCATACGCGCCGCCCGCGCCCGGCATGCCGCCGAACATGAGCATCTGGTCGTACTCTTTGCGCTTCTTCTCGTCCGAAAGCGTTTCGTAGGCCTCGCTAATCTCCTTGAACTTGGCCTCGTCGCCGCCGGCATCGGGGTGATATTTTTGCGCGAGCTTGCGAAACGCGCTCTTGATCTCTTTGTCGGAGGCGCTCTTGGATACGCCCAGGATGTCATAGAAGGTTTTGCCTGCAGCCATCGTAGCTCCTCTCCTGTTATATCCGCCGCTCCTGTGGACGGCGGCTTATGCTGTCATGTGGCACTTGGCCAGAAAGGGCCCCGGGTGTTGCCCCGGGGCCCTTCTCAATTACTCCTCGGTGCTCTCGGCCGTATCGGCCGCAGCATCCTCGGGCGCCGCTTCGGGCTCCGGTGCGGGGCGCTTCTCGCCACCGTAGGTCACCGTCACCATCGCGGAACGCAGGATGCGATCCGCCATGCGGTAGCCCTTCTGGTACACGTCGTTGACGGTCTCGTCGTACTGCGATGCGTCCTCGACGCGACCCACGGCCTGGTGCTCGAGCGGATCGAACGCCTCACCCTTGGGATCGATGGGCTCAACGCCCTCGTGAGCAAACACATCGAGCAGCTTGGCATGCACCGCGTCGACGCCATCGACGAACTGCTTAAAATCGTCGGAAAGCTCCTGGCTACGGGCATGGTCGATCGCACGCTCGATATCGTCGACCACCGGCAGCAGCGCGGTGACGAGCTTCTCGGTCGCGCGCTCGCGCTCGGCGATGCGCTCGTTGGCGGTGCGACGACGAAAGTTCTCCCAGTCGGCCTGTAGACGGGCAGTGCGCTCGGTGGCGTCCTTTGCCTTGTCCTCGGCGGCCTTCTGAGCCTCTGCCGCAGCATCGAGCTCGCTGCGCACGTCGGTAAGCTCCTTTTGGGCCTGCTCGAACTTGAGCTTAAAGTCGTTGTCGGCGGCTTCCTCACCGGCGCGGATAGCGGCTTCCACCATCTCGTCCTCGGTCATCGTCGCCTCCTTGTTGGAATCCTCTACCTGGTTCTCGGCAGCCTCGGCGGCCTCGGCCTCGTTGGCCTCGGTATCGTCGACGGCCTCTACGGGAATCTTCACGTCCTTCTCCTCAGAGTCAACGGGGGCGGCGCCAGCGGCAGCCGCCTCCGTGCGAGCTTTACGGGCGGACATGATTACTTGTCCTCGTCGTCCACGACCTCGTAGTCGGCGTCGACAACGTCATCGTCGGCAGGCTGGGCGCCAGCGGCACCGTCGGTCTGCTGCTGAGCGTCGGCGTAGACAACCTGGGCCAGCTCGTAGGCCACGGACTGCAGGGACTCGCCGGCGGCCTTGATAGCCTCGACGTCAGAACCCTCGAGCGCCTTCTTGGCGTCGGCGATAGCGGCCTCGGCCTTGGACTTCACGTCGGCGGAAACCTTGTCGCCCAGCTCGTTGAGGGTCTGCTCGGTGGAGTAGCACAGGCTGTCGGTCTGGTTGCGGACCTCGACCTCTTCCTTCTGCTTCTTGTCCTCCTCGGCATGAGCCTCGGCGTCCTTGACCATACGATCGACTTCGTCGTCGGACAGGGCGGTGGAGCCGGAGATGGTGATCTGCTGCTCCTTGCCGGTGCCCTTGTCCTTAGCGGAGACCTTGACGATGCCGTTGGCGTCGATGTCGAAGGCAACCTCGATCTGCGGCACGCCGCGGCGGGCAGCCGGGATGCCGGTCAGCTGGAACTTACCGAGCGACTTGTTGTCGCGGGCAAGCTCGCGCTCGCCCTGGAGCACGTTGATCTCGACGCTGGTCTGGTTGTCGGCAGCGGTGGAGTAGACCTCGGTCTTGGAGGTCGGGATCGTGGTGTTGCGGTCGATCATCTTGGTCATGATGCCGCCCATGGTCTCGACGCCCAGCGACAGCGGGGTAACGTCGAGCAGCAGGATGCCCTCGACGTCGCCGGTGAGCACGCCGCCCTGGACGGCAGCGCCGTCGGCAACGACCTCGTCGGGATTCACGGACATGTTGGGCTGCTTGCCGGTCATGGTCTTGACCAGATCCTGGACGGCGGGCATACGGGTGGAGCCGCCGACGAGGATGACCTCGGTCAGATCGGAGAGCTTGAGCTTAGCGTCGCGCAGGGCGTTGGTGACAGGCTGCTTGCAGCGCTCGAGCAGGTCGCGGGTGATCTTCTCGAACTCGGCGCGGGTCAGCGTGTAGTTGAGGTGCAGCGGGCCGGACTGGTTCATGGTGATGAACGGCAGGTTGATGGTGGTCTGCTGGGCGGCGGAGAGCTCCTTCTTGGCGTTCTCGGCGGCCTCCTTCAGACGCTGCAGAGCCATGGGGTCCTGGCGCAGGTCGACACCGTTCTCCTGCTGGAACTTATCGGCCATCCAGTCGATGACGCGCTGATCCCAGTCGTCGCCGCCCAGGTGGTTGTCGCCCGAGGTGGACAGAACCTCAAACACGCCGTCGGCGAGGTCGAGGATGGAGACGTCGAAGGTGCCGCCGCCCAGGTCGAAGACCAGGATGCGCTGGTCGGTGCCCTGCTTGTCCAGGCCATAGGCAAGAGCAGCAGCGGTCGGCTCGTTGACGATACGCTTGACGTTGAGGCCGGCGATCTTACCGGCGTCCTTGGTGGCCTGACGCTGGGCGTCGTTGAAGTAGGCCGGGACGGTGATGACGGCGTCGGTGACGGTCTCGCCCAGATACTTCTCGGCGTCGGCCTTCATCTTTGCGAGCGTCATGGCGCTCACCTGCTCGGCGGTGTAATCCTTGCCCTCGATATCGACGACGGCGCGGCCACCCTGGCCCTCCTTGACCTCATACGGCACGGTCTTGATCTCGGAGGTGCACTCGGAGTACTTGCGGCCCATGAAGCGCTTGATGGAGAACACGGTGTTCTTGGGGTTGGTGACAGCCTGGTTCTTAGCGGCCTTACCCACGACGCGGTCGCCGTCAGCGCGGAAGCCAACAACGGACGGAGTGGTGCGGTCGCCTTCGGCGTTCACGATAATGGTCGGAGAACCGCCCTCGAGGACGGCCATAGCGGAGTTAGTAGTACCAAGGTCGATACCAAGAATCTTACTCATTAGAAATTCCCTCTCTCTTGTGCGTTCGCGCCGCCTCGACGGTCTTTCGCGCGGCGCTTCGGCTTGTCTTTCAGGATGTAGTGTATCCCCTTATGGGCCGGAATATACAAAATCTAAGTCAATTCATATAAGATTTCTTATCTCTGAGAGTTTAGGTTCTTAAATGCGCAGGTAGATGCGCTGATTGAGTTCTCGGCAAATCTATCGAGATCTATGTAGAGTTGACTGAGGTGTGAGCCTGAAACTGTGTCCCGTTTTGGACGTGGATTACGGGATGCGGTTTCCGCAAGCACGCTCAATCGCCCTATATTACGAGTCACCTTTAGCTAACATTTACGCAGCTCACCGGCCCCACCTGCGCGTTTTTTAGTAAACCTTGGCATACTCGGCGAACGGTATGAAGATGCCGGCCAGAGGGTATTGCAAACGGTCGCTCCCGTGGTATGTTTTTGCCCGAATCAAACCGGCGCGCATCGTCTGTAGCGTCGGTCAACAGAGAGGAAACTACCATGGCTCATCCCGTAATTGATGCCGACGAGTGCATCGCTTGTGGCGTTTGCGTCGACACCTGCCCCGCTGGCGTTCTGGAGCTCCAGGACGTCGCTACCGTCGCTGACGAGGACTCCTGCGTCGCCTGTGGCGCTTGCCAGGACGCTTGCCCTGCCGGCGCGATCACCGAGATCGTCGAGGAGTAACAACTCCCCCACTTGCACACTCAAAAGTACACCGTGCACAAAAAGGAGGCCTCCGCATCGCCGCGGAGGCCTCCTTTTGCATTCGTCGTTACTAGGACAGGTCGTCTTCGTAGGGCATCAGGTCTGCCAGATAGCCCTTCTCCTTGAGTATGGCCTCGATCTCGTCGAGAGTCTGCTCGTCCTCCGCCGCGATGCGATGGAAGTGATAGCCGCTCGTCACCGTTAGTAGCGGGAAACTCTTGCCGCTCTCGATATCGTGCAGGTAGCGCTCAACATCGCGACGATTGCGGATGTCCAGGTCGGCCGTGATCTTACCGTACACGCGGTGATTGACGATCACGTTGAGCACGGCGCCTCCGGCGTCGACGATACTCGTGAGCTCATCGCCCGCCTGCTCCACGCCGTGGCGAACCTTGACCAGGCGCGTGGGCACAGCGGGGCTGCTGGGGGCCTCCTGCAGCACGTAGCCGCGGTTGGTCGCCACGATATCGTGCCCATCGGCGCGCAGCAGGGCGATGTCTTGCACGACAATCTGGCGGCTCACGCCCACCTCACGAGCAAGCGCACTGCCCGAGACGGGGTCTTTGGCTCGCTCGAGCACGCCCATGATGGCACGGCGACGCTCGCGGGCGTCCATTATTTACCGTCCAGCAGACGCAGGTGCTTAAGCGAGAGGTCGAGAATCGGCGCAGAGTGCGTCAATGCCCCCGAGCTAATAAAGTCAACGCCCAGGTCGGCGAGCGCGCGGATATTGCTGGCGTCCACGTTGCCCGAGCACTCGGTCTTGGCGCGACCGGCGATAAGCTCAATCGCGGCAGCCATGTCGTCGTGGGTCATGTTGTCGAGCATGATGATGTCGGCACCGGCCTCCACGGCCTCGCGTACCATGTCCAGGTTCTCGCACTCGATCTCGACCGTCGCGGTAAACGACGCATGGGCGCGCGCCATCTCAATCGCGCGTGCCACGCCACCGGCGGCGTCGATGTGGTTGTCCTTGAGCATGACAGCCGTCGACAGGTTATAGCGGTGGTTGCTGCCACCGCCGATCTCGACCGCGGCCTTCTCAAAGACGCGCATGCCCGGCGTGGTCTTGCGTGTGTCGACGAGCACGGTCTTGCTGTCCTCGAGCGCAGCTGCCATCCGATGCGTGTAAGTAGCGATGCCGCTCATGCGCTGCAGGTAGTTGAGCGCCACGCGCTCGCCCGAAAGCAGTACGCGCGCGTCGCCGCGCACTTGGCCCACGTGGTCGCCGGCGTGCACCTCATCGCCATCGACGACATCAAACAGCACCGAGCTCTGCGGATCCAGCAACTCAAAGGTGCGAGCGAACACGTCCAGGCCGGCGATGATGCCATCGGCCTTGGCGATGAGCTCCACCGTGGCGGGACGCGCCGTGGGGCACACGCTCGCCGTGCTCACGTCCTCAAACGTAATATCCTCGCGCAGGGCCTGCAGGATCAGATCATCGACGACGAGCTTCATGGTAATGGGATTCATGGTCTACTCCTCCACGGCCTGCGTGCCGGCGGCACGGGCCAAATCATCGATTGCCAGGGTGTCGGCGCTCAGGGCGCGATGACGGCCATCGAGCGCGGGATCGCCCGCCTGCTCTACGACCAGTGACTCGCCGGTACGCATGTACCACGCGGCGCGGCGACCCCAGACCAGTGCCTCGAGCAGGCTGTTTGATGCAAGGCGGTTCTTGCCGTGAACGCCATTGCAAGCCGTCTCGCCGGCGGCGTAGAGCTCGGGCATCGAGGTGCGGCCGTCCTTGTCGACCCACACGCCGCCCATAAAGTAGTGCTGCGTGGGCGTAACGGGAATGGGCTCGTCCAGGATGTCGCGGCCGTCCTCCAGGCAGCGTGCGCGGATGTTGGCGAAGTGCCCGGTCACCACGTCGCGCTCGACGGGGGCAAAGCTCAGCCACTCGTGCTCGGTGCCGTCCTGCTTCATCTGCTCGCGAATGGCGGCGGCGACCACATCGCGCGGCTGGAGCTCATCGGTAAAGCGCTCGCCGGCGGCGTTGAGCAAAATCGCGCCCTCGCCGCGGCAGCTCTCGCTGATCAGGAAGGTACGGCCCGGCTGCGGCGAGAACAGCCCCGTGGGGTGAATCTGCACGTAGTCCAGGTGCTCCATCTTAATGCCATGCTCCTGAGCGATGTAGCAGGCATCGCCCGTGAGCTGCGGGTAGTTGGTCGAATGGTCGTATACGCCGCCGATACCGCCCGTCGCCCACAGCGTGTGGCGGGCATGGATCTTAAACGGCTCGCCGGCATGCACGCCCTCGGCGGCATTTGCCAGCTCGTCGGCGGGACGAACCGAGTTGTCCTCGTCGACGGGAACGGCGGCGACGCCGCTGCACACCGTAGCGCCATCATGCTCGGCCGTCAGGATGTCGGTCATGGCCACGTGCTCCAGAATCTGCACGTTGTCCAGCTTGCGAACGGCCTGGAGCAGCCTGGTCGTGATCTCCTTGCCCGTAATATCGGCATGGAAGGCAATGCGCGGGCGGCTGTGCGCGCCCTCGCGGGTAAAGTCGAGGCTGCCGTCGGCCTTGCGCTCAAAGTCCACGCCCATGGCCAGTAGGTCGTTGATGACCGAGCGGCTCGAGCGGATCATGATGTCGACGCTCTCGCGGCGGTTCTCGTAATGGCCGGCGTGCATGGTGTCCTCAAAGAAGGCATCGTAGTCAGAGCCTTCGGGCAGCACGCAGATACCGCCCTGCGCGAGCATCGAATCGCACTCGTCGACGGCGCCCTTGGAGAGCATGATTACGCGCGTGCTCGTCGGCAGGTTGAGGGCCGCATACAGGCCCGCCACGCCGCAACCGGCAATGACGACGTCGCACTCCATGTCGGAGTATTGTTTGGTTTCCACAGGAATCCTCTCCCTTGTAATGTGGCATAAGGGATGGCCCCTCATGTCACATTGGCTTAGCGCGCCGCGTACTCGAGCATGCGGTCGAGCGTGAGCTTGGCCTGATCGGCGGCCTCGTCCGACACGCCAATCTGCACCTCGCCCTCGCCCGTCTCCAGGCAGTGCACGAGCTTTTCGAGCGTGATGAGATCCATGTTGACGCAGGTGGGCTGCACCGCGGGGAAGTAGAACTTCTTGCCGGTGCTCTGGCAGCGGCGCTCGAGCTCGTAGAGCACGCCGCGGACCGTCACGATGATGAACTCGCTCGCGTCCGACTCCTCGGCGTACTTGATGATGCCGGCGGTGGAGCCGATGTAGTCGGCCTCGGCCAGGACGTCGGCCTTGCACTCGGGGTGCGCCAGCACGAGCGCATCGGGATGCGCCTCCTGCGCGTCGACAATCTGCTCGACGGTGATGATGTGGTGGCGCGGGCAGTAGCCGTTGTTGAGGATGACGTGCTTTTGCGGCACCCGCTCGGCTACGAAGCGGCCCAGGTTTTGATCGGGGATAAACAGGATGTGCTGCTGTGGCAGCTCGGATACGATCTTGACGGCGTTGGAGCTGGTGACGCACACGTCGCTCCAGCTCTTGATCTCGACCGTCGAGTTGACGTAGCAGACCACGGCAAGGTCGTCGCCGTACTCGGCGCGCGCCGCGTCGACCGTCTCGCGCTTGACCATGTGAGCCATGGGGCAGTCCGCGCCCGGCTCGGGCAGCAGCACGGTCTTGGTGGGGTTGAGCAGCTTGGCGCTCTCGCCCATAAACTCCACGCCGCACAGCACGATAGCCTGCTGCGGTAAGCTCTTGGCAAGCTTTGCCAAGTAGAAGCTGTCGCCGACGTAATCAGCCACGGCCTGCACCTCGGGCGCCACATAGTAGTGCGCCAGAATCACCGCATCACGCTGGGTTTTTAATTGCTGAATGGCCTCGACGAGCTCTGCGGGCACCAGTGCCGCGCGCTCCGTTGCCGTCGTTGCCGATGCTAGGCCGGCCGCGATATCGCGTGCAAGCTCCGACGCATCCATGTTCGCGCTCTGTGCCATCAAGGCCCCTCTCTTTTGGCGAATCTTGGGGCTTTAGTATGACACCTAGGTTTACAGCTGACAAGACAGCTGTAAACCTAGGTGTAAAGTTGGAATAAAGATTCAATCTTGGGGCGGATCCATTTTCGAACTGGCAAGCTGAGGATAGCCGAAAATGGACCCGCCCCAAGATTCGAGCGGCCCGTTTTGTCCTGGGCCAAGGGGCGGTGGTCAAAAAAGGCCAAATATGAGTACTGTCACCAAATTAGTAGCAGCGATTTTCCGGTCCAGAGCAGCAAAATCGCCTTGTTTGGAGCCCGATCACGACTCTGAAGGACGAAAATCGATGCACTTTTGGCCGCTGGCACCGATTTTGGAGGCCATTTGGCTGCCACTAAACTGGTAACGGTAGCGCGCAGACGTGGTGTAAGAGCGTCCCGAGGTCCGTCGCTGCAAGTCCCGATGT
>CAJLRE010000067.1 GCA_905208975.1 uncultured Collinsella sp. | reverse complement strand
GTGTCCCGTCCGACTGTCTATAAGTGGCTCAAGCCTGGATGGCAGAATGAATACAAGAAGGCTATGGGCCAAGACAGGCGTCCAACGTACCGGCCTCATAGGGTTATCGAGGAACAGGCCGAGCAATTCAAGCGGAAGTATGCAAATGATCGGCCAGGTCTTGTTCGCGCGGTACTGCGCCATGTCGCGGCGCATCCGTGGGAACCATATGAGCAGACGGCGGTCTTTTTCGGCTTTAGGCGCGCTGCCGAGGTCGAGAGAATTGTCCGCGAGAACGAAGATCTTCTCAATCAGATCAAGATCGGCATCGATGATGAACACCAGGCATGGAACACTGAGACCGACGACTACTTCGACGCCATGACGACAGCCGACCTTATGGGAAAGCGTTCCGACCTGATGAAAGCTCGCGCCCTCGGCGTTCGAGCTGCAATTGAATGGGCGAGACACGAGGCGCCAGACCTGTTCGAGGGGCTGCGTGCGGCGAGGAGCGCGGGGCGAACGCTTACAGGCGACGAGCTCGCCGAGTTGAAAGAAAAGTATATACAGTCTATATAGACTGTATATACTTTCTATATAGACTCACTGTTAGATACAACAGCACTTGAGAGGAACGCCCGTGATTATTTCGGCTATGAACTTAAAAGGTGGTGTCGGCAAGACAACGACGGCAATGGCGTTGGCGACAGCTGCTGAGCGCGAGGGAAAGAGCGTCGAGGTTTACGACTGCGACCCGCAGTCTAGCGCAAGCTTCTGGGCGCTCCTCGCCGATCAGAACAATGATTCCCTTCCATTTTCCGTAACGTCGGCGAACCTGGCGACGGTGCGGCGCGCCGGCATCCAATACCGCAGGAATCCTGACAAATGGATCTTTATCGACTGCCCACCGAATGGCAACATCATGGACGAGGCTGCTGAGGCATCGGACTTCGTCGTGATTCCGACGGGTCCGGGCGCGGCCGACGTTGTGAAGACCATCGAGACCGCACGCACGCTTACGAAGCGCGAGGTCTTTTACGGCGTGCTACTTACTCAGGTTGCGGCCAACACCCTTTCGTTTGCAAAGGCACAGAGCGAGATTGAAGATGCCGACCTCAGTTATTTCGACCATCAAGTCCGCCGCCGCGAAGGGCTGCGAAACTTTTTCGGCAATTCGTTTGGCGATGATCTCTTCGGCTATGAGGAGATTTGGGATGAACTGAAAGAAATCTTGCGTAACGATGAGGAGATTCACTATGCCGGCTAAGAGGCCAGTCCGTCGAATGACGGTGCCTGAGGAGGTTGCGCCGACCCTCATGGCAAACCAGGATACGCGCCACAAAGGTGACTCGACCAGCACTCGTAAAAAGGGAAAGTGCATCACTTTCTGGGTGACTGATGAACAAAAAGCCGAGATTTCGACTTATGCCGCTGAACACAATACAACGGTCTCACGCCTCATCGTCGAGGGTCTTGAACTGCGTATGAATCGAGATAGTATATAGATTGTATATACACTCTATATAGAATTTATATAGAGTGTATATACATAAGAGCTGAGCCGCTGGCAAAGGCTCAGGAGGGCTTGGAGGGGCTAGCCATGAAGCTCTGACCCAAATTACAACAGGGTCGCCGGCAGGAAAGGGGAGCCTTGAAGGCTCCCCTTTCTGTTAGCTCCCCTGCTGCTTTACGCTATGGCCATGAGACCATCGGCGAGGATTCCGCGGGCATACGCACCCGTCGACTTGCCCTCGGCCTTCGCTTCCTTCTCAAGAGCCCGCTTCATCGCAACTGGAACCTTGAGGGACAGCGTCACCGTCTCGGGTGCGGCCTTCGGGAGCTTGCCCTCGACAACCTCGCCAACGTTGACCCATCCGCTAGGCCACTCATCGCGCTCAAGGGCGCTTTCCCAATCGGCAATCATCTCATCGGTAACGACCTTGCCGTTCTCGGCAACGATTCCGTTCATGTCTACCTCCATCCCAGCTCACGCTTGAACTTCTTCGTCGGCGGCACCATCGCGTGGAACACGCACCAAACGCCGTCGATATCCATGAATCCAATCAGCTCGGCAAATCTACCGTCGGGAAGCGAGCCGACCGAAATCCAGAGCGGCGGGTCATCCGTGCCGTTTCGCTGGCGGCACCGAATCGGGTTCTCCCACGCATACGCGACCTCATCGCTGGTAAGCCCGTGCTTGAGGGCGTTCCCATGCACTCTGACCACTGCCGTTCTCCTTTCTTTCCCAATAAGTATACCAGATTAGTATATCTGATTAAAGCACCTGATTATCGAGCGGTCGCGCTGGGGCTTCGTGGCCGCCAAGCTCCCTGCGGGCACCCCTCCGGTTCAAAAAAGTCCACGTTTTCGAACACGCCGCTGAACTCGTCGCTGACGTTGTCCGAGGTTTCATCCTCGTCCTCGTCCGGCTCTTCGAACTTGTAGAGCGTTTCACCGTCGACGTCGAGCCTGAGCAGCCCGTGCTCATCGTGAGCAACAGCGAGCCAGGCATTGAGGATCTGTGGGGCGTTTTCCGCTGAAATGCTCAGGATGCTTTCGGCCTGCCCCTCTTCGGTTCGGCTGCTCTTTGCCTGCCCACTTTTCTCCGGGTCGTACCCCTCCTCGAATCTGAGGGCGCTCCAAAGTTCGAGATGCCGTCCGTTGACGCGCAGCACGGCGTGTGAGGTCGATGCGGACCCGTCCGCTCGGGTGTCCCATGCGTCAATGCGGTCCTCGTAGACAATTTTGATATTCACTGTTTGCCGCCCTTTCCGTCGCGCCATGCGATGTATCGAGAGATCTCACCCTCAGGTTTGCTGGCAATTTCGTTGGCGAGAACCCGCCCGAGCCATGTGGCAATGCGCTCGTCGAGCTCAACGTGACCGGCCTCGGCCTCGATGGTCGCGGCGCTCGCGATGAGCCGGTGGTTGCGTTTGGTCCGTTCCTCGTTCCGCTGCTTCGCCTTGAGTTTCTTCAGGCGCTCTTCGGCCTCGGCGACCTGCTGGTCAATGGTCTTCTTGACGCGCTTGCGTTTCGGCTTCGCGGGCTGCGTTCCGGCGTCTGCCGCGAAAGTGTTATCTGACCGCTGAGCCCCGTCGATGCTCGTGAATTCGTTCAGGTCCATTTTGTGCCTTTCAACTGCGTTTTTAATTGACTTGATTGTACCCGTAACGAGTGGGTATCATTCCCTTAACTTAAGTTAAGGGCGCACTTAGTCTCACTTACTCGCGCCTACGGCGCTGCGTGAGAGAGACATTGCGTGCGCGCCTAGGCGGCGAGCCCCTACGCTCCCTGCGGTCGCTGCGCGTCGCTCGCGCTCCTTGCCTCTCCGGCACACCGCCAACCGTTCGCCTTGGGCGGCTTACGATTGGCTGCGCCTGCGCGGTCGCCAAGGCTCCCTTGCGCTCCGCGATACCGTGCCCGTTCGCCTCAATGGCTCACGGTGCGCACGGCACCGCTGCGCGCTCGTTTCACTCGCTTGCCGGAAGGAGGCAGACGCCACATGGCCATCTACCATCTGAACGCCCGAGGTATCGCCCCGGCGCGCGGATCGTCTGCCGTCGCGTCTGCCGCCTACCAGAGCGGCGAGACATTGCGCGACGAGGCCACGGGCGAGCTCAAGCGCTACGCGCGCGCCGAGCGCATCGCCGATACCGGTATCGTCCTTCCCGAAGGTGCGCCCGCCTGGGACCGTCAGAGTCTCTGGAACGAGGCACGGCGCGCATATGACGGCGGCAACGAACTCGTGGCCAAGCGCTATGAGTTCGCCCTTCCCCGCGAGCTCGACTTGGACGAGCAACGCGCCTGCGTTCTCGATTTCTGCAACCTGTTCAAAAACAAGGCCTGCGATTGGGCAATACATGATTCGGGCGACGGTAATCCCCACGCCCACGTGCTCGTGAGCGCCCTCAAACTCGGTGCCGATGGCTTCGAGCGCCCCAGGGCGCAGAAGTCAACCAAGGTCTACCTGTGCCGCCGTCCAGACGGCAGCGACGTCATGGTCGCCGCCAAGGACTGGAAAGCGGCCAAGGCCGAGGGCATCGAGAAGGTCTACAACTTCCGGGACGGTGAGCGCCGGACCATGTCCCAGGCGGCGGCGCAAGGCCTCACCAAGGACGACCGCAAGACGAAGACGCCAGTGGCCGTCACCGCCAAGATGGACGGCGCTAAGGCGTTCGATGCCGAGAAAGCCGAACTCAGGCGCGTCCGCGCGTCCTGGGCAGGCATCGCCAACAAACGCCTCGCCGAACATGCCGCCAAGCACAACGAGGTTGCCGTGACAATCGACCACCGGTCCTTCGAGGACCGCAAAATCGAGTACATCCCGACCGTCCACGAGGGCCAGCGACCCACGCCTGAGCGCGTGGCCATGAATGTCGAGGTGCGCCAGACGAACAGCGCCATCGACCGCGTGATCGGAGAGCTGCGCCGACTCAAGGAGCGCGCGAGCGCATGGTGGGCGCAGAAGACCGACGCCGTCACCCAGCGCCGGCGCGCTTTCATCGCCCGCCACACGGGCCTCATGCGCGCCACGGCGGCGCGAAAGCGCGGTATGGCCATGGGCGGCGCCAAGTTGGATATCTCCATCGCCAAGACCGTCGAGGCCGAGATCCAGCAGGTGTTCGCGCGCCGGAGCAACAACCACTTCAACGACCTCGCCGACGCCCTAGCGCAGCGCGGCGTGGCCATGGATTACGTCGAGGGCCACGGCGACCTCAAGTTCACCCAAGACGGTCGCACCGTCACGGGCGCGCAGATGGGACGCCCGCTGCGCCAGCTCGTGACCATGAGCAAGGAGGTCGGGCGACCGATTACCGCCGCCCAGCTCAAGGCCATGACCGCCCAGCAGCGCGACAAGCTCGTCCGCGAGCAGGCCAAGAAGACTGCAAAGGTCGCCAAGCCGCTCTCGGTCGAGATCGAGCTTGAAAACGAAAACGGTATCCACCACTAGACTAGAAACGGAGTTCAAATCATGGGTACTTTCGACAACCTCAGCCAGGACAACCTAGCGGCTATGGGCGATGCCCTTGAGGCATCGGCAGATCTCAAGGAACAGGCGGCGCGCGACCAGCTCCGCGTCGCCAAGGACATGCACAGCATCGCCGGCATCGCGAAGGAGATGCACTGTGCGTTGGTCGAGAACACCGACACCATGCGCGATATGAGCGAGGCGGTCATCGGTGCCGCCGAGCGAGCGGAGGATGCCTCAAACGTCGTTTACAGGGCTGTGGAGGCCCGCACGGTTGAGTGCCTGCGGGACGTGGAGAGGGCGGCTAAAAAGGCCGTTGAGAGCAGCCAGGCGAACGCCAAGCAGGCCGTCGATGAACTCGAGAGCGCGAGGCGGTCGATGATTGTTGCGACCGTTGCGTGCGGCGTCGTGACCTGTGCCGCGTGCCTGATCGTCCTCCTGGTGGCCATTGGCTTCATGTGGACCCAGATGAAGGCCGGGGCCGAGTGGCTTGGCGTCTGGGGCTGGGCGGCGCTGCTGCTGTCTATGGCCATCTGTGGGGCCATCGGATATTTCATTGCAGTCAAGGTTCGTGGGTAGTCATGGACGATATCGAGCTGCTCGATTGGCAGTTCAGGATTGCGAAGATGGGCCGCTCCGAGCTTGAGGTGACCCTCCGGGCCATGGCCGATCCCGATGCAAAACCGTTCTCGCTCCATGACCCGGAGGCTGTGGCGCGGCTCGCGCGCCAGTCGTTGATTGGAAGTACGGAGGCTATGCTGAACCGTGTGTCTTCCAATGTTGGATCCGGGCCGGGCGGCGGCAAGAGAACCGTGACTGTCGACCTGCACGGCTACTACGAGGCAAAGACTGCCGAGGACGCCGAGGCCCAGGACCGGGCCGATCGGGCCGAGATACGGGCCATGTGCGAGCGCAGACTCGCGCACATGCGGCATCGCGAAGAGCTCCGGCACGTTCCCGAGACGTCGCCACTAAAGGCGTTTATCACCGCGTACGAGGCATCGGAGTGATCCTTTTTGTGTATATAGAATCTATATACAGTGTATATAGATTCTATATACACATTTTTAGGCGGAAAAGTGTAAAATATCATTTAACCTTAATATACGTCCTGTTTAGCCCGTAGGGCACCCCCCTCGGGGTCGCTCCTGAGGTTGTTTCCAGGGGAGTGTTGTTTTCATCTTAAAGGGGGCTTTGTATGCCTGTTTCGAGAAAGCGTCGTAAGAGTTCCAGCGAGCATGATGGACGCTGGTATGAGAATGAGCGCCATGCAAATCAGGTGAGAAACGAGAAGTTGTTTGATGCCTATCGTTTGGGTTGGAGCTACTGCGATCCCGACACCTTTTATCACGCTATGTTTCCTGATGGGACTCTCCAGAAGAAGGGTAACGATTCCGATGGCAAGCCCAATGTCATTGTTCTTGAGGACACCGGTAAGGAGATAGAACGAGGAGTCGACCCAAAGGGCAACAAACTTGTAAAACGCATTATGCATCGATACACGCTTCATGACGGTCTTGAAGAACTTGAAGAGCTTCGAAAGCTGTCGATTGAGCAGAACACGTTTATGTTTCTGGCTCCGGTCAGCTATTACGGCAAGAGTCGCAGCAGCCGTAATGCCCGATACTTGCATGCCATCATGATCGATCTCGATTACGTTGGCGAACGCGAGCTTGATAACTTGCTCCACCAGATGGAGCGTGGTGCAATTCCCTATGCCAACTATCTCGTCAGCTCAGGGACAGGCCTTCACGTCGTTTACCTTCTCGAACATCCAGTGCCGCTTATGACCCGCTACGTCACTGGTCTACAGGTCCTCAAGCGCGAGCTGACCGACCGAGTTTGGAACGCCAACACAAGCGCCAGCGACCCAGACAAGAAGCAGACTCAGGGCATCTTCCAAGGTTTCCGGATGGTCGGAAGCGCCACGAAGCTCAATGGAGACATCGGCAATCCAAAGATTAAGCAGCCGTATGTTGCCGAGTGTTTTTCTCACGATGCGACCCCGCCTGCTACAATCCCCTATCTGCTGTCTTTTGTTCCAAAGCTGCTGGGCAAGAAGGATATGGATGGTCTTGCAGCTCTTCGAGAGCTTACGCAGGAGGCCCGCAAGAAGACTCCGATCGCCCGGGCAAAAGAATTGTGGCCCGAGTGGTATGAAAGGTGCGTTGTTAACGACGAGCCGCGCGGAGGGTGGACGTATGGCCGTGCCGGCTACGATCGGGTTTTGAGCGTCATCAGGGATCAGGCATCAGTTGATCACCGTTATTGGTGCATCTTCTATCTTGCTGTCATGGCTAACAAGTGTGGCGTTTCTTACGACGAGCTTGAGGACGATGCATACGGCCTTCTTGATCGATTTGACGCCCTTTCGGTAGAGCCAAGCAACAGGTTTACCGCTAACGACGTGGCGGCGGCTCTGGAGGCGTTTGAGGGCGGCTCAGCGGCTGGGCGGGCGCGTCGTTACACTCAGGGATTCTGCGAGCGAAAGGCCGCTGTCTCATATGGTGAGAAGATGGGACATGGTAGTAATCCGCCAGACAAGAGACTCCCGAAGGATTTGTCTCTTGAAAAGGCCCGCATGACAAGGGACCTGAATCAGAAGGCCCATGGCACGAATTGGTGGGATAACGGCAACCGAGATGGAGCGCCGACGAAGGCCGTGCAGGTTTGGAAAACTGCGGCTGAGAACCCTGGTTTAAGTATGTCGGCGCTAGCTCGCGTCGCTGGGGTGTCCCGTCCGACTGTCTATAAGTGGCTCAAGCCTGGATGGCAGAATGAATACACATCCCTCGCTTATTAGGTGCTTATCAGAACTAATCTCACCTGTCATCGGATTAATTGCAAATGCCACTATTCCTCTTACACCGTCCAATACCCCGGTTGAACAGTAATAACAGGTATCATCATCATCCCAGAATAATGACGGGTCAATTCCGCCCTGGTCTATCCATGCAGGCTCTGACCAGTCTCCCTCAATATTATCTGTATGAACTACAAAATTACCTCTGCCGGTCACATTAGTTGTTATCATATAAAACATTCCTTTATGATAGCGTATTGTCGGAGCATATATTCCCCCCGAATTACGGCAGCCCTCCAGTTCAAGCTGTGAACGCCTGTTAAGACAATATCCCTTAAGCTCCCAATTCACAAGATTCCTACTGTGATATATAGGCACTCCCGGAAAAAATTCAAACGTAGAATTAACAAGATAAAAATCATCACCGACACGGCAGATACTAGGATCGGGATTATATCCCGGAATAATTGGATTCTTATACAACATACTAACCTCCATTCCACAGGCGGTTTTTCACACTCAGCCCATTTCATCTTTACTTTTATAAAATATATTTATATAAGATTATAATAACTGTATTCACTGTTAAAAACAAGTGAAAAAGTGTTCAAAATAAGCAATTTTACAGATCTTTATATTTATTTATGAATATTATTAACCGATGCTGCACATTCTATTACTGTTCATAAAATCATATCAATTCAGACATCAGTTCTGTATAAGAAAATATTTTATGCACACCTTTACCGTTATAGTTTATAAAACTAATTTATAAAGCGGTTCATTGCCTTATAAGAATGGAGGATTCACATGATTGTATCAGAAAAAGAATTATCAGCACTTAATGAATTACTTTCAGAAGAAGAACTTTTGATTAAGAAATTCCAGATGTTAGCACAGCATAGCACTGACGAACAGGTAAAAGACAAATTTATGTCTATCTCTGATAAGCATAAGGAGCATTTTCGTTCTTTATACTCATATCTTAATGACTAATGAATTATTAAACCTGTTATTTATGCCGCAGGCATCACAAGGCAGCCCATATCGCAAAGACCAAATATGACATTTGGCCTGCGATTCCTCCGGCATTAGAAAATGGCTGCAGAATGGAGATTATTATGGAACAGATCTATACAGAAAAAGAAGTATTAGCAGATGCTTTAACTGCTGAAAAGGCAGCTACAGACAATTACAACACATTCTCTAACGAATGTGTACACAAGGAAGTAAGGGAAGCTCTTCTTGACTGCCTTGCAAAAGAACATGCAATCCAGCAGGAGGTATTTGAAATGATGCATACAAGAGGCTTCTATCCAACACCGGAAGCAGAAAGCCAGAAGGTCGAACAGGCAAAACAGAAATATTCAAAATGTATGCAGAGCTTTTAATTGTGATTTGTTGAAACAAGGGTGTAGAGACGGGCAGGCTGTGGCTGATATGTAAGATTTGTACGCTGATGGGAAGAACTAAGTCG
>CAJLRE010000066.1 GCA_905208975.1 uncultured Collinsella sp. | reverse complement strand
GCCGTCGAACTCGAGCAGCCACCAGTCCCATCCGTTCACGCACGAGAAGTAGTGGACGTATACCGTGGGGTCCTCCGAACCGTCTTGCTCATAGAGCCTCGGTAGCTCCTCCGCAATCTCCCTCGTCATCAGCTCCCGCATGTCTTCCTCCGTTTCCGGGCACGTTGCCCTGAACATCTCGCCCTTGCGGGCAAAGCCGAATGGCGACGCCGCGCGTCGTCGTCGGCTTTGCTCCCCGCAAAGCCGCACCGGAGCGAAGACGGGTCAAGGGGGTCCATGACGACCTCCACCAACCGGAGCGGAGCGGAGGTTTGTGCGGGGTCTCATGGGCCCCTTGACGCGGCGTAGCGGAGGTGCCACCCACGTAACGGATACGAGGTCATGACCGGCGAATGCCACCGAAACGCTTGAAATCATTGGTCAAGACTGAAGAGAGGCGGCCGCCCCTAACGGACGGCCGCCTTAGCGAGCCTTACTAATTCGGTTCTGGTATATGATCCGAGACGCCTGACGGGCAAATCCCGACAATCCTAGTGATAGTCGTTTGCGAAGGAGCCGTAGAAGAGCGCCTTACAGTCGACATCGCTGTAGCTCATCACGGCATCCTGCACATCGGATCGCAAGAGGTTGAGCACCTTGTACACGCCCTCGCCCATATCCCCAACGAAGAGTACCTGCTTGAACACATCGGGATAATCGCGCAGATAGGTCACATAGCCCCTAAGCTTTGCTAGCGTGTCGCCGAGGAACTCGCCATGAGGGTCAACGATGGACGGCCTGATGACGCCCGCTGCATCCTTCACGAAGAAGAGGAAGTCTGGATGCAGGGCCTTGCGTCCCACCGAAGACATGTACGGAATCGAAAACGCCTTAGCAGACATGCTGCCCGACGGATTGCGATAGAAGGCAACCGTGCGATTCTTTGCCAATTCGTTCCTAACGATATAGTCTTCCGCCGGGTTCAGGTCGAGCGGGCAGAGGCCGTCCTCTTTCTGCACGATATGGCACGGATATTTAGCGAAGTCGTCCGACGTGCTGGTAGACGTGGGCCACTCTATCTTTGTGAGGCGCTTGCCCTCGGTTTCACGGGCCAGCTCGTCGTAGCGCTGCTTTGCCGCGTCGTTAAGGTAGTCATAATCGCCAGATCCATCGACCTTATCGAAGTATTCCTTTCGGCATTGAGCCGCCCAGCCCTCGAGCGCATCAACGATGGTCTGCGTGCGCACCGCTGCGGCAAGGCGCAGGTCGCACTCGGGCCGCCCAAGCTCCTTGAAGTTGGCGCGACGATACTCATTCGCAAACTCCTTAGTGAAATGCATGTCGGCGTCGCGGGCGGCCTTTCTGAGGCCTTCGGCGTCCGTGCGGGCCTCCTCCTGCTCCTGGTCCTCGGTCTCGTTGAGCTTGTCGAGCGTGATCTTGACGGTCTCGGCAACCTCTACGTCGTGTTTGGCTTCGCGGTACTCGTCCTCGTTAGCAACGATGTATCCCTTGAGCTTCTGGACGAACTGTTTTTTCACGCCGGCCGCGGCATTGACATCGAGGCCAGTCTCGACAAGCAGAGTCGCCGTCTTAACCAGGCTCTGGAATTCGTTCCTGGCCTTTTTCGGAATGCGCTGCACGGGAATGGAATCGAAGGCTGTGCGGATGCCCTGCCACTCCTGATGCGTGAAAGACTGCTCGCGCTTGGTGGGCGGCTTGGGCTTTGCCATGGGCACGGGTATTACGATCGAGACGGGCTGGGTCGGCTCGGTCCGTGCGGAACTTGGCTCAGGTGTCGCAAGTTGCTGCGGGGCAGACGCTGCAACGTAGTTGCCTGTTGCGGGCTGAGGCGCCAGCTCCGCTTCTGGCGCCGGGACGTCGACGGGCCTGACCGCCGAGGCAAGCGAGGGCTGCGCTCCCTGCATGTCCAACGGCTCCTGAATCGCGATGCCGGCAAGCGACGCCTGGTAGCCGGGTTGTGCCTGCCGCGCCGTCTCGATGGCCTTCTCGTTCTCCTCGTACGCCTTGAGCTCCTGTTGATAGTCGGCTTCGGACTTGGGCACAGCCGCCGTGATAGTCACGGGGTTGAGAACGATGTTCTGCTTGCCGATTGAGCTCTCGCCCATGTCGTCCTTGCGGCCCATGAGGTAGTCGACCACGTCCTGAGTGCTCTCGGGATTGAACTGGGGCAGGTAGCAGGCGACTGAGTTCAAAAGATCATCGGATTCGATGCGCCGCGCAAGTGGAGTGCGTACCATACGTCCCACGAGCTGTGCGATATAGGTCGAGTCCGAACGCCTGCGCTGCGAGAAGATGACCTCCGCTCGCGGGCAGTCCCATCCGTTGGAGACAGCCTCCTTGGCGAAGAGCACGCGAATGCGCGAGGCGTCCTGAACGAACTCGGGCTCGACATAGGGAATGAGGTATTTTCCCGCCGCGATGTCCTTATGCTCGCCGAAGACGTTGGCGAACGACATCGCCTCGGAAAGGCCGGGGACCAGGCCCGTGATCTGGTCGCACATCTCAGCCAGGGCCGAGCTGCTCGCGTTGTCCGCCGCTTGGATGAGCAGCAGCGGGTTGACGGGACTCTCGCCCTCACGGGCACAGTACTCGCCCCACTCGCGGCAGGCCAAGGCATAGCGCTCGCACGCCATAGTGAGGTACTGGTGCTCGACAGGGTCGTCCTTCTCTGGCACGCGCAACTCGATGATGTCCTTGAGCAGACCTGACTCCTGAACCTCGCGAGGGGTCACAGCGACCTTTGGCATACGCACGCGATCGGCGCGCTGGTCCATGGCCGCCTCGAACCTCTGCGGCGTGGCAGAGACCCCGACGACGATGGGCATCGCTGCACGGCCGTCGAGCCCATCAATGAGGCTGGCGTAGATCGTCGCGGTGCCGCGCTCGCTCGAGGCATTGGCCCCCAGACCGCGATGAGCCTCGTCTATGAACAGATAGAGGTTACGCTCCGGATCCCTGATGGTGCGGTCAAGGATGTCCCAGAACACGCGGCCGGAGTTGGCCTCACTACCCTTGGTGAGCAGGCCGTTCTTACTGAGTAGGTCCTTGCTGAGGAAATAGACGTGGCGCGGCTCGAGAATGTCGTGCGCGGCTCCGAAGTCGTTGGTAATTGTGACCAGGTGGCGCCTGTCAAGGATGCTGTCTGCCAGCTTGTCCGCCACGTTTGAGAAACGCACGCTCGTCTGCTCGTTCAGGCTCGGGGAATCCGAGAGCCAAAGGACCACGGCGTTCTCGTCGGGAACGAGGCCCAGATCGTCGTCTCCGAAGAAGAGCGCTTCGATGGCTGCCGCGCACATGACCGTCTTGCCCGAGCCCGTGGGAGATGCGAGGCACACCGAAGACAGTTCGCCGTCCCGCTCATAGCGGCGACGCATCGACTGCAACCTGTTTGCCAAGGCAGCGACAGCCCCGGCCTGGAATTCCTTAAGTTCGACCCTCATATTTACCTCACCGCATCCTCGGCGGCAATCTTGAATGATTGCAGATAGTTCTCGTAAAGACGGACCATGTCGAGTCCGGGGAGCTGGGCCCTGACCCCAGCGAAGCGCGCCGTATCGTCGGTGATCACAAACGCGCAGACAACCTCGGGACTGCCCTTAAGTGCCTTGACAAAATCGCCGACGGTGGCGAAATCGAAGAGCACGGCATAGGTGTCGGAGATGGCGTAGCCCGGCTCCTCATGCTCGATGGCGCGTCCGCGGGCGCCGGCGCGCAGCCACAACAAAGGTGCGATCTCCTCAAACGCCACACCAAGCTCAACGGCATCGGGGTCCTCGTAGGTGAGGTCGAAGAAGACCGCGTTCTCCTCGAACCCGTCGGCCATGGGGAACTCGTCCGTAAATTTATAGTCGCCCTTGATGGGGTCACCCGCGGGCGTCTTGCCCGTGATGGCCGCCGTGAGACGCGGCTTGGTTATGTACTGGCAAATGCCCTGAGCTTCCCACTCGGGATCGCCTTGGCGCAGACCTCGTTTAATTAACCTTTTCGCTTCTTCATCGGAGACTTCGTTGTTTGTAACGCTGATGGACCTGCGATGGCCTTCGTCTAGATTATTTAGTCGCATGACGGCATGTGCCGTTGTGCCTGAGCCGGAAAAGAAGTCAACCACAAGAGCATTAGGCTTGTCTGCGACGAAAAAACGAATGGTGTCTTCGACAGCATAGAGAGATTTGGGGAAAGGAAACTTGCGATCAGGCATCATTGAGAGGAGTAAACGCGACCCGTAGTACGTTGCGTTGTGAGAGGGAATATCCCATTGACTTCCAGGGATATATCCTTGCTCGCTAGCGTTTTCATCCGGTATTACTGAACCGTCCGCTCGGCGACCAACAATAGCGACCTCGCCAGATTCGATTTTTTTGACCTCTCCAGCCTTGAGATAGGTTAGACGCATTCCTTTCTCTGTTAGCTTTCCGAGTTTCACAAATCCACGTTTGTAGAGAGAGCGCAGCTTGGCGGGGCTCACTTGCCAATTGCCCTCGACTCCATTCGCCTTTATTGGCCATATTACGCGGGTGCCCGGAAGTGGGAGTATGCTATCGCGCGGCGTATCTGGGGCAACGGGCTCTCCGATTTCAACGATATGACTGCCGTCTTCCGCTACATAAATGGGATAAAAAAGGTTGGGTCTGTCGACGCGGCGTGAATTGGTGCCAGCTCTGGCGAGCTGATTCCAAGTCAGAATTTGTTTTTTATTCTTCACTTTTCCGTGCCATTCGTCTGGCAAGACAAGTTTGCGCGGTGCGGCGGATCCGAACATGACGAAAAACAAGTATTCATTGCTGCGGGAAAAAGAGTCCCCGCGTGATACGCCGGCAGAGTTAATAACACTGCTGATCATTTGAATTCGCTCTCCGGGAAATACGTTTTCCAGCAGCAAACCCAGTCTCAGGTATTCTTTCTCATCGATTGTGACGATAAGTACGGAATCGTTGGGATTGAGCAGCTGCTTGGCGAGCTTGAGGCGACGCTCCATGAAGGCGAGCCATTTGGAGTGACGATAGGCGTCGGAGCCGTCGACGTAATCGTTGTTATATTTCCAGTCGCGGGCACCGGTGTTATAGGGTGGGTCAATATATATACAGTCCACTTTGCCTGCATAGGCAAAGGCCAAGGCTTCAAGAGCATGGTAGTTTTCGCCGTTAATGACTACTTGATAGGGCTTATCGCCACCGCGCTCGACACGCCCAGTCTCTTTGAGGCCAGCATAAATCGGCTGGTCATATTCAGCAACAGGCACGACATCGTTGACGGCAACGGAGCGGGGCTCGCATTCGTTTTCGTCATATGAGGGCGATTGATATGGCTTTAGATCAGCAACCCCCCCCCCGAACGGTATTTACCAACCATAGCAGTTGGGAGTTAGAGTCCTCTTTTTTACCACGCTCGGGAAGCACCCGTACGACATCGCCCTTCATGATAGGCTTGCCATAAAGGCGAAGTCGTTCTGGACGGTTGTGTTCAAATACAAGCCCAAACTGGCGCTGCGCCGCAAAGGCGCGGATGTCGGCAGCGAGCTGACGATCGCCCAGCTTGACAGCGCGATCAACAAGGTTCTGAACGACTGCTTGCGTCGTCTGAGACATCACTTCTCCCCCTTACACTTCTCGTCAATCCATTCGCGCAGGACTTTAGCCACCGTCTTATCCTGGCGCGCGGCATAGGACTTAAGAGCCCGCTTATCCTCACGGGTTATCGAGAGCGTGAACTTATCCAGCTCCTTTTCGGCCTGAACAGCCTGATCTTCCTCCATGGTCGCCCCTCCGAATTGACCTGTTCTACGTTCCTTAATTGACCGAAATCATTTTACGGCAGAATACGTAATTACGTAATTACGTAGACTAATTTTGAGCTATGTAGCACTCAATCACTTTTCAGTATTCGTTGACGATTCGAAGGGGATAACGAATATATCGAGGTTGACACCCGTTTTTACCGTCTGTGAGTACCAGCAAATCGATACTCAAAACGTCGTGAGTACATTTTGAGTACCAGTCCGAGCGACCTCTTGCGGGAGAAAGCAATCTGCTGGTCAGCATTAATTAGAAATAAATTGATGGCGTTGCTTCGGTAATTGAAAGCACTTTAAAACGTACCAGCAAACAATCATCCCAGCTAAACAGCTTGAGAGATTGAACGACAGGCTTGTATGTACCACATACACCACAGCACACACGCACCCATGGCAGGCAAATAAAAAACGAGGGAGGCCGTTTCCGACCTCCCTCGCAAAGGGCTATTTACTATTCCCACTCGATGGTCGCGGGCGGCTTGGACGTAATGTCGTAGCATACGCGGTTGGCGCCAGGGACCTCGGCAACGATGCGGCCGGAGATGCGGGCCAGGACGTCGTAGGGCAGCTTGGCCCAGTCGGCGGTCATGGCGTCGCTGGACTCGACGGCACGCAGGATAATTGGGCGCTGGTAGGTGCGCTCGTCGCCCATAACGCCGACGGACTTAATGTCGGGCAGGACGGCGAAATACTGCCAGCAGCTGTGCTCGGAGTTGCGCTCTCCGGTCTGCTCAAACAGGCGCTGGTTGTAGGCGTCGAGCTCCTCGCGCACGATGGCGTCGGCGTTTTTGAGGATCTCGAGCTTCTCCTTGTCGACCGCACCGATGATGCGGATGGCCAGACCCGGGCCCGGGAAAGGCTGGCGGAACACGATGTGACCCGGCAGGCCCAGCGCCAGACCAAGCGCACGGACCTCATCCTTAAAGAAGTGGTCGAGCGGCTCAATAAGGTCGAAGTGCACGCCCTCGGGGAACGGGATCAGGTTGTGATGGCTCTTGATGGTGGCCGTCTTGCCACCCGTCTTGCGAGCGCCGGACTCGATGATGTCGGGGTAGATGGTGCCCTGAGCCAAGTACTTGACCGGCTTGCCGTCGCACTCGAGCTGCTGCGCCACGGCGAAGAACTCTTTCCAGAACTGCGTGCCGATGATGCGGCGCTTCTCCTCGGGCTCGGTCACGCCGGCCAGAAGCTCGGCATAACGGTCCTCGGCGTGGACGTGGATAAAGTCGACGTCAAACTGCTTGGTGAAGACCTCCTCTACCTGCTCGGGCTCGCCCTTACGCAGCAGACCGTGGTTGATGAACACGCAGGTCATCTGCTTGCCCACGGCGCGAGCGCCCAGCGCAGCCACGACGGAGGAGTCGACGCCACCGGACAGGGCCAGAATCACGCGGTCGTCGCCGACCTTCTCGCGGAACTCGGCCGTCATGGTCTCGACCAGGTTGTCCATGCTCCAGTTGGGCTCCAGGCCGCAGATCTCAAACAGGAAGTTGCTCAGCAGCTGCTGACCGTACTCGGAGTGCTTGACCTCGGGGTGGAACTGCGTGGTGAAAATCTTGCGCTCGACGCACTCCATGGCGGCAACCGGGCATACGTCGGTGCTGGCGGTAATGGTAAAGCCCTCGGGCACCTCGGACACGGCGTCGCGGTGGCTCATCCACACGGTCTGCTCCATAGGCGTGGAGTTAAAGAGCTTGGCGCCGGCAGTGCGCGTAATAGTGGCGCGGCCGTACTCGCCCACCTCGGAGTGCCCGACCTTGCCGCCGAGCGTCACGGCCGTGATCTGATGGCCGTAGCAGAAGCCCAGGACGGGAAGGCCCAGGTCAAAGATGGCAGGATCGATGGACGGAGCGTCCTCGGCGTACACAGAGGCCGGGCCGCCAGAAAGGATGAGCGCAGAGGCGTTCATCTCGCGAATCTCATCGGCCGAGATGTCGCAGGGAACGATCTCGGAATACACGTTGAGGTCGCGGACGCGACGGGCAATGAGCTGACCGTACTGCGCACCAAAGTCGAGTACGAGGACCTTTGCGGAAGCCTTTTGATCCATGGTTTCCCCCTCTTGTTGGCGGGGAGCCGGTGCCCACCCGCGTGAATGAACGAAAATAACTTCCATAGTGTACACGTTATATGGGGTTTCTCGTCCCTCGCGGCCATCAGCGCACGGCAAACGCACGACCTGGGCCCTTATTTGACGGCAATTGAAGTGTTACTAAACGTTGCAGATGATGTAATACGTTTGAACATTGGACGCCCTGTGCCACAATACTGCCGAACGACTCCGCCTTTGCGGCGGCAAATACGATAGGAATACCAGCATGAAGCGCATCCTTCTCATCGCCACGGGCGGCACCATCGCATCGACCGAGGACGGCAACGGCCTCTCCCCCGCCCTGACCGGTGAGGAGCTCGCCCAGAGCGTCCCCGAGATCTCGGGCCTCTGCGAGCTCGACGTCGTGCAGCCCATGAACATCGACAGCACCAATATGCGCCCCAGTGACTGGATGCGTATCCGCGACGTCATCGTCGAGGGTTATGCCGACCACGACGGCTTCGTGATTCTGCACGGCACCGACACCATGAGCTACACCGCGGCGGCGCTTTCCTATCTGATTCAGGACAGCCCCAAGCCTATCGTACTCACCGGCTCGCAAAAGCCCATGGGCAATCCCTTTACCGACGCCAAGCTCAACCTGTACCAGAGCCTGCTCTATGCGCTCGACGAGCACTCGCACGACGTCTCAATCGTGTTTGGCGGCGTAGCCATTGCCGGTACGCGCGCCCGCAAACAGCGCACCATGAGCTTTAACGCGTTCATTAGCGTCAACTATCCGCCCATCGCCTATATCCGCAACGACCGCATCGTGCGCAACGGGCTTCACGGCACGCATCAGGGCGAAAACCCGGTGCGTTTCTACGACAGCATCGACCCGCGCGTATTTGTACTCAAGCTCACGCCCGGCGTAAACCCGGGCATCCTCGACGCCCTTGCCGATAGCTACGACGCTGTAATCCTTGAGACCTTTGGCATTGGCGGTATCCCCGAGTTTGGCGAGTCGGGCGAGTCGTTCCAAGAGGCGATTTTCCGCTGGGTCGATTCGGGCCGCACCGTCGTTATGACCACGCAGGTCCCCGAAGAGGGCCTTGATCTGGGTGTTTATGAGGTCGGCCGTGCCTACGCCGATCATCCGGGCATTTTGCGCGGCGACGACATGACCACCGAGACGCTCGTGGCCAAGACCATGTGGGCGCTCGGCCAGTCACGCGATGCCGCCGAGATCCAGCGCCTGTTCTACAGCCAAGTCAACCACGACCGCATCCCGATGGCGTAATTCAGTTGTCGACGGGTATCCCCTATTCGATGCCCTCGAGAAGCTCTGATACCGTCATGCCGAGTGCGGGCGCGATCTTAAATAGAACCTTGAGCGTGAAATTTGCCGTCCCATCTTCGATTCGGTCGAGGTAGGGTCGGCTGATTCCTGTCGCCACACAAAAATCGACCTTGGAGATACCAAGGTCCTTGCGCGTCTGCTCGACTCGCTTGCCAAGAATCTGTTTCGCACGTTCGTCCATGCA
>CAJLRE010000065.1 GCA_905208975.1 uncultured Collinsella sp. | reverse complement strand
AGCGTGTTGAGCAGGCAGCCCAACAAAAGCGGCACCAAAATATTGGCACCCGGGATGGAGGACATCTTAAAGAACGGCTCCTTTGCCGCCGGCGCCTCCACCGCAGTCGATTCACTCATATATATCTCCTTTGGATGCATGCGAATCGTAGTCGCACGCGCCTTTGTCAGAAAGAAGGCGACGGTCCCGAGTCGCAGGAGCCGTCGCCGAATAAACGTCGCGGGGTATTACCCGTCCAGGACGATGCCGCCGTCGCAGTCACCGATCTCGCCGTTCACGAAGCTGGCGAGGTCGGAAGCGAAGAACAGCACCATCTGCGCAGGCTCGCTAGCCTGGGCAGCGCGGCCCAGGGGAATACCGTTGATGATGCGCTGAGAGTTCTCGTCAGAGAGAATCGAGGTCATATCGGTAAGGGTAAGTGACGGGCACACGGCGTTGCAGCGGACGCCAAACTTGCCGCCTTCCTTGGCGACTGCCTTGGTTAGACCGTTAACACCGGCCTTGGAGCTGGCGTAGGCGGCTGTGCCGAGCAGGCCGCCACCGATCTTGCCCGCAACGGAACTCACGTTGACGATAGTGCCGGCATGGGCCGCCTTAAAGTGCGGATACACGGCGTTCATCATAGTGAAGGTACCGTTGAGGTTGATGTCGATGGTGCGACGCCACTCGGTGTCATCAATCTCGTCGAATTTCTTGGTGCTGATGACGCCAGCGCAGTTGATCAGAATGTTGGTTTGCGGCAGGTCCGTGAAAATCTGCTCGACGGTCTCGCGCGCCTTGGGCGCATCGGCAACATCGAGCTGGTAGAACTTGTTGCCTTCGCCAAGCTCGGCCACAGCGGCCTCGCCCTTAGCAGCGTTCCTTGCGATGAGCGCGACATGTCCGCCGCCCGCGACGATGCCCTTGGCGATCTCGAGGCCAATGCCCTGAGTGCCACCGGTAACGATCGCGGTTTTACCCGTGAAGTCAAATGCCATGACTCCAACCCCCTTGATTCAGGTGTCTCCTTGCGGGAAGTTGGAGCATCGCACGTGGCGATTATATGAGTCCTAGTCGTCATGGTGGTGACAACCCCTCGCCTAACCGCGTGCATAATAGTTCTTTGAAACGCTTCAGCAATTGAATGATTTTAAGTCTTTATGCGCTCTTTATATTGCCTAGCGGCCAAGTAGTTTTTTGGGACATGTCCCAAAATCTACCGCATAGGGTACGCGTGCAAGGGTATCATCTTTCACCGAAAATAGTTTCTAGTGTTAGGGGTTTTCGGTGGAAGATACCGATTTCCATGAGCTTGGGCGTCAGCTTTTAACTGAGTTTGGCAGCATGCATCAGCGCATTTCGCGCTTTGCGGACAAAGCTCTCGGCGGCGAGATGGCCGTCATGCGCGCCCTCATGCTCGCTGGCGGTTCGCTCACGCCGAGCGAACTCGCAAATCGCGCCTGGGTCTCGAGTGCCCGCATCGCCAATATCTTACGCACTCTCGAAGCCAAGGGCTGGGTCGAGCGCGAGCACTCAAAGACCGACCGTCGTCGTGTACACGTCACGATGACCGATAAGGGATTCCAGAATCTCGAAATCAAACGTCGGGAATTCGAGGAGCGCACCGCGGCCTTCCTCGAGCAGCTCGGCGAAACAGATACCCAAGAGATGGTGCGCCTTCTAAGGCGTTTCAACGAAATTATCGACCGCAATCAAGAAAGGAGAGATGCCGAGTGAGGATTCTCAAGCTCTTTAAAAAGCATGTCCTGGCACTGTTCACAGCTATCGTACTTATCGTAATCAGCTGCAACGCCGATCTGGCACTGCCTACCTACATGAGCGACATCGTCGACGTGGGCGTACAGCAAGGCGGCATCGCCTCGCCCGTGCCCGACACCATTCGTGCCGAATCACTCGATGACCTTGAGCTCTTTATGAGCACCAAGGACGCCAAAGCTGTGGAGGCCGTGTTTAGCAAGGCTGACAAAAACGGCATTCGAACGTACAAGGGCACCGAGGAAGAGCGTGCCGATGGCGGCAAGATTGCCGACATTATGAGCCTGCCCGAGACCGTCGTCCTTTCTCTCAACCAGGGCATCGACGCCAGCTCCATGGGCGACATGACCGGCGCATCCACCGAGGCAAGCAATGGCGGCGGCGCCCAGGCCATGCCCACCCCCGAGCAGATGGCGACAATGACGCCCGAGCAGCTCGCCGAGATGCAGCAGAAGGCCACAGCGGCGCAAAACATGCAAAAGCAGATTGATGCCGACGGCGGCAAGATCACCATGAAGAGTCTGCGTCTGGGCATCGAGGGCGGTCTGGTAGACCAAAGCAAGCTCGTCGAGGGCGCCAACCAAATGGCGGATAAAATGGGCTCCATGTCGGGCTCCATCGTCACTCAGCGCGCCGTGAGCTATGTGCAGGATGAGTACAAGGCGCAGGGCATCGACCCCGCCGACGTGCAGAACGCCTACCTGGGCCGCATGGCGACCACGATGTTTGGTCTGTGCCTGATCTCACTGGTCGCCACCATCCTAACCGGCGCCGTGGCCTCGCGCACCGCCTGTTCCATCGCACGCGACCTGCGCCGCGAGACCTTCAACAAGGTCATGCACTTCTCGCCGGCCGAGGTGGGCAAGTTTAGCCAGGCCTCGCTCATCACTCGCTGCACCAACGACATTCAGCAGATTCAGATGGCCGCAACCCTGTTTATCCGCATGTGCCTCATGGCGCCCGTCATGGGCATCGTCGCCGTCATGCGCGTCCTGGCCAACCACACCGGCCTGGAGTGGACCATCGCCGTGGCCATCATCGCGGTCTCGGCCGTCGTCGGCGTGCTTATGGGCCTCACCATGCCCAAGTTCAAAAAGATGCAGAGCTTTGTGGACCGCGTGAACCTTACCGCCCGCGAGCTGCTCGACGGCCTTATGCCCATCCGCTCGTTTAACCGCGAGGAGCATGAGCTCGAGCGCTTTGACCAGGCGTCCCTCGACCTGATGACCACGCAGCTCTACACCAACCGCGCCATGAGCTTTATGATGCCGCTCATGATGCTCGTCATGAACTGCATCACCGTGCTTATCGTCTGGTTTGGCGCGCAGGGCGTGTCCGACGGCGTGATGCAGGTCGGCAACATGATGGCGTTCATCTCCTACACCATGCAGATCGTCATGGCGTTCATGATCCTCACCATGGTTTCGGTTATCCTGCCCCGCGCCGAGGTCGCAGCAGAGCGCGTGGAAGAGGTCATCACCTGCCCCACGAGCATCAACGACCCTGCCTCGCCCAAACTGCCCGCAGCCAGCGCGCCGCGCGGTGAGCTCACCTTCCGCGACGTGAGCTTCCAGTACCCCGATGCCCGCGCCGATGTCATCAGCGGCGTGAACTTCACCACGCATGCCGGCCAGATGCTCGGCATCATTGGCTCAACGGGTTCGGGCAAGTCCACGCTCGTGCAGCTGATTCCGCGCCTGTACGACGTCACGGGCGGCAGCATTTCGCTCGACGGCATCGACGTGCGCGACATGACCCTTTCCGAGCTGCGCCACCGCATTGGTTACATCCCGCAGCAGGGTCGCCTGTTCTCGGGCACCGTCGAGAGCAACCTCAAGTTTGCCGGCGACATGGTGAGCGATGATGACATGCACCGGGCGGCACGCATCGCCCAAGCCGAGGACTTTATCGCCGAGCGCGAGGGCGGCTACGACTCCCCCATCAGCCAGGGCGGCTCCAATGTCTCGGGCGGTCAGCGCCAGCGTCTGGCCATCGCCCGCGCGTTGGCCAAAAAGCCCGAGGTCGTGGTGTTCGATGACTCGTTTAGCGCACTCGACTACAAGACCGACGCTCGCCTGCGCGAGGAGCTGGCCAAAAACGTTACCGACGCCGCACTCGTGGTCGTGGCCCAGCGCATCGCGACCATCATGCACGCCGACCAGATCATCGTGCTCGACGACGGCCACGTGGTGGGCACCGGTACGCACGAGGAGCTGCTGCACAGCTGCCCGGCGTACCTGGAGATCGCACAGTCACAGCTTTCCGCCGAGGAGCTGGGGCTTACCCAAGAAGAGATTGAAGCCGTTATGGAAGGAGGCGAGCGCTAATGGCAGACGAAACCAAGACTCAGATTCCCAAGCCCACCCGCCAGCGCGGTCCCATGGGCCGCATGGGTGGCATGGGCCGCGGCGAAAAGGCCAAGGACTTTAAGGGCACCATGAGGCAGCTGCTCGGCTATATCGGCCAGCACAAGATTGCCGTGTTTGCCGCCGTCGCCTTTGCCGTGTGCTCGGTCATCTTTAACATTGTGGGGCCCAAGGTGCTTGGCCAGGTTACGACTAAGCTGTTCGAGGGCTTGGTTGCCAAGGTCAACGGCACCGGCGATGTCGACTTTGCCTGGATCGCCAAGACGCTCGGCTTTTTGCTCTGTCTGTATCTGGCGAGCTCTGCCTGCAGCCTGATCCAAGGCTGGCTCATGACCGGCGTCACGCAAAAGATTTGTTATCGCATGCGCAAGGAGATCGCCGCCAAGATCGCTGTCGTGCCGATGAGCTACTTCAACGGCCACAGCAAGGGCGACGTGCTCAGCCGCATCACCAACGATGTCGACACGCTGGGTCAGTCACTCAACCAGAGCGTGACGCAACTCATCACATCGGTGACGCAGATTATCGGCGTGCTCGTCATGATGCTGTCGATCAGTCTGCCGCTCACCGGCGTCACCGTGCTCACGCTGCCGGCAGCCGCGATTATCCTGACCGTGATGATTCACTTCTCGCAGCCGTACTTCCGCGAGCAGCAGCAGGTCCTGGGCGCCGTCAACGGCATCATCGAGGAGGACTTTGCCGGCCAGAACGTCATTCAGGTGTTCGACCGCGCCGTGGCCTCGATCGAGGAGTTCGACAAAGAGAACGACCGCCTCTTTATGAGCGGTTGGCGCTCTCAGTTCCTGTCGGGCCTGATGATGCCGCTTATGAGTCTGGTGGGCAACATGGGCTACGTGGGCGTCGTCGTGGTGGGCGCGCAGCTCGCGCTGACCGGCAATGCCACACCTGGCGATATTCAGAGCTTTATCCAGTACGTTCGCAACTTTACGCAGCCCGTGCAGCAGCTGGGCAACGTGAGCAACACGATGCAGTCGATGGCCGCCGCCACCGAGCGCGTCTTTGAGTTCTTGGCCGCGCCCGAGGAGGAGCAGAAGGCCGACGCGCAGATCCCCGAGAAGCGCCCCGGCCACGTGGAGTTTGACCATGTCAAGTTTGGCTACACGCCGGACAAGACCATCATCCACGACTTTAGCTGCGAGGCGCAGCCCGGTCAGACCATCGCCATCGTCGGCCCCACCGGCGCTGGCAAGACCACGCTCATTAAGCTGCTGCAGCGCTTCTACGACGTGGACGGCGGTTCGCTGCGCGTCGAGGGCATCGACGTGCGCGACTGGGACCGCGCGGCACTGCGCGGCGAGTTTGCCATGGTGCTGCAGGATACCTGGCTGTTTAACGGCACCATTCGCGAGAACATTCGCTACGGACGCCCCGATGCGAGCGATGCCGAAGTCGAAGCCGCCGCACGCGCCGCACGCTGCGACCACTTTATCCATACGCTCGCCGGTGGCTACGACTTTATGATCAACGAGGAGGGCACTAACCTGTCGCAGGGTCAGCGCCAGCTCGTGACCATCGCCCGTGCCATTTTGGCCGACCGCCCGGCGCTGATTCTAGACGAGGCGACTTCCAACGTGGACACCCGCACCGAGGAGCTCATTCAGCGCGCCATGGATGCGCTGATGCAAGGCCGTACAAGCTTTGTCATCGCGCACCGCCTGTCCACGATCCGTAACGCCGACGTGATCTTGGTGATCCGCGACGGCGACATCGTCGAGAAGGGCACACACGACGAACTGCTCGCCCAGGGCGGCTTCTACGCCGACCTGTACAACTCGCAGTTCGACGAAGCGGCGTAAATTCGGCGGCAAACAACCGCAATACCCAAAAACGGGGGCGCAGAATGAACTGCGCCCCCGTTTCGTGTCCTTTGGGCCTCGAACTGCCTCCCCTAGGACCTGATTGACAGCCCACTCCAAGCCCCGTGGGCAAAAAATGGCAAATATGAGTACTGTCACCTTTTTAGTAACAGCCAAAACAGCACCAAATGCTGCTCACACGGCTTGCACGCGCTCCTAAATTGATCAAACAGCCCAATAGCGGACTTATATGTGCTTACGTTAATGAACATATTTACTATTATGTCTATTATTTTGTGATGACGATATGGCACTGAGATAGCAACAGTACTCATATTTGCCATTTTTTGCCCACAGGGTGTTTCCCGGGGAACCGACAACAGCCATAGGGCCCCACGCAGTGCCACTCCCTCCCGGCATCCGCCGGCGTTTCCCCAGATAAAACCTACCAAAATAAACCTGTCCCTATTTGGTAGGTTTCGGGGCGGCGAGGGGTTGCACTTTAGCGTGCGACAGCGGATAATGCCGAGCATTCGACAATGCTCTCGATGCCATCAATTGATTGAGGAGGCCCCGTATGGCCATGGAATTCAAACGCAGGTTGCCGATCCCCATGGAGATCCGCGAGGAAATGCCGCTCTCCGCCGAGCTTACCGCCAAGAAGCAGGCATTCGATGCCGAAGTCGCCAAGGTCTTTACCGGCGAGGACGCACGTAAGGTGCTCATCATCGGCCCGTGCTCTGCCGACCGCGAGGACTCGGTACTTGAGTACATGAACCGACTGGCCAAGACCGCCGAGGAGGTCAAGGACAAGCTCATCATCATTCCGCGCGTCTATACCAACAAGCCGCGCACCAAGGGCACCGGCTACAAGGGTCTTCTGCACAACCCCAACCCCGAGGCTCCCGACGACCTGCTCGAGGGCGTCAAAGCCATCCGCCATATGCACCTGCGCGTTATTGAGGAAACGGGCTTCTTCACCGCCGACGAGATGCTCTACCCCTCCAACTACCAGTACCTCGTTGACCTGCTGAGCTATGTTGCCGTGGGCGCACGCTCGGTCGAGAACCAGGAGCATCGCCTGGTGTCGAGCGGTATTGCGGTACCCGTCGGCATGAAGAACCCCACTGCTGGCTCTACCACCGTTATGCTCAACTCCATTTACGCCGCGCAGGCGCACCAGAGCTTTATCTTCCGCAACTGGGAGGTCGAGTGCGATGGCAACCCGCTCGCGCACGCCGTTATGCGTGGCTACATCGGTCTCGATGGGCGCACCTACCCCAATTACCACTACGAGCACCTCGAGCGCCTGGCCGAGCGCTACACCGAGCACGCCGGCTACGCCAACCCAGCGGCGGTCATCGACTGCAACCACGACAACTCGGGCAAGCGACCGCTTGAGCAGTATCGTATTTGCAAGGAGGTACTCGACAGCTGCCGCCGCAACGAGTCCATCTCCAAACTGGTCAAGGGCTTTATGATCGAATCTTACCTTGAGGACGGCAACCAGCCGGTCGATGGTGGGGTCTTTGGTAAGTCGATCACCGACCCGTGCCTGGGCTGGGAAAAGACCGACTACCTCATCCACGAGATCGCGGAGCGGGTTTAGTTACGCGGGCCGCATTTGGACAATCTGACGTTCAACTTCAAGGGCGCGACCAGAAGGTCAGCGCCCTTTCGTTTCACGTCACCTTGTCTCAAATGCGGCCCGCTCGCTGTCCGTCCTCTACCTGCGGCGTTGTCTTGCTCCGGATGCGGCAGTTAGGGACGCTCCTTTTCTGCCGGCAGTCTGGGATGTTCCTTGGGGTAGTCATTGGACGTTCTTTAATGACTGGTCGTTTAAGAACGTCGCCAACGACTACCCAGAATGAGAGTGGATAATCTCCCGTTTTTGGCCTATACCAGCGCTAAAAGTGGGAGATTATCCACTCTCATCGAGCAAGTGTCCGAAATTCCGCCCTCATTCCTTCTTAGGACCCTCCGTCCCCGAGGATTCGAGGCTCGTCTGCCGAATGGTTGATGCGGCAACGATGTCGCCATGTCACACTCAGAGGTGGCCTGACCCAACTTGGAAGGAGCCTTCATGAGCCTTGACAACGTAACCCTGCGCGCCGCCACGCTCGACGACCTGACCGGCATCGCCGCCATCTACAACCAGCTGTGGTGCAACACGCTGCGCAACCGCGGCGACGTCGAAGCTGCCGATTTCTGCGCGCGCTTTAACATCGCTATGCAGCTGCAACGCTCACCTATCGCGCTTGTCGCCGAGGCCGAGGGCCGCATTATCGCCGCCTGCTGCATCGGCATCTTCGAGGACGGCAAGCCGCGCACCAACCCCACGTGGGAGTCCTGCTACAACGAGATGCTCGCCCAGGCAACCGAAATGGCAAAGGCTGCCGACGCCAAGCTCGAGGGCTCGCTCTTCGGCGACAGTCGCGAAAAGGCCACGGCGGATCGCTTTGCCGCCACAGGCAACGAGTATGCCCAGGGCCAGCTCAACCTGATCATCATCGTGCCCGAGTGGCAGGGCAAGGGGCTCGGCCGCGCGCTTATCGACCTTGCGCGCGCCGAGCTCGCCAAGGCAGGCTGCACCAAGTTCTTCCTGATGAGCGACTGCAACTCCGACTGGCAGTTCTACGAGCACCTCAACATGAAGCGCATCCTGGAGGATCACAGTCAAGACACCGGCGACGGTTTTATCGTCTACATGTACGGAGGCGACACGCAGGGCTAACCCGCTAAGCAAGTACCAAAACCACCACAAAAGGCGCCCATCCCCCTTGTGGTGACAGGTTTTATCTGGGCGAACGTTAAGACCGCCGCGGGGGAGCTGCTTTCCCTCGCGGCGGTTTACTAACCGTGAAAACCAAGTGAGTAGGCTTTTGGCGGGATCCCGAGCACACCCCAAAACGCCGCAGCTCTGGCCTGCGGTTTTATCGAGCGTTTGTCGCGATGTGCTCGGCAGATCCCAAAAAGTCTACTCACTTGCATCCGAGACGCACCAGGCAGGCAAAAAACCGCCGCGAAAGGGGCCCGTCCCCCTTCGCGGCGGTTGTTCATCGCGGTTTTGCGACGGTTTTGCGGTGGTTTTGCCCGCCTGCTACTCGCTGTAGCGAGTGGCGATGGCAACTCGCACCATGCCGGCGCTCATGAGGTACGTTGCCATAGGCTGTAGTAGCGCATGTCATAATCCTACAGCAGCATTCGCCATAATCTGACAATAGAGTTTTCCACAATCTATAAGTAGCCCAGGTCGGGACCCTATTTAACAAACCAAATTCTCGCCCAACGCCATTTCCTCTCCTGGTGACCGGTTCATTTTGGCGGGTTTCATCTGGGCAAACGCCAAAACCACCACAAAGGTGCCTGTCCCCTTTGTGGTGGTTTGAAGCTCTCCTGGGCGGGATGCTAGACTTGCGGCATATACATTCGCGCCAAAGCACGGGTCGCATACAGGAAAGGAGATGCCATGGCGCCTATCGCACCGCTCAAGATGCTCGTCGCTCCTGCCGCCAAGGCCATCGCCCACCTGAGCGACTCACTTACTTACGATGAGGTCCCCTGCATCGCCGAGGAGCGTTCGGACAGCCGCCCGTACCTGGGCCACGTCCCCTACTTTGC
>CAJLRE010000064.1 GCA_905208975.1 uncultured Collinsella sp. | reverse complement strand
GGATACGGGGCCGCGCGCCAGCGCGCCGGAACCCGTCGCGTAGTACCAGGTCCCGCCGTCGAGGACCCACCCGGTCGCCATGGCGCCGGACGAATTAAACCAGTACAGGGAGCCGTTGCACTCGTGAAGGCCGGTAGCCATGGCACCGCCCGCGTCGGGCTCGAGCCAGTACCAGGCGCCGCCGAGGTACAACCATCCGGTATATGCCTTACCGTCAGAGTTTGCGTAATACCAGGCATTATCTTTTAACTGCCAATAATAGAGAGAAACATCTACATACGCATAATTCATATCAACGTTGCCGTTGATTCCAGGGACTTTTCCGTTGCTCTTATACTGCCAAATACTGTAATTACCGATGTAGTCACACTTTGAATTATATTGAGCGATCCAATGGTCCCAAGAGCTGCTCTTGAAAACAGAGTCGGTCAAAATGTTGTTAAACCAATTTAAATTTGCATAAATACCAGGCTCATATCCTGCGGCAGAAATCCTATTACAAAAAACCTGCGCCCTCGATGCAATTCCGGTTTGACGTCCATTTGCAATTATCGAATTATCCTCAAGATCGTAATACACCGGCAATCTTGGATTATGCCCAGAAAGGCAATTGATCACCATTGATGCCTCATCAGCTGCCTGCTGATTATCAAAAGCATATGAATAGATATAGACGCCGTAGGGAATTCCGAGTCGCTCGCACTCAGAAATATTTCGATTAAATTGATAGTCAACTCGACCGCCCCAAGATGGAGCGCCAAACCCAACACGCAGAATAGCGAAATCGATACCAGAAGCCTTAACAGCATTCCAGTCAATACGTCCTTGATGCTCACTGACATCGATGCCCTGCGCCGTAGCCCCATCGGGAAGAATGTCCATGGACAATAAGGCTATTCCATCTTCTTCGGAAGAAGCATCCTCTGCGACCAATTGCCCATCCTCATAACGCCAGGAATTCTCAACTAGGGACCGCGCAGCTTCCGCGTTCGAGGGGAAAACAAACACAGAAATGGGCGCAAGGACCATCAGCACCAACAATGCCGAAAATAACTTAAGATGTTTGCTCATGTAAACCTCGTCATTCGTTCTTGTTTGCGTTTAGCTTACAGCATGGCTGTGAAAGATTTCCGAACATCCAACTGGACAAGATGCCATCTGGGACGACAAATAACTGCACGCAATACCACAATGTAAACAAGAACTTCCCAGCAGGGTGAAACCAAGGACTCTTAGTCCCTACTCTTAGCCCCAAAGAATGCCGACATCAGTTAGCTTTCAAACCAGATGTCAAAAAGGTAGGGGGCCCAGAGAGTCCCCTACAACTCGGAATTCTAACGAATCAATATTACTTTCGATGGACTCAAAGCAGTCAAACCAGAAATACGGTTTCCATAACCGTCACTATGCCAAAACAAGTTTTCACTAGGCGTATTGCCCCAGAAAAAGCCAATGTGGCTATCGTCCGCATATGGGTTGTAAGGATTGAAGAACACAATGTCCCCCTTACGAGCCAAACCGCTACGTAACAACTCATCAATAGAGTTGAAATAAGTCACGTTTGCGCACGTATCGATAGCGTAGCCGTACCAACGATAAGCGTTAACGCAGCCGCCCCTTCCGGGACCTCCACTCCAAGGGGAATGGCTCTGCTCGGCGGCAATGGGAGCTAAATTACCGCCCGCTTTCATATATGCATGCGATACAAATCCGCCGCAGTTCATACCGGTATACCCGTCCCAACGAGGATCACCCTTTGGATACATGCATGTTTCTTGGCTAAGATGCGTATCGTAGCGTGTTCCACGGTAATAGCCGTCGTTTTCGTGGCTCATAAGCCAATTGACCAGACTGGACCTATTAACCCCCAAAACAGAGCCAGACGTATTCAACCATGCACCACTTGCATTGAAGTAATAGTCAACGCCATCGATTTTCAGCCACCCGTTAGCAAACATGGCACCCGAAGGCTGAAGCCAGTACCACGTACCGCCGTCATTGAGCCATCCGGTCTTCATCTTGTACGTGGAAGGATCCATCCAATACCACGCACCGTTAACATATTGCCAACCAGACTTAAGGACACCATTGGAAGATGCGTAATACCAAGTATTGCCGCTTTCGTCAGAAGCGTCTTTCGACATAATCCAACCAGATGCTACATTGACGGCACCGCTTGCATCCACATAGAAAACCGCATCTCCAATATGAATCGTACCTGGCAATGAAGACAAGTCGGCTCGATCAGCGACTACGGGAGATCCATCAGATGAAGTAGGCAACGGCTCGCTCAGTGCTCCAGACGAATTCGCCCATGCCATACCGTCGTTCAAGTTGATCCAGCACGAAGATGCCATTGCACCGGAATCATAAGAAAAATAGCGCGTGCTTCCTACCGCAAATTCACCAGTACGCATTGCGCCGGATACATCATCAAGGTAATACCAGGCGTTTCCGGACTTTATCCATCGCCCTCGTTGAATAGCTCCGTTTGATGCGGCGTAATACCAAGTACCATCAGCAAGTGCCCAGCCTGTTGCCATGGCACCTGAACTCGTAAGGAAATAGGTGGACGAGCCCACTTGCATAAAGCCCGTGAGCATAATATGGCTTCCTGGATCCAAGTAATACCAAGAATTCCCCAGAAGTAACCAGCCTCCATGCAGCAAGCCGTTGGAGTCAGCGTAATACCAGTTGTTGTCAATAAGCGCCCACTGGGAGGAGAGCATGGCCCCTGAACTGTTAAAGATATAAGGGGTGTCATTACATTCTTTTAGCCCGGTGGCCATAGAACCGTCTGCAAGATCAAGCCAGTACCAACGACCCCCATCCGAGAGCCAGCCCTTTACCAGGGCGCCAGAGCCTGAGAAATAGTGCCAAACGGAAGCATCAAGATGCCATCCGATAAGCATTGCGCCAGAAGAAGAGAATCCATACGTGGCTCCCCCGATCTGCAGCATCGAGTCGTGGACCATCTTGCCCTCATGATCCAGCCAATACCAGTTGCTGCCGTCTGAAAGCCAGCCTTTTACCATGGCGCCAGAACCGGAGAAATAACGCCAAGCAGAAGTGGAGCCCGTAGAATCTAGGTACCAGCCGACACGCATTGCGCCCGAAGAGGAGAAGGCATACGTCGCACCCCCGACTTGAACCAACCCATCCTGAGCCATTCGACCTTCGTCGTCAAACCAGTACCAGCTACCGTTTATATGTCTCCAAGAAGAAACAGCGATTGTTCCGTCGGACAAGCCCCAACGCCAAAAACCAGCCCCTTCTTCGGGTGATATCCACCCCTGATGCCAAATAATTTGATTCGAGACCTCAGAAGGGGTCTCATTATCCACCTGAGAGTTCTGCTCGACAGCGAAGGTCGATTCGCGCTGAGCATCAACGCCTGACTCGACAGAAGCAATAGTAACGTTAGATGCGGGACCTTCGTCAGTGTTATTCGAATCAAGGGCGTATAACATCGAGGACGAACCCAAAAGGAGCCCCAAAGAAACCAGGCCCGAAAAGACCAGCTCCCCGAATGAGCATTTCATCATAGCGGCACGGTATCCAATCACACAGCGACCCCGTCACCTCAGGGCAACGGGGCCTCAATCAAAACTAACTCAATAATGTGCTAGCCAATTTGCTGGCAGTTTTTGCACTCTCGTGAAGCGCCACGCCTCTGGGCCTCCTGAATAGAGATCTGCGAATAGCCCTTTGCGTCCTTGCCAACGGTACGGCACTTATGCGTATGGTAAACATCGCTTCCGTTCTTATACCAAACTAAACCGTAACCTGGAATCCACTTGCCGTCCTCGCCGACATAATAGGAGCCGACCCAGGCGTTCGTAGCCATGGCGCCGGAAGACTTAAGATAGTAGTCGCCGACCCAGGCGTCGTGGGTCATAGCGCCGGAACCGCTAAAGTAGTACCAGGCGCCGCCGACCTGACGCCAGCCGGTGGCCATCGCGCCGGAATCGTCGAACCAGTACCAAACTCCACCAACGTTGGCCCAAGAATTAGAGGCCATAGCGCCCGAACCTCCGAGCCAATACCACGTGCCGCCATTGCTGAGCCAGCCGGTTGCCATGGCGCCCGAACCGCTCGCATAGTACCAAGAGTCGCCTGCCAAGAACCAGCCAGTGGCCATTGCACCGGAGTCGCCGAACCAGTACCAGGAGCCGCCGAGGCTGCGCCAGCTGTTAGCGACCATGGCGCCCGAGCCGTCGAGGTAGAACCACGTACCGCCGATGTTGAGCCAGCCAGTGACCATCGCACCGGATGCATTGGTGTAGTACCAAGTACCCGAATCGTTGATCCAGCCAGTCAGCATGACCCCAGATTCGTTGAAATAGTACCAAGTGCCGTCGAGATTATGCCAACCGGTTAATAGCTCACCGTCGGAGGTCGCATAGGACCACTTTCCGTAGATGGAGTCGTAGAACCAGCCACTATGCTGCATGCGGCCGTCGGCGTTGGCGCCAGGGGTGTTCAGGAAGTAGTTCTTGCCATCAATCTGAACTCGGCCGTATGCCATATCATGGCTTTCGGGATAGAAGTAATACTTGTCCCCACCGATAGACTGCCAGCCCGAAACTGCGGTCCCGTCAGCGCCAAAATAGTACCAGACAGCTTCGTATTCGTTATGCCACTGGTTCGTGACCATGGCGCCAGTTTCGAGATCGAAATAGCGAAGGCTGCCGTCCTCGCACCGAACGAGTCCGGTCTGCATCAAACCATCTTTGTTGAAATAGTATGTACCTGCGGGACGTGATGTAACTCCAGAAGGATCGGTCCTCGAGGCGCTCTGATCAATAGAGTTTAAACCTACTAGAAAATCTCTGTGAGCAGTCCCCCCAGCATTACACTCGACGCTATACCGCGTAAGAGGGCCAGACATCGGTTCATTTTGAGTGCCGTTCCAACCGTCATATTCCCAGTAAGAAATCGGACGGTTATCGCCAACGCACCATTCCGTGGGCTCGTCTACCGAGGCGCTACCCCCTCCAACACCGCCAATAAGACCTGCTTTTGCGGTCAATGGAGCACAAGTAAGGCAGACAGTTGCAAATGCGGCCAACCCGAAAGCCTTTAGCCCGCGCCATCTCCTTCGAACGTCTTTCATAGAACATCCTTTCCACGAATCCGGCGGAATCTATATGTTATTTTTAAACTAACAACTGGTGAATTCAAGCGTTTTCAAGTCTGAAACCGAAATATATATTTGACTAGCCCCATTCGCCTCCACATTCAAATATGGCTAGAGCCCCGCTCTCACCCGGGATAAGAAGGCCCGCCCAACAAAACGCTCAGGCAGGCCACAGCAACGAACAGAATGTAGTGACGACGATGGTCTAGCAAGACAACAGACATGGCCGCTCCGATCTACAAATCTCTCTTTCCCAGGATATTCGCGGCCATGCGTTTGCACGCCCGAAGGAGCCCAGACCTAAAAACGTCGTACTCAAACATGAGCCTCCTGCACGCACGGACGCTGGGCGCCTTGTTAGCACGCGCTGCGCGCACCATAGCAGCAACAGAAGGAGCACATCGCGTAAGCGCGGCATCGCTCCCTATAGCGGAACCAGCGAGCACCGTAGATACAGCGTCGAACACTTTGCCGCAGCCCGTACCCAGCAACCTTATTGCATCGTACAGCACCAAATCACACAGGAAGTATGCCAGGTCATCGACATGCTGCGTGTCAAGGCCATCTCGATGCCAGTCGGCCAACACCGCGGAATATATTTTCACATGCTCCAGCAGACGCGTCTCGTCGTCGTAGCGCATGGTGTCCATGAGCGAGCCCTTGCGCGCCACACGGTAGTCATACAATTTATTCGAAATCAGCGTTGTTTTTCGCGAACGACCATAGATCGCCATTTCGAAAACTTGATCTTCGCCATAGCAGATAGATTCATCAAACCGAATAGCGTTATTCGCCAGAAAATCACGTCTGCAGGCAGTCCGCCACACAAAGGGACGCGAATCCTCTTTAAATAATAATTCGAAACTATATCCATGAAAAGAAACGTCCCGCGGACTCAAAACCCGATTAAGCCACGGATACCCCGCCTCCAGCGGATACGGATTCGCGCCAAAGGTCAAAACGTCGCAGCCCTCGCGCTCAAAGGCATCGACGATCACGCGGCATGCATCGGGCGTAAAGCGATCGTCGGAATCCAAAAACGCGACGATAGGAGCCGTGGACGCGGCGATACCTGCATTACGCGCACTCGACAGGCCGCCGTTCTCCTTATCGACCAGCGTAAAGCGCGCGTCCTTTTCGCAATAGGTAGCCGCAATATCGCGCGAGCCGTCCGGCGAGCCGTCGTTGACCAGCACGCCTTCCCAATCGGGCATGTCCTGCGCAAGCAGGGAGTCCAGGCACCAGGCCAGGCACTCCTCCACGTTATAGATGGGAACGACAACGGAAATCTTGGGGGTAGCCATAGTCAAGTGCTCCTACTGTGCGACCGGAACGTCATCGGGGTGCGGATTATCACCGTAGGTGCGCTGATACGTCAGCACGCGCCAGACCAGCGGCAGCCCGCCAATCTTAAAGTAGTGCTTAAACGTATTGATCTTGCCCGGCTTTTTAAAGCCAAAGCGCGAATCGATATAGGCGCGGGGCGACTTGACCATCAGGCGCAAGTCGGTCTCGCCACGCGGATCGAACAGCGACAGGTCAAAGCGACCGGCATCCCAATCGGACTTGAGCTCGGGAGAGGCCTTCTCCCAAAACTGCTCGCGCAACTCATCGACCAGGCGCTCATCATTCCAACGGTACGTATCGACCTTCATGCGCATTAAAATGCCCTGAAGCTGAGCCTTGAGCTCGGGACGCTCGTCCAAAAAACGTTGCATCTCAGCATATTCGTCGCACACGCAAAACACCTTGTTGGGCGAATTAACTGAGCTCTTCTCGTTGTCTTGGCGATAGCACAAAATGGGGTCCGCAATAAACGCGGCACGCTCGGCGCATGCCCAGACCTTAAAGTTAAAACCCGCATCCTGATACGAAGCACCCGGCGTGGGAAGGAACCGAATCTGATTGTCGTTGAGGAACTCGCGCCGATAGATAGCCGACCAAATGGAAGGTTTGCGGTAGAAAATGCCCGGGCGATCGACGGGGCGATAAGCGGCGCCCGTCATATGCTCGTCGATGATCCCAAACAGCTCACGGCGTTCGCTGGGCGTGGACCAATACAGGTAAAAGTCGCCCTTTACCACATCGGCATGTTCAGCATCGGCCTTGGCGACCAGCTTTTGGAGCGAGTCCTCAAACATAAAGTCGTCGGACTCAAGGATGCCCACGTACTCGCCGCGAGCCATCTCCAGGCCGCGGTTCATCGAGTCGCCGTAGCCGCTGTTGGCTTTATCGATCATCTTTACACGGGGGTCGCGCTCCATGTACTCGCGGATGATATCCGGCGAGCTATCGGTGGAGCCGTCGTTGATACAGAGGATCTCGATGTCCTTGAGCGTCTGCGCCACGGCGGAATCGAGGCACTCGCGCAGATAGCGCTCGACATTGCAAATGGGGACAAGCAGCGAAACTTTAGGGGTATCAGAGTTCTGCAAGAGAACCTCCTGTTGAATAGCGTGTAACAGGGTTATTTTAGCAGCCGAGTTGCGGCGGGCGGCAGCGCTTGGAATTAGATAAAGCGCTCCAGGCAGGCTTTGAGACCGCGAGTCGAAAGATAGAACTGCGTGGCGTCTGCCATCGAAACGCCCGAGGTCGCCGCAACGAGCTTGTGGGCAACACGACGAACGGCACCCTTAGCAGGCATATCCGCCCACTCCGTTCCCAAAAACGTCGTGAGGTCCATGTTGACGCGAGCCGCCACGCGATGGAAGCCATCAGCATCCAAGCGCACCAGGTCGAACACAATGAGGTCCAAAAACCAAGTTATCAGCTCGCCGGGGCACAGGTCCAAAAGACCGTAGGCCGCCCAGCCCTCCAAGACCTCCTCGAGCATCCTCATGTGGGCGTCAAGCTTTTTGACGCGAGCCTCGGCACTGTTGAACTCATGCGTCGCCGATTCGCTCTCCATCACGTAGTGGTAGAACTTGTCCGGCATGACAACGGCCTTGCGGGCAAGCGCATAAGCCGCAAATTGGAAGACAACGTCCTCGCCCAAAGCCAAACCGGGGGCGAAGCGAATGCCTTCGCGATTGAGCAGCTCGCGCGAAAAAGCCGCACGGCAGGCGTAGGGCTGCGCATTCGCATGGAACAGCAACTGGGGATCACGGGCGCCGAAGGTACCGGCTTTGGGGCTCATGAGTTGTTGGACGCGTTTGGGGGCAGCATCGGCTGGTTCACAGACGCCGCCAAAAACGGAGACCTCGGCATCTGCAGGCTCCATGGCATGCAGCACGCGCTCGACCGTCTGGACATCGATGTAATCGTCGGCGTCCACAAAAAAGACGGTCTCGCCCTCGGCGGCATCGATACCGGCATTTCGAGCGCACGAGACGCCCGCGTTTTCCTGGTCAATAACCAGTACGCGATCGTCGGCCAGCTCGATCTGGCGCAACACGTTCAACGAATCATCGGTCGAACCGTCGTTGACGCAGACAACCTGAATCGAGCGCTCGGACTGGGCCAACAGCGAATCGACGCATCGCTGAATGGAGCGCGCAGAGTTGTAAACGGGGACGACAATGGTAGCTTTAGGACACGAGGCCTCTCCCATGCCGACCTACCCCCTCAGCGATTCGATGAGGAAGGCGGCGACCACGCCTGGGCCTCCAACCGAGGCGTAATACTTAGCACGCCCCAAGGCACCATCCGTCGCAAAACTCGGATGCTCGTCAACCCAGCCCTCAGGATCTTTGAGGATGGCAGCGAGATTTGCGCGCTTCCACGGCTTGAGATCGTCAAGCGAAAACTCCCCCGCGTCCAAGGCCGCTTGGAACTCCTTGGCCATCTGAACCAGGAACTCCTTATAGAACTTAGGCGCTAGACGCACGTAGTTCCACATATACGAATCGTACTTAATGAGCTGATTGAACTTGAGCATGCGTGCGACGTCATCACTTGCGTGGTCACGGGCATAATCCTCTCGAATCCAACGCTCAATCTCGGCATACTCGGCATTGACGCAAAAGACCTTAGCCGAAGAATTGACCGAGGAATTCTCGTTGTCCTGGCGATACGACAACACGGCATCATGCAGGTAAACAGCCTTATCGGCACACGCGATCACCTTAAAGGCGAATGACGTGTCCTGAAAGGATGCCCCCGGAGTCGGTAGGAACGTAATGCCGTTGCGCTCAAGAAAATCGCGACGGTACACGGCCGACCAAATCGACGGCTTTTGCTTAAAGAATTGTGTCGTATCGCTCGGGTGCACCGGCTTACCGCAATCCTGAGGTCTAAACATCTCGTGCAGCGAACGGCGCTCCTCGGGCTTAGACCAGTAGAAATCAAAGTTCGCCTTCGCAAAGTCGGCATTATTGCTATCGGCGGCCGAGACAAGCTTTTCGAGTGCGTCGGGCGCCATAAAGTCATCGGACTCCAAGATGCCAACGTACTTGCCACGCGCCATCTCCAGACCGCGGTTCATCGAGTCGCCGTAGCCGCTGTTGGCCTTGTCGATCATCTTGACGCGCCCATCGCGCTCCATATACTCGCGGATAATCGCCGGCGAGTTGTCGGTCGACCCGTCGTTAATGCAGATGAT
>CAJLRE010000063.1 GCA_905208975.1 uncultured Collinsella sp. | reverse complement strand
CGACGCGGCTTGGACATCCGTCTTTCCTTCCCATTCCATTACATGTCGAGTGTTTTAGTACTGGCTCTCGTGCTTGCTGAAGAAGTCGAAGCGCGGGGGTAGCGGCTTCACGCGGTGCTCGCCGGGCTTCTCGCCCAGGCTCTCCACAAACTCATCCGTGGAGGCGAAGATGTTATCCCAGCTAAAGAAGGCGACCGGGTCAACGTCGAAGTACTCGCAGATGAGCTCGCAGCCGGCAGGGACGATGCCGTGCATGAGCACGGTCGCCACGCGCAGCTCGGTAAAGGCGTCGACGAGGGCCTGCGTCATTGCGGCGTTTGCCGGCTCGCCCTCGAGCTTGTTGGCGGCCTTAGAGGCGTCGCTCCAGCGCTTGTTGGCGGCACGCAGGTAGTCGTCGCACACGGCGAGCGCGCGGTGCGTCTCGAACTTGTACATGGCTTGCTCAAAGGCGAGAGCTGCCTGCTCGGCGGCTTCGACCACGGTGTCAGAAGCGGCACCGGCGGGGATGCAGCCGTTGCGGTAGGGGCTCTCGTCGCCCTCCTTGACGGCGACGCCGTAGAAGCAGCTGCGGGCCAGACGGTTGAACACGCCGGTCAAAAGGGCGCTCTCCTTAAGGGCCGGATCGATGACGCGCTTGTCGTCGCAGGCGCGCACCTCGTTGCCGTCCTTGTCCTTGCCAGTCACACGCGTGTCGTATGCCTTGGGGCTAAAGCTCACTGGCTTCTCGGACAGGCCGAGCGACAGCCAGTGAGCGCGCATCTGCTCGCAGGTGTAGTGGTTGAGCAGGTCGTCTGCCGGCGGGGGAGGCGTCTGCGAGGACGAGCTGGCCTTTTTGCCCATGTAGAGCAGGTGGTAGCAGGCGCTGACGGTGCTCTGCGTAAGGTCCCAACCCAGGGCCTCCCACATGGCGGTTTGCGCGATGCAGTAGAAATAGATGTTGTCCTGACCGATGAACTGGTAGATCTGCGCGTCGTCAGAGCACCACCAGTCGCGCCAGTCGAGCGAGCTGTGCTGGTAGGTGGGCGCGGGGACCTGCGTGGAATCGGCGGCGGGCTCGCCCATGAGGGCGGCATCCTGGGCGGCGACGCCCTCGGTCACGCCGGCGGCCTTGGCATCGCGTGCGAGCACGGTGCGAGTGTAGCTGATGGGCGCCCACAGGCTCTCGGGCCAGCACCAGCAGGTGACGTCGGTCACGCCGTCGACCTCGGGCACCGGAACGCCCCAGTCGATGTTGCCGGTGATGCGGAAGGGCACGAGCGCCTTGCCGCTGCGGAAGCGCACGCCGCCGTTGGCGAGCACCGCGTGGGCGTCGTCGCGCTCCTTCCAGCTGGGGAAGGTGACGGTAAAGCTGCTCTTGTTGCCCTCGGGCTCCAGCACGGTGTGCTCGGGGAGCTGGTCCTCGACGGCATCGAAGGCCTCGCGGAACTTGTTCTGGATGTAGAGCTGAGCCGGCAGCAGCCACTCCTCCATGGTCTTGGAGACCACGGAGCGAACCTGCGGGTTCTGGGCGAGCTTGGCGGTATAGGTCTTCATAAAGTCGAGGTAGGCCGGCAGATCAAAGTAGAGATTGTCGACCGGGCGCAGCTCGGGCACCTCGCCGGTGAGCTGGCTCTTGGGCGCGATGAGCTCCTCGGGCTCAAACTGGTGGCCCAGATCGCACTCGTCGGCATAAGCCTTCTCGGACTTGCAGCCCTGGATGGGGCAGCGGCCGATGACCTGGCGGCCGTTGAGGAACGTGCCGGCCTTGGCATCGTAGAACTGCAGCGTGGAGCGCTTGGAGATGGTGCCCTGCTCGTGCAGACGCTCGATAATCTCCGCGGTCACCTCGTTGTGAATCTGCGCAGCCGGCTCAAGGCCCGAGCCGCCGTAGATGTCACAGCTGATGTTGTAGTTGTTGAGGGTCGCGGCCTGGCGGGAGTGATTGGACTCGACATACTCGCCGATGGACTTATCGTAGCCTTCATTCTCCTTGAGCTTGCGGTAGCTCTCCATGATGGGCGAGCCGTAGCAGTCGGTGCCCGAGGTGAAGATGACGTTCTCGCGGCCCAGGCGGTCGCGAAGGAAGCGGGCAAAGAAGTCGGCCGGGACAAAGACGCCGCCGACGTGGCCAAAGTGCAGGCCTTTGTTGCCGTAAGGCTCGCCGGCGGTAACGATGGCGCGGCGCGGCCAGCTGGGACGGTCGTTCATGGAGTATTTGGATGCCATGGGACTCCTTCGCATATGGTGGGAGCGCGGCCGGGCGCAAGGCCTGGCGACGCGGTGGTCAATTCGTGCATATCGTTCGACATTATCGCACATGCGGGCGGGTGCGTGGCAGGGGCGCTATCCTAAGATGCTATGAATGAGATTTCCAACATACATGCGTTTGAGGACGAGGATTTTCTGCACGCCTGCTTCGTGTGGGGGATGGCCGTGCTTGGCGTATTTGCCGTGTGCCTGGTGCCGGTGTTTATGCTGCTGGGCGGGCCTGCGGACTTGGATGCGGCTGAAGCGGGCGGCTGGACGGCGGTCTTGGGCTGGATAGTCGGCTTGGCTGCGGTCTCAATGGCGTCGTTTGCCGTGCACGAGCTGGTGCACGGTGTGTTTTTTAAGCTGCTGGCGCCCGCGAGTGCGCACGTGACTTTTGGAGCGAACCGTGAGACGTGCATGATCTATGCCTGCGCCGAGGGGATTGTGTATTCGCGCCGGCGGTATATGGCGGTTTGCCTGGCGCCGACGGTTGTTGTGACGGCGGCGTTTGCCCTGGGATTTGCGTTTTCTGGGTATCCGCTGCTGTGCTACCTGGCGGCTGGTTTGCACCTTTCGGGATGCACGGGCGACTGGTATTACGTGCGGACGATCCTGCGCGACCGCCGCATTGCCGCCTGCGAGGACACGTCCTTTGGCGTGCGCTTTTTCGCAAGGTAGTCTTTTTGGGATGATTTTTCTGGGACGGGGATTAAAAAATCATTGCGGGGGAGGAGATGTCGATGAAGTCGTTGTTGCTGCATGCGTGCTGTGCACCATGCTCGCTTGAGCCGGTTCGCCTGCTGCGCGAGGAGGGGTTTGAGCCCACGATTTGCTGGACCAATCCCAATATTCAACCGCGCGATGAATGGCGGCGGCGTCTGGACGAGCTGCGCCGGTGGTGTGCCGATGGCGACATCGAGCTCATCGAGGCGGGGGAGGACCGCGAGCGCTGGGAGGCCGGCGTGGCCCCGCTGGGCGCCGATCGACCCCGTCGCTGTCGCTCGTGCTATGCCCTGCGCTTGGCCGAGGCGTGCCGCGTGGCCCAGGAGCGCGGGTTTGAGTTTGTGGGCACGACGCTCGCCGTCTCGCCGTATCAGCTGTTCGATACCTGCAATGATGTTTTGGAGCGTCTGGCTGCCGCCCGCGGTCTCACCCCGGTGATTCGCGATTTTCGCCCGTATTATCCCGAGGCTACGCGCCGTTCGCGTGAGCTGGGCATGTATCGGCAGAATTACTGCGGCTGCCGTTTCTCGGCGGTCGAGGCGGCCATGGATCGCGCCCGCATCCGCGACGAGCGCAAAGCCGCCAAAAAGTAGTTCGTTTGGGACGTCAGCCTGCTAGGATGTAGAGCGGACTTTAGCTATATAAGGAGTATCCGACGTGTCTATGCGTACCGATGATTTTGACTACAACCTTCCTGAGGAACTGATTGCCCAGGCTCCTGCCGAGCCGCGCGACTCCTGCCGCCTGCTGGTGGTTGATCGCAAAGGCTCCGAGACAGGAACGCCGCTAGAGCATGGCGGTACCGTTGAGCACTGCATCTTCCGCGACATCATCGACTATATCGAGCCGGGCGATGTGCTCGTCATCAACCAGACGCGCGTGATGCCGGCCCGTCTTATCGGTCGCAAGGCTGGCTCGGGTGGCGTGGTCGAGACGCTGCTGCTCAAGCGCCGTGAGGATGTTGACCCGCTGGGCCACGTTTGGGAGTGCCTGGTCAAGCCGGGCAAGCGCCTGAAGCCCGGTGCTCAGATTGAGTATCGCGCCGGTGGCGCCCATGCGCCCGAGGGGGCTCCCGTGGTGCTGACGGCCGAGGTCATCGACTTTGTCACCGATAGCCGCGGAGGCCGTCTGGTGCGCTTTGAGCCGGCCGGCTGCAATGCCGCCGGCGAGCCGCGCACGCTCGACGAGGCCATTCATGCTGCCGGTCACGTGCCGCTGCCGCCCTACATTACCGATTACGAGGGCGATCCCGAGAAGTACCAGACCGTCTACGCCATGAAGGAGGAGCACTCGGCTGCCGCTCCTACGGCGGGTCTGCACTTTACCCCCGAGCTCATGGCCGCTATCGAGGCCAAGGGCGCGAAGTTTGCCGCCGTCGAGCTCGAGGTGGGTATTGATACCTTCCGTCTGGTGGAGGAGGACGACCCCACGCAGCACGTCATGCACACCGAGCGCTACCACGTGTCACAGGAGGTTGTCGACGCCGTGCATAAGGCGAAGGCCGAGGGCCATCGTGTGATTGCTGTCGGTACCACGGCGGTGCGCTCGCTCGAGAGCGCGTTTGACGCCGATGCTCCGGTGTCCGATCCGGCTGTGACGGCGCGCTATTTTGAAGGCCTCGAGGACGGCGCCGACACGCTCGGCCGCGGTGACATCGTGGTGCGCGAGAACGCCACGACGCAGCTCTACCTCATGCCCGGCTCGACCTATCACGTGGTCGACGCGCTGATCACGAACTTCCACGTGCCGCGCTCCACGCTCATGATGCTCGTAAGCGCGCTTGCCACCCGCGACCAGATCATGGATGCCTACGCCGCCGCCATCGAGGAGCGCTACCGCTTCTTCAGCTTTGGCGACGCCATGCTCATTTGTTAGTTACGCGGTTCTGCGAACCGCGTAACGGCTCGACGCTGCAAACCCGCCAGAGCGGCAATCTGCCTTTCAACTTCGGCGGCATGACCAGAAGGTCAATGCCGCCTCGTTTCAAGGCACCTTGCTCGCTCTGGCGGGTTTTCGCTGACTTTGCCAAGGCATCGGCGTCGCCTTTGTTGGCACTTAGGGACGTTCCTTTTGTGCCGGCACTTGGGGACGGTCCTTATGTCAAGAGATTGGTGCAAGAGGGATAGGTTGCCTTGTGCCAATCTAAATAAGTTGCGGTGAGATAGTTCTTGAATTGGCCTTTTTGAGGGCTAAACAGGAACTATCTCACCGCAACTGCGTTGGGGCGTTTTTGGCAACCGGCTTACTTGCTTGCGAACAACCAGATTGCGATGATCGCCAGGATTGCGGCGATGATGCAGGCGATGGCTCCGGTGAATTTGACGCGTGAGTCGCGGGTTCGCTTGCGCACGTCGTCTTCGGCGGCCTCGAGTTGGGCAACTTCGCGCTCGGTCTCGGCATGCTCGGCCTTGTCGCGTGCCAAGGACCCGGCGAGCGATTCGGTGATTTCGGGATGGTCGTGCACCTCGGTCGCCTGCTCGATAATCGACTGCGCATGCGCGGCATCTGCCCGGGCGTTTGCGATGGCCTGCTCTTGCTCGCGGCGTGCCTTGTCCTGCGTGGCGATCTTTTCGCGCAGCTCGCGCTGGCGCGTCGCGGCGGCAGTTTTTGCGGACTGCAGCTCGTCGCGCGCGGCATCTGCCTCGGCCGTTACGGCCTGGTGCGCGCGTTTAGCATCGGCGATGGGGGCCTGTGCCTGCTCGACGGCCTGCTCGGCGGCGGCAAGTGAATGTTCAAGATCGGCGGTCACGCGCGGAATGTCTTCCTCGGCCTTGCGGAGGGCGTCGGCAGCGTCGGAGATTTGCATAGACAACTCGCTGGTGCGCACGGTGTAATTGGCGGGATTTGCCGAAGGGTTGCGCTGCAGCTCGGCATACTCGCGACGTAAGGTCTCGAGCTGTGCGCGCGTAGCATCGGCAGTTTGCCGTGCGGCGGCGACACCGGTATCGCGCTCAGCCTTCACTTTGTCGCGGATGCGCTTGGAATCTTCGAGTCGACGAACCAGGCGGTTGCCGGTCTCGCGTGAACTCGCCTCGCGGGCTTCCACGGCGTCGAGTGCAGCCTTCAGGCGGAGCTCGGTCGCATCGTCCTCTGCCTTCATTTGCTCGAGCTGGCCCTTGAGCTCCGTCGCTTTGGCGGCATGGGCGTCACGGTCAACTTCAGCTGCCGCAGCGGTCTTTTGTGCCGTAGCGATTGCCTGGCGCTGGTCGGCGATGATCTGATCGAAGCGGCCTGCGATGTCCTGGCGCGTCTCGAGCTCCTCTGCTTGGTCGGCGATGCGCTGCTCGAGCTCGGAAAGGTGGGCGCGGGCATCGGCGAGTGCCTTCTTGGCGGCGTTCATCTCGCGCATGGCCGAAGCGCCCTGTGCGATAAAAGTGCCCACGGCGTTCGCAGTGTTCGAGACGGCGGTTCCCAGGTCGCGGCTCGCGGCAGGGGCGTGCGGGGCGATCGGGCGACCGGTGTCAGCGGCGTCAACATCGGTAGTTTGTGGCGCGGCGATATTGCCGGTGCCGCCTTCAATCACGGAAAAGCCCGCTGCATGCGGGTCAACGGCGTCCGCGCCAATCGTGGGATGTTCGAGCTGCAGAAACGAGGGCATGGTGCTGCCCTGGTCGGCAACCGGGGTCTCGCCGGGCACAAACGTCGAGGCGGCCTCGGCAGCCTCTTCCTCCTCGGCGTCAACGTCGGCATCGGCGACAGCGTCCTTCATCGCTTTGACGGCATCCATCATGGAATCCATGACAGCATCGAGTTCTTCTTCCGAAGATACCTCGATGGGGCCTGCTGCTTGCTGGGCGGCGTCCTTTTCGGGGGCGTCGTCCTGAGCGGCCGAATCGTCGTTTTGCTCGTCGGCATCTTCGGCCGCAGGGATTTCCGTCGCAGCGCCGTTATCCAGAGTGGCGTCGTCGATGTCGGTATCATTGCAGGTCGCAGCGTCAGTATCTGCGGCGACGTCTGCTGAATCATCAATATGCTGTTGAGTCTGGGGGTCCAGCTCGTCTGTCATAGGCATGTGCTCCTCATCGTTGTTTGTCACCCTATGATAAAGTCTCGCGCCGACATCCCGCGCGCTGCAGCAAAGTTTCAAAACGTGTTCGATGGCTCGTGTCGATAGCAAAAACTCGGCCACTTTATCCAGTTTGTACTTGACAATCCCTTCGCCGAAAGACGTTATGCCGTTCGCCTACCGAGGCCTTTTCTATTCACTTGAACACGCTAAAGTTGCATGTCAGCTTTTGGCGCGTGAAGTTGGATGCGCGCAGTCGACGGGCGGGCCCGTCGCGATTTGAAAGGACTTTGTATGGGACTTTTCACTGGTAAGACCGTGATCGTCACCGGCGGCGGCAAGGCCACGCTCAAGGACGGCTCCGCTGGCTCCATCGGTTACGGCATCGATATCGCTTTTGCCAAGGAGGGCGCGAACCTCGTCATCACCGGCCGCAACGTTGCCAAGCTCGAGGCCGCCAAGGAGTCTCTCGAGGCTGAGTACGGCGTTAAGGTTCTTCCTGTTCAGGCCGATGTCTCCGCCGGTCAGGACAACGAGGCCGTCGTGCAGAACGTTATCGACAAGGCGATTGAGGAGTTCGGTCGCATCGACGCCGTCGTTAACAACGCTCAGGCCAGCGCCTCGGGCGTGACCATCGCCGACCACACCATGGATCAGTTTAACCTGGCCATTTACTCCGGTCTGTATGCCACCTATCTGTACATGCAGAAGGCCTATCCGCACCTGAAGGAGACCAAGGGCTCCGTGGTCAACTTTGCTTCGGGCGCCGGCCTGTTTGGCAACTACGGCCAGTGCAGCTATGCTGCCGCCAAGGAGGGCATCCGCGGCCTGACTCGCGTCGCCGCCAACGAGTGGGGCAAGGACGGCATCAACGTCAACATCGTTTGCCCGCTTGCTTGGACCGCCGCGCTCGAGAACTTCCAAGATGCCTATCCCGAGGCGTTCAAGGCCAACGTCCACATGCCGCCGGCAGGCCACTACGGCGACGTCGAGAAGGAAATCGGCCGCGTTGTCGTTCAGCTCTGCGGTCCCGACTTTAAGTATATGAACGGCGAGACCGTCACCCTCGAGGGTGGCATGGGCCAGCGTCCTTAGGGGTTCCGCCGTTCTACCGAACGGCGGACCGGCCGACGCTGCGCGGGCCGCATTTGGACAATCTGCCGTTCAATTTCAAGGGCGCGACCAGAAGGTCAGCGCCCTTTCATTTCACGGCACCTTGTCTCAAATGCGACCCGCTCGCTGACGTTGCCAAAATATCGGCGTTGCCGTGGCTGGTAAATAGCTCCACTCATCGGGGACGTACTTAAATGAGTGCCCGCAGAATGAAAGTGGATAATCTCCCGTTTTTGGGCTGTGCTTTGGGCAAAAGTGGGAGATTATCCACGCTCATCCGGTAAGCGTCCAAAAATCCACGCTCATTTGCCGTGTCCCTGCCGTATCCTCCTCGCGCCAGTTTCTGTCGAGTCGGTGCTTCTTGCGGGTTGCCCGTATAATGGTTTGCGTATGAACCGCAACCAAGGAGTTCCAGTTTATGGACCAGAACCTTTTTAAATTCGACCTGATTGCCGAGGATCCGACGACGCACGCGCGCGCCGGCGTACTGCACACCCCGCACGGCGACATCGAGACGCCGATCTTTATGCCCGTGGGCACCAAGGCAAACGTCAAGGGCATTCCTACCGAGACTGTCAAGAAGCTCGGCGCCCAGATCGTGCTCGCCAATACCTATCATCTGTCCATGCGTCCCGGCGAGGACACCATCGCCGAGCTGGGCGGCCTGCACAAGTTCATGAACTGGCACGGCCCCATCCTCACCGACTCGGGCGGTTTCCAGGTCTTCAGCCACAACGATGCCGTCAAGCTCACCGATGAGGGCGTGCGCTTTATTGTCAACGATTACGACGGCCGCCACGTGTTTTGGACGCCCGAGGACAACATGGAAATCGCCATGAAACTCGGCTCCGATATCTGCATGCAGCTCGACCAGTGCCCGGGCTATCCCGCCACGCGCGCCTACGTTGAGCGCGCCGTTGAGCTGTCGAGCATGTGGGCCGAGCGCTGCTATAAGGCGCATACCCGCGATGACCAGGCGCTCTTTGGCATCGTTCAGGGCGGCATGCACCTGGATCTGCGCCTGCGTTCGCTGCGCCATCTGGAGGAGTGCGGCGACTTCCCGGGCTATGGTATCGGTGGCTATTCGGTGGGCGAGGATCACGAGACCATGTTCGAGACCCTGGCGCCGCTCGTGAGCGAGTACATGCCCAAGCATAAGCCGCGCTACCTGATGGGTGTCGGCAACCCCACCACGCTCGTACGCGGCGTGGGCGTGGGCATCGACATGTTCGACTGTGTGCTGCCGACGCGCACCGGTCGCATGGGTACGGCGTTCTCCAGTGAAGGTCGCCTTAACTTCCGTAACGCGCGCTTTGCGCACGACGACGGCCCCATCGACCCCACCTGCACCTGCCCGGTGTGCACGGGCGGCTACAGCCGCGCGCTCATTCGCCACATGGTCACGCAGAAGGAGATGCTCGGCGGCATTTTGCTTTCGATGCACAATATCTACTACCTGCTCAACCTTATGCAGCGTGCCCGCCAGGCCATTATCGAGGGCCGCTACGGCGCATTCGTGAGCGATTGGATGAATAGTCCTGCCGCGGTGGATTACTAAGAGCCGCGACCGCTGACCGATGCCTTGCAAGCGCATGATGCATCATGGGTACCATACCGAATAGTTGATGTTCGGGCGGGTGTTTGACGCATGGCGTCGA
>CAJLRE010000062.1 GCA_905208975.1 uncultured Collinsella sp. | reverse complement strand
CTATCAGGAGCTTGCCGAGCGTATTGGCGAGGAAGAACTGCATGCCTTGCTTGCCGAGCGCGATCCAGAATCGGCTGCTGTTATTCATCCCCATAACGTGCGCCGTGTGATTCGCGCGCTCGAAATGCACGATGATGGCGTTTCCTATGCGCAGCAAAAATCGCAGTTTAGTTTTCCGCGCGAGCATTATCATGCGTTATGGTTTGGCCTGACGCGAAATCGCGAGGTGCTCTATGAACGCATTAACCTGCGCGTCGATCTGATGTTTGAGCAGGGTCTTGTCGATGAGGTCCGCGGTCTTATGGGCCAGGGGCTGGGTGATGCCCTGACGTCGATGCAGGCAATTGGCTATAAAGAGATCATCGATGCTTTCAATGGCGTGATGAGCATGGATGAGGCTCGCGAACTCATTAAGATGCGTTCGCGTCGTTATGCCAAGCGTCAGCTTTCGTGGTTTAAGCGCGATGACCGTATCGTGTGGTTTGATATGGATGAATGTACGATCGATGAGGTCGTTGAGGATATCCTGCATCGTATTGAGGCTGCCTAATGCCCCGTTTCCCCCTTGTTCCCACGGCACCCGAGCCCGAGCGTGCCATTTTAGTTGGTGTTGAGTGGCGCGACAATGCATGGCCGCTCGATCGCTCGCTTGATGAGCTGAAGCGTCTTGCCCACACAGCTGGTGCCCAGTGCGTGGCACGCTTGTCGCAGCGTTTGGTAAAGCCGTATCCTAAATCGTTTATCGGTTCCGGTAAGGTAGAGGAGCTGTGCGGCCTGGTGCATCGCATGGATGCCGATGTCGTTTTTTTTGACGACGACCTGACCCCCTCGCAGCAATCCTATTTGGAGAAAGCCGTGGGCGAGCCGGTAAAGATTATCGATCGTACTGCACTGATCCTGGATATCTTTGGCCTGCATGCTCAGACGCGTGAGGGACGCCTGCAGGTACAGCTGGCACAGCTTCAATATTTGTTGCCTCGCCTGCGTGGCATGTGGAGCCATCTCGCCAAGGAGCAGACGCGCGGCGGCATCGGTTCACGTTTTGGTCAGGGCGAAAGTCAGCTCGAGGTCGACCGTCGCCTCATTCGTAATAAGATCGCTGCGCTTCGTCGTGAGCTCAAGCAGGTTGAACAGCGTCGCGATGTTCAATCCAAGAGTCGCATTGAGTCCCCGGCGTTTCGCGTCGCGTTAGCCGGTTATACCAATGCCGGTAAATCGACGTTACTCAATCGTCTGACCGGCTCTACGGTACTTTCGCAGGACAAGCTGTTTGCTACGCTCGACCCTACGACGCGTTCGTATCGTCTGCCCGGCGGTCGCGGCATGACGATTACCGATACCGTCGGCTTTATTCAAAAGCTGCCCCATGGTCTGGTCGATGCCTTTAAATCGACGTTGTCCGAGGTTTTGGGTGCCGATCTAATTCTCAAAGTCGTAGATGCGTCTGACGAGGACTATGAGCGGCAGCTGGAGGCTGTCGACCGCGTGCTTGATGAGATCGGCGCCGGAGAGCGTTTAACGCTTACCGTATTCAATAAAATCGATCTTCTCGATAGCGTCGATCGATTGAGTTTCCGTCGTCGCTATCCGGAGGCCGTTCTGTTCTCGGCTCAAACGGGCGAAGGGCTCGACGATCTCGTCGACCGGATTGCTCGCGAGGCAGCTGCCACCGATGTGTTGCTCTCCGCTGATATCCCGTATCGTGAGGGCGCTCTCATCACGCTGGTGCATGAGCAGGGAACCCTTCTGCATGAGGAATATCTCGAGGACGGCGTTCGCATTGTGGCGAAACTGCCGGCTCGTATTGCACCGCGGCTCGAGCGCTATCGTACGGAATAAACGATTTCTAGCACGCCTAGAATGACTGGCTGATGGAGCAGGTAGAACGGTAAGGCATGCCGACCCAGGACTGCGAGCGCCGGGATAGGATTGGCGTATGCCCATGCTGGCGCTTCGAGACTTGATGCTTGTGCTGCCTGGGCAGCAAAAAAGCCGGTAAGGTACATAAAGACAAACGGTATGAGCGGATAGTAATCTCCCGAAACAAAACCCGGGCCTGGGAATCCAAGCCATGCCAGGTAGGGGAGTGGGTAGACCGCCTTTGGAATGCCCCAGGTTAGGGCAAAAAGAACAAGGCACGCTGCGATGCCCCATGAGCCCGGTAATTTTTGGAGTAACGGACGGGTGAACGCAACCACCGCGGTGCACACCGCCATGCAATAAATGATGCCAAAGTTCACTGAATCGTCGACCGATACGAGCGTTGTTGCGATCCAGACGACCAAAGCTGCGGCAGCGTACTTAGCCGCTCGTTTGGCATTGTTGCGTGAGAGCGTGCACATCCAACCCGCGATAAACAAAAATACCCAGCTGATGCTGGCGCGCCAGACGTCTTGAAAGACAGTCTGGGTAAACCAAGGCATATCCCAGCCGTACAGGTAGGCGAGATCATAGCAAGCGTGAAAACCTGCCATAGAAATCATCGTAAACCCGCGGACGGTATCAAAGATGGTTATGCGTTTTTGCATTACGAGAACCGGCGCATCAAGCCGACGACTTTGCCCAGGATAACGGGATTCGTTGCATAGATAGGTTCCATGGTGTCGTTCTCGGGCTGCAAGCGCACACGCCCCTGCTCCTTGTAGAACGTCTTGACGGTCGCCGAACCATCAATCATGGCCACGACAATTTCGCCGTTCATGGCACTCTTTTGTTCACGGACGATGATGTAATCGCCATTGAAGATGCCGACATTGATCATTGAGCTCCCATGCACCTCAAGGATAAAGGAACCCTGATCAGTGGCGATTTCGGTCGGGATAGTAAACGTGTCTTCGATATTCTGCTCTGCCAGAATGGGAATCCCAGCCGCGACACGACCAACGAGCGGTAGCGAGACCGTTCCGCGAGGTGCGGTGGGCTCGTCAGATTTGGAAATTGAGACAGAGGAACCATCCTCGTTAAAGAGTTCCAGGGCGCGCGGTTTGGTGGCATCGCGCTTGAGTAGCCCGCGCGCTTCAAGGGCAGAGAGATGGGCGTGCACGGTGCTGGGGGAGGAAAGGCCCACGGCAGAAGCCATCTCGCGCACGCTGGGCGGATAACCCTTCTCCTGCTGATATTCCTTGATGAAGTCGTAAATTTGCTGCTGACGCTTGGTAATTTTGCGAGCCATCAGGGCATCCTCTCTACCCATGTCAAACAAATGTTCGAATTTTGCTTGACAGGAACAACTGTTCGAAGATAATAATAACCGAACATTCGTTCTCGCGCTAGACATTTTTGTCCGCGCGGCTTGATAAAACTGTTCTCAGCAAAACACGCGAGAGGAGAACATGATGAACGCAACGAATATGGTCCAGGGAAACCTCGCCCTTAAGCTCGAGACGCCTGCAGAACCCACTTTTACGGTTGTTCAGGGTGGCCGCTCCGGCTTTCAGCCTTTGACCGTAAAGCCTGCGCGCAATCAGCAGGCTGTAGTCGCGCCGGCCCGCGTTGCCCTGAAGGTTCCGACGATTGTCGCCGTCGCCGTTGCGCTTACGCTCTTCTTTGTCCTCGCTACGTCGGTCTTTAGCGCTCGTCATGCCGCGTATGCCGAGTCCGTTTCCAACGTTACCTACGAGACCATTCGCGTTCAGCCTGGCGATTCTCTTTGGTCGCTTGCCGAGGAATATCCAATCGAAGGCCTTTCCACGCAAGAGACTTCCGACATGATCCGTAACGTCAATCATCTGGAGCATGGTTCGCTCGCCGCCGGTGCGCATCTTAAGGTTCCTGCTCGTTCGTAATCATTATCGCGCTGCGCATGGTACCCTTGTTATCGTTTAAGAGGAGGTACCATGCGCTGTCCCAAATGCGGCAAGGCACATACCCGCGTCGTTGATTCCCGTATGCAGGAGTCAAATAACACCATTAAGCGCCGCCGCGAATGTTGCTCGTGTAACTATCGCTTTACAACGTTCGAGCGATGCGAAGACCCAATCGAGGTCATTAAGTCAGACGGAACCAAGCAGCGGTTCGATCGCAATAAGCTGCTCGTCGGCTTGATGCGCGCCACCATCAAGCGCGATATCGACACTAAGAAGCTCAATGAGATTATCGATGACATCGAGGTCGAGCTTCGCTCTCGCACGCTGACGGCCGTCACGTCCCATGAGTTGGGTGACATGGTGCTCAAGCGCTTGGCTAAGATCGACAAGGTTGCGTACATCCGTTTTGCCTCGGTCTACCGTGATTTCAAAGACGTCGATGAGTTTCTGCAAGAGCTCGACAAGCTAAGGTGATTCCATGTCCAACATTTCCGTCAACATAAAGCGTCTCGACCCCACCGTCGAGCTTCCCAAATACGCCCATCCCACCGATGCCGGCTTGGATTTACGCTCCAACGAGGACTGCGTCCTGAAGCCCTTCGAACGCCGTCTGGTCTCTACGGGGCTGGCCATCGCCCTGCCCGATGGCTACGCCGGCTTCGTCCAGCCCCGCAGCGGCTTGGCCATCAAGCAGGGCCTGTCTATAGTCAACACGCCGGGCCTCATTGATGCTCACTATCGAGGTGAGCTTAAGGTTATCCTTATCAACTTGGATCCCTCCAACGACATCCAAATCAACAAAGGCGACCGCATAGCCCAACTCGTCATCCAAGAAGTCCCCACGGTCAACCTTATTGAAGTAGAAGAACTAGACGAAACCGACCGAGGCAAAGGAGGCTTCGGCTCCAGCGGCATCGCCTAGGGCGCTCGTATCCCTCCCGCCCGGGGCTTACCTATATCATTCCATGCTCAAACATTCTCGCGTCGCTTCGCTCGCTGCGAAACTGCGCGTGGAACGATATAGGTAAGCCCCGGGCGGGCGGCTACTCGCTTGAAACAATATTTACTTTTCTAGTAAGTCGATGCGATGAAGGGTCACCTCCTTTGTCGCATCGACTTACTGTATTTATATTTTCTGGTTCCCCTTTGCAGATTCTACTGGAGGGGAATCTGGTATAGCTGCTAGTACGTAAACGCAGCTTACCTGCGGGAGGCCCCTATATATCGTCCCACGCGCAGTTTCGCAGCGAAGCGAGAATGTTTGAGCATGGGATGATATATAGGGGCCTCCCGCAGGTAAGCGGACATAAAGACGCTAGCGGATATGCGCGGGTTTTCCGCCCCAGTAGAAGCGGCAGAAGGCTCGTTTGCGCTTTTGGGGTTTGCCTACGAGCTCCATGGTTGCGATGGCGATGTCTTCGGCTGCGTGGGGTCGGCGTAGTACTTCGCCGTTGATGAGCAGTGCCTTGAGCGACTCGGGATGATCGTGGAGATGACGCAGCGTCACGATGAGTTCTCGTGCGGTGGTGACATGCATGCTGGCGCCCATGCCGGTGAGCATGGTGGTGTTGGCCTTTTCCTGGCCATAGGACTTGCCCAGCAGGATCATCGGCAGATGTGCGCATAGGCACTCGGTGACGGTGAGTCCGCCCGATTTGAGAATTGCCAGGTCGCACCCGTGCATGAGGGCCGCCATGTCGTCGACATAGTCCAACACCGTGACGTTCTCGAGCTTCATGGCATCGAAGAGCGTCTTCAGCCGGGTGGCATACTCCACGTCTTTGCCCGGCAAAAAGACAAAGTGCATGTCCTCGAAACTGCGCAGGAAGGGGAGGGTCTGGTCCATCGCCGCGCGAAAGCGGACGTACGGTTGAGGTAAACTGGCGCCGGCCATAACCAGCACGACGGTCTTGTCGGTGGGGAGGTTGAACTTGGCTAGCTCTTCCTCGCGATCGTAATCCGTGTCGAATCCGGCGCGAATAGGAATGCCGGTAATGCGAATCTTTGCCTCGGGCACCTTGCGCGGACGCAGCGTTTCGGACATAAATTCGTTGGCAACACAGAATAGATCGGTGTCCTTGTGGGGCCACCAGCCCTCGACTTCGTAGTCGGTCGGTACGCAGATGACTGGATAATCGATACCCGTAATTATGCGGGCACCCACGGCAACATTGGCTGCTGTGATGTGCGTTGCGACCACGGCTATGGGCCTGCGGCTACGAATATATTCGTTGAAGGCGGGGAACATGATTCGCGACCATGCCGTGCCGCCACCCCAGAGAAGATGTCCCGTAAGTGTATATCTCCAGGTCAGGTCGTAAATGGGGCGCGTGGCTCCCGTAAAAGAAGCCGCGGTCTTATTACCGTCGAATTTAATACGTCCAAAATCAAGGATATCGAGCACTTCAATCTCAACATCCTCGGGGATGCCATTGGTGCCGCGGATGAGGTCGAAGGCCTGCGCAATCGCATTTGCGGCGGCCTTATGGCCTGAGCCGACCGAGGCGTGCACGATGGTCACGAGAGATTTTTGCTGAGCCAAGAGCGCTGTTTGCTCCGATTGGGGAGTGCTGTGCGTGAGCAGGGGAGCGTCGTCGCTCGTCTGCGTTTGATCCATCGATAACTCCCCTTCGACGTTGTAACACGGATTTATCATTGTAGTGCATGAGTGTCATGTTCACGTAAATTTGGGTATGAGCGCAAAGAACGTCAATGTTTCGACGAGAGGATGTTCCATGACTACCGATCAGCCGATCGATGTTGCGATTATCGGCGGCGGCCCCGCGGGCTATGCTGCCGCCATTTACGCTGCGCGTGCCAACCTGACGACGACCGTGATTGAGCAGGGCATGTCGGGAGGGCAGATCGCCACAACCAATGAGATCGAGAACTATCCGGGCATTCCGCTCTTGAGTGGCGCTGAGCTTGGCGAGCGATTCCAACAGCATGCAGAAGGCCTGGGAGCTCAGATTGAATGGAGTATGGTGACAGGCGTCGATTACGATGCCGATGTGGCTCAATTTACCATCCATCATGATATGGGTGACACGGCGGCCAAGAGCGTCATTGCGTGCATGGGTGCCACGCCGCGTCCGGCAGGTTTCGCAGGCGAGGATACGTATCGCGGTCGTGGCGTTTCATATTGCGCAACATGTGACGGCATGTTTTTCCGCGGCAAGCAGGTTTTTGTAATCGGTGGTGGCAATTCGGCATGCGAAGAGGCTCTGTTCCTGTCCGACATTGCCAACAGTGTGACCATCGTGCTGCGCCGCGACCAGTTCCGTGCGCCCGATGGTGTTGTTCAGAAAGTACTCGCAAAGGACAATATTACAGTTAGGTACCAAACTAGTATTGTGGAGCTATCGGGCGAAGCCATGCCAACGACGATTACCTTTAAGGACAATGCATCCGGCGAGACTCATACCGAGTCATTTGAGCCCGGCTCGTTTGGCATCTTTGTTTTTACCGGAACGCAGCCCCATACCGAGCTTGTTGAGCATCTAGTCGATCTGGCGCCTGATGGCGGCATTCTGACTGATGAATCCATGGCGACCCGCACGCCAGGTCTATTTGCCGCTGGCGATATCCGTTCCAAACGTTTACGCCAGGTTGTGACCGCTGTTTCGGACGGAGCCATAGCGGCAACGAGCGCATACGCGTTTCTCCGTGGATAAGTACGATAATATATCTTATGTAAGGTTGCTATCTTTAAACAAAGTGGTTGGACGATGCATCAATGTGTTGTCCAACCACTTTTACTTGCCGGCTATGTGGTATGCAAAACTAGATAACCTAGAATACAATATAGAAAATGAACGGAGGACCTTTATGAACCACGCTAAATACGTTATTCCGATGTCCGATTCGTCGGTCAGCATTAAGCCCGAGGATATTCAGCCCACGGTGCTACCCGATGCATTCATTCAGTCCGATATCGTGCGTAAACTCAATACGTTGAGTCTGCCGCGCTATAACCAGTTGCCCAATGTGACGCTCTACCGCGACCAGGTCATTGAGTATGTTGCGCTGTGGATGGAGCCGCTGTTCATTTGCGTTGAGCACCCTGTCATTACGCCATCGATGATCAATAACTACGTGAAGGTCGGCCTGGTGCCTGCTCCGGTCAAAAAGCAATATGGCCGCGAGCAGATTGCCCGCCTGATCGCTATCTGCCTCTTTAAGCAGGTGTTACCTATTGCTGCGGTGCAGGCACTCTTTAACATTCAGCGTTTGAGCTACGATGCCCCGACGGCCTTCGATTATGTGGTCGATCAGCTCGAGGCATCGATTCGTTCGGCGTTTTCCGTCGAGCAGACGCCGGTTCCCGATACGGCGCATCAGGTAACGCGTGAGTCGCTGCTTGTGCGCAGTGCGGTTTCATCCTTCGTTTCGAAGGCGTACCTGATGAGCTATCTAAAGTTTAATGGGTTTAATAGCTAGCCGACGTATAAAACGGGCGGAGCAAAGGGTCATCTGTCACTTTGTCCCGCCCGTATTTTTGCTTGGTTGGACGTTATTGGCCCGAAGCCACGCCCATGCCGTAGCCGATAATGAGCCCGTGCATCTCGGCATAGTATGAATCCAGACCGTTGCAGGGCATGATAATCGTCTTGGAGCCGGGCCAGTGCTCGACAATGCGGTCGGCAAGCGCCTGGGCACCCGCCTCATTCTCAACATGGTCGATAACGACCTCGCCACCTGTAAAGCCCTCTGCCTCCATGGTGTCGACAATCTTGGCGAGCATCTTTTTCTCGCCACGCGTGTGGCCGACGAGTTTAATCTCGCCTTCCTCGCTCGCCGTTCCCAAAATGCGGATATTGAGCTTGTTGGCAATGACGCCGGCTGCCTTGGGGATACGTCCGGCCTTCGCAAGGTTCTCGTAATTACACAGGCTAAAGAGGATCTTGCTGTTTTGCTCGAGGCTATCGAAGTAAGCACAGGCGTCCTCAAAGGAAACGTCCGGGTTTCTTGCAAGGTAACGATCAAACAGTAAGAAGATCAGATCCATCTTGCCGCCTGCTGCCCGCGAATTGACCAGGTGAATCTGACGATTGGGCTCCTCGGCAAGTACCATATCGCGTGCCGTAGCGGCAGCGTTATAGCTTCCAGAGACACCCTCCGAGATTGGCATGCAGATCGTCTTGTCGGCGAGCTTAAAGAGCTCAACCCACTCCCCCACGCTTGGGCAGGCGCTCGATGATGCGCTGGCTTCCGACTGAATGGCAATATTAAGCTCGTGAACATCGAGCGAGAGGTCGTCGACCAATTCACGCTCCCCTACTCGGATTTTGAGGGGTGCGAATGCAAAGGTGGTACGGGGTGCAGTCGGTTGCCAATCGCGAAGATTGCAGCTCGAATCTGAGATAAGTGCCCAGCTCATTGAGGGTCCTTTCTAGTTGTTCCTCAACAATTATAGCTATCTTTTGGACAGATGCTGCGCATATCTAGTATTCAAAACTAGATTGTTGCTTACATGCAAAACGGGCGCTCGAGATAAAAAATGGACCTCGCTTCCCAAGGATACGAGGTCCATCTTTGTTTGCTGAGCTAAACCACTTAGTAGCGAACGAAAATATAATTGTTGTTCATACCGGCTGCGACGGAACTGATGATGACGCCCGTTTTGTAGTCAGAAGCATGGATCATCTGACCATTACCGATATAGATGCCGGTATGGTAGGAGTTAACCACAACATCGCCGGGTTGCGGATCGGACACACGGGTCCAACCCATGAAGTCGACCGTGGTGCCCAGACGGCAGTAGCGTCCCGTGAGGCAATAGCTTACAAAACCGGAGCAGTCAAAGCTGTTCGGCCCAATGCCACCCCAAGAGTAAGCGTATCCGAGTTTGCTATAGGCACGCGAAACAACGGAACCGCCGTCAACGGACTGGCTCGGTGCGGAAGGCGTCGGAGCCGGAGCCGGAGC
>CAJLRE010000061.1 GCA_905208975.1 uncultured Collinsella sp. | reverse complement strand
CCGCATGCGGGGCACGTGAGCGACAGGCCCGCGGCCACGTTAAGGCTCGGCTCCACACGCGTCCCGCAATGCGGGCACACGTGATGGGCGCAGCGGCTAAAGAGCAGGCGCAGGCTGTTGTTGAGCTCGGTCATGGTGCCAAAGGTCGAGCGCACGCCTGGCACACTGGGACGCTGATGCAACGCGAGTGCCGCCGGTACGTGCAATACCTCGTCCACCTGGGCGTGCTCGGCCTGCGTCAGGCGACGTCGAGTATAGGTGCTGAGCGCCTCCAGGTAACGGCGCGAGCCCTCGGCATAAAGAACTCCCAGCGCCAGCGAGCTCTTGCCCGAGCCCGACACGCCGGCAATGCCCACGAGCCTCCCCAGCGGAATATCGATATCGATGTCCTTGAGATTGTGAACACGTGCACCGCGCACCTCGATAGCCTGCGGGCTCATCTTCTGTTCCGTCACCTTTATCACCCTACTCATGCCATAAAACGCGGTCGCGGATATACTCGCCCAGCATGGGCACGGTAAACCGCACAAGGCCGTATCCGTCGGCCTCGATGACGCGCTCGCGAATCAGGCTTGCGCGATATTTACTCGCCCAGCTCTGGGTACGGTCGCAGCGCTCAATGATATCCGCCGTGCGCGTCGGCTTGTCCTCGTCAACCGCCATAGCCTCGATAAAGAGGCGCTGAGGGCTGCGCAGACCGTAATACAGAGGTGCGTCAACCGCTTCGTAGAACTCGGAGACGGCATCCGCATGGCCATTCTCGACATCGCGCCTTTCGATGACCTGCGAGCCACGCCGGACAGCAGACCGCCACATGTAATAGCCCACCAGCTGAACCATATAGGGATGCCCCATGCTCTTGCGCGCCGCAAGGTCCGCCGTCTCCGCGTCAACGTAAAGACCAGCGTCTTTGACCGTCTGGATATACGAATCGCGCACTTTGGGCAAAGATATTGCCCCCAACGTACGCTGCTGGGCACGCCGCAAAAACGTCACGCTCGGCTCTTCGAGCAGATCGTCAACCATACTGGGCAAGCCGGCGAACGCCAGCGCAAGACCGCGCTGGTCGCTATCGGGCAAGCCCGTGGCATCCTGGTCTCCGAGCACCTGCTGATAGAGGACGGCAAGAGCCGCCAGTTCCTCGATAGACACCGATTGTGCCTCGTCAATCGCAAACAAGACGCCCTTGCCCGGACCGAGCTTCTTGAGACGCTCGTTGACCAGCCCTCGCAATGTCTCGCCTTTTGCCCGCGCCGCCTCGACCGACATCCGGCCAAACGACGGCCCAAACTCCATTGACGTCACAACGGGTTTATTCGAGCGAAGCGCGTCGGCCAAGCGGTCGCACAAACCAAGCGAAGCGGAATCGGAGACAACCGCCCATCCGCGCTCGCTGGCTAGACGTTGCAGCTCCCGCAGGAGAACCGTTTTGCCACAGCCGCGGTTTCCCGTAATGAGCATGAGCCTGCCCGGCGCTCCGGCGCCGTTGTCGAGCCCTTCCTCAAAATCTTCGATGACCGACTCGCGACCGATGAGTATCGGAGGCCGCTTACCAGCTGTGGGCTTAAAGGGATTTGGATTCATATCGGCCTCCTCGGATTGGCAAACCCTGGTAACAGTTATACCAACTTATACTGAGTTATACCAATAGCATGTGACAAAGGGGCTGTCCCTTTGTCACATGTGGCCGAAAAACTCGGCGTCTGCTGCTCGCCAGGGACGGAAGGTGGCGGGATCGATCTTTACGTGCGCTGCGGCGGGCACGTCATACCATTTGACCGTGTAGCCGGCGCCATGAGAGCAAAAGACCGAGTCGGGCGTGTTGGGCAGATCGGCCTCGGGCTCGTAGGCGGCAGCCTCGATTACGCGCTCGCCATCATGGCAAGCCGCATAACCGGCGAACTCCAGGTACAGATGACCGCGCCCGCTCGTGTAGGCAGCCACCTCCAGCGCGTAATCCTGCACCTCGGATGCCGGCACGCGACCCACAAGCTTCGCTCGGTCTCCCGCCATCGTCGGCGGCTCGTACTCGGCACCCATGCGTGTGGCATCTGACAACGCCCGGCCCACGCACTCCCCCGGCACCTCGAGCTCAAAGTGGTACCACGGCTCCAGCAACACGTCTGCGCCGACCTCGCGCGCCTGCATCAAACCCTGGCGAATCGCGCGATACGTGGCCTGGCGAAAATCGCCGCCCTCGGTGTGTTTGGCATGCGCGCGGCCGCCCGTGAGCGTAATGCGCACATCGGTGATGGGCGAGCCCGTCAGCACGCCCAGGTGGTCGCGCTCCATAGCGTTGGTGAGCGCCAAACGCTGCCAGTTAAGATCGAGCTCGTCGGTCGAGGTCACGGTGCCAAACTGCACACCCGAACCCGCCGGCAACGGCTCCAGGCGCAGATGCACCTCGGCATAGTGGCGCAGCGGCTCAAAGTGGCCCACGCCCTCGACCGGCCGCGAAATAGTCTCCTTATAGAGAATGCCGCCGGGCTCAAACGCAACCGAAAGGCCAAAGCGATCGGCCAACACCCGCTGCACGACCTCGAGTTGCACGGCGCCCATCAACTGCAAATGGATCTGCTCAAGATGCGTATTCCAGCTTACGCCGAGCATGGGATCTTCGTCCGCCAACTCACTCAGCGCTTTAAACACCGCATGAACGTCGTGTTCGCCCGGCAGCACCGTATAGGTGAGGACCGGAGCGATGACGGGCGCATCGCCCGCGGGCTCCGTGCCCAGGGCGTCCCCTGGGCGAACGTGCGCAAGACCCGTCACGGCGCAAATACCGCCAGCAGCAACTTCTTGGGCAAGCTCATACTTCTCGCCGTTATAGATGCGTACCTGATCGACCTTCTGTTCCCACGCCTCGGCACTGGAATACCCGCTGATCATCTGTTTTGCGCGCAGCGTGCCGCCGGTCACTTTAACCCAAGCCAAGCGCTCGCCACGATCCCCGCGGCTGACACGATAGACGCGCGCGGCAAACTCCGGGAGCCACGCCTGCTCACGCATCAGCGCGCATATACCATCCAGTAGCTCGTCAACGCCTTGGTCCTTGAGCGCCGAGCCGGCAAAGCAGGGAAAGAGCTTGCGCTCGGCAACCATGCGCGACAGCGTTGCGACAGAAAGCTCACCCGCTTCAAGAAACTCCTCGAGCGCCGCTTCGTCCAACGCAGCAGCGTCCTCCTGAACGGCGCCGCCCGCCAGCAGCTCGTTGGCATCCAGGCAGCCCTCGGAAAGACGCTGCCCGAGTTGTACCAGCAAAACATCGCGGCCGGGATTCTCCAAATCGATCTTGTTGATGAAGATGAACGTCGGGATGTCATAGCGTGCAAGCAGGCACCACAGGGTTTCGGTGTGCCCCTGCACGCCATCGTTGGCGCCCACCACCAGAATCGCGTAGTCCAGGGCACGCAGTGTGCGCTCCGCCTCGGCAGAAAAATCGACATGGCCGGGAGCATCCACGAGCATGACGTGGGTATCGCCGTGGTCGAGCACGGCCTGCGACGAGAAAATCGTGATGCCGCGCTCGCGCTCGATCGTGTTAGTGTCCAGATGCGAATCGCCATCGTCCACGCGGCCACGCTTGCGAATGCGGCCCGCGTTGAACAGCATGGCCTCGGCCAACGTGGTCTTGCCGGCATCGACATGCGCCAAGATTCCAACGACCGCTTGCTTCGACATGGCTCTCCTCTTATTGCAAGCCCATCGCACGCGGCAACGGGCGTTCACGCTCCACACTGGATGATACAATTTACGGGCCGGTGGGCGAAGCGGGCCCTATCCCCCGACCGAGCTCATCGCCCCGCGTTGCCGCGCGGCGATTTTCGTAGGTTCGCGCCTTGCGAAAGCCGGCACCTCCCCTTTTTGTCTGCCCGGGTTCATCTGGGGCGGTAACAATGCGAGTCCCACAACGACGCGTTTTACCAAAAATGGCCCCGCTCGGGGCCATTTTTTATTTGAGCTGGGTGATGATACGTGCCTTGGCTCCTACGCCTCGCGCAGCCAATCAAACGCGACACGCGCCGTGCCGTCGGACACATAGACGATACCGACACGCTCGAACCCCGCCTTGGCGATGGCGCCCTGCATGGGCAAGTTGTCCTCGTGCGTGTCAATACGCAGATGGTCGGCGCATTCCTTGGCAAAGGCAAACATCGCCGCCGCGATACCGTGCACGGTGCCGTCGGATGCCACGCGATGCAGCACGGCATACGGAGTGTCGCTGCGCCATTGACCGTCCTCAATCACGTCATAGCACTCGTCCGGACCCGGTAAAAAGGCAAACGTCGCCACCACGCGGCCGTCGACTTCGCACACGTAACTGCCACCAGCGGCAATATCGGCAGCCAGCTGCTCGGCCGAAGGCGTGCCCTCGGGCCACTGCGTGGCGTTGCCATGCGCGCGCATAAAGGCGCGGGCCGCGTCATAGATAGCCATGACGGCGGGAATGTCGGTATCGAGGGTTTTTCTGATCATCACGCGGCGACCTCACGTTTATTGGTATCACTTTGATTGAGCAATGATACCAACGTTTGGAGAGGAGCGCGAAGCAGATGGGGAGCAAAAAGCGAGCCGCCTGGTCAAAAGCCAAAAGCGAGTTTTTGGGCGCTGCCACCGGCGGCGATATGGGCGACCTGTTTGCGCGCGAGGACGAGCGCCGCGACGCACTAGACGCCGAGCGCGATGAAGCCTGGCGCTACAAGTCGTGCGAACGCAAAAACCGTTACGACACGCGCGCCGAGGCAGAGGCCGTTATGGCCGACTGCGAAAACCGCGGACGGCGCGGCCTGTCCTGCTACAAATGCGAATACTGCGGCGGCTGGCACCTGACGTCGCACCCTTGGAAATAGACCCCCGCATCGGCACGGCGCTGGCGAAGCGCCAGCCATCGTGCACAAGCTACGGGCGCGGCGGCACCAAAACATCGTAACGAACGGCCTTGCCCGCAAGCTGATAGCTCGGCTTAACGCCGGCAAGCAGCGGCCCCTTCACCGGTCGCTTGATAACGACCTTGCGCGGGTGCACCGCAAGCGCAGCTTCGACCAGCGTCTCCTCGTCGGCGCACGGCTGCTCCAGATGGTGCAAGAGCTGAAACTTCTTTTTCACCGCCGCGCTCTTGGTGCGCTCGGGAAACATGGGGTCCAGATACACCACGTCGGGAGCCGCGAGCTCGCCTTGCTTGATCAGCTCGGCCGTATGGCGAAGGCCGGCAATGCTGTCCTCGCCCGCATGTAAGCGCATGCGCGCCACGGCAGCCGCAAGCGCCGGATCATCTGCCGCGCGATCCAAAGCATCCTTGAGGAGCGCCGCGATCACGCAATCCTGTTCATACAGATCGACGGTAAAGCCCGCGGCCGCCAGCAGCAGCGAATCCTCGCCAAAACCTGCCGTGGCATCGACTGCCCACGGATGCTCAACGTCTTTCGCGCGCGCGGCCTTCACCAGCAGCTCCTGCTGCAGACGACCCTGCTTGAGCCGCGGAAGCATGCGGCCAAAATCGGCACGCAGCTCCATCGTGCCGTCAGTGAGCGTGAGGCCCTCGGACTTCCCGGTCAGCTCAAGCCCCGCGGCCCGAGCAACAGAAAAGGGATCGACGACGCCCATGGACACTCCTTAACAAGCAAAACGAATACGTGAGCGCCGTTTATGCCAGCACCCAACCGTCCGTTATTGTCCCACATGCGACATGGTCCACAGCATCCCAATGCAAAGCACCGCCATCAATCCCGTGCACACGGCAGCGATCACGGAATCGCCCATACGCCTTCCTAACGAACGCGGCTCGCGCACTTGCTTGGCCCCGTACATCATGGCCCCTCCTTCGGTCCAGCTCTTGCCATGGCCCCATCATCGCAGCGCCGCGCATACGCTGCCATCGATTTTGCTTACGCCCAGCTTTCCTTTTTGAAAGGTTGGGCCGCACAGGCAAGAGTCGCTTTCAGGCGCATGCATCGCCGCGTTGAACTACAATGTGCTTCACCATATGTGCAGCACAAAGGGTGCGCCAGGTTGGCGTACTCGTATCGAAAGGACCAGCCATGAGCTTCACTCGCAAGACTCTCAAAATCCTTGCCCTGATTTATTTTGTTCTGGGCATCGCCAGTCTCGTCATTGGAATCGCCGGCATCGCGACCGGCAAGCTCGAGTCCACCTACGGATCGAACGCCATGCTCGCCGCGGCCGTGATTATCGCCAAGGGCCTCATCGATCTCGCCGCAGGCGTTGCGGGCATCAAGGGTGCCAACAAGCCTTCGCAGGTTGACGGCGCGTTTAAGCTCGGTATCGTTGCTGCAGTCGCCACGCTTGCCCAGGCGGTGCTCACGCTTCCCGCGTTTGGCGGCGACGCCATAAACTATGGCGCCTTTGTCATCGTGGTGTACGACCTGTTCTTTGTTCAGCAGGCACACGACGTTAAGGCCGAGAACAAGGATCGTCTGTAGGCACCTGCCCCCACAGCTCCCTGCAGCCAAGCAACTAAAAAGGGCCGATCGCGCATCTCCGCGGTCGGCCCTTTACGTTTGCCCAGATAAAACCTGCCAAAATAAACCTGTCCCTTTTTGGTAGGTTAGTGGCGGTACTCGGCGATGATAAAGTCGATATCGGTCTGAAGGGTATCGAGGTTTGCCAGGCGCTCTTTGTCGGCGGGGCGCGTGCGGTAGTAGTAGGGCGTCATCTGGAACACCGCCTCGATGTCAGCCTGGGTCTGGAGCGTAATGTTCGCAAACACCCGCTGCGTTCCGACCAACTCGAGTTCAGTGGTCTTCGGCAGCTTCTCGTCATTGAGATATGGCGTGTCGTAGAGCACCTCTTTGAGGCCAAACAGATGCCGAGCACCCGGCACCACGGTATAGAGCGAGCCCTCTGGCGCCAGCACGCGGGCAAATTCGCGCTCGTTAAAGGGGGCAAAGAGCTCGGTCACCATATCGAAGGCGCCATCGGCCACGGGGATAGCCTTCATGTTGGCCACGAAGTAGGTCGCATCGCCGCGCTTGGCGGCCAGGCGCACCATCTCTTTGCCCAGGTCGAAACCGTAAGCATCTACGCCCGGCACCGCACCCATGGCGCTGGTGTAGTAGCCCTCGCCACAGCAAATATCGAGCAACGTCATGGGGCAGTTCGTTGACGCGGCACGACCAGACACCCGCTCGCGCACCAGCTCGACCATCGCATCGCGCAACGGCGCATAGTAACCGCGGTTCAGAAAGTCGCGACGGCTGCGTGCCTGCGACCTGGGATCGCCCATGGAGTCACCGCTCTTGGACGAGCGCAGCAGATAGAGATAGCCCTCGCGCGCACGGTCAAATCGGTGTCCGCCCGCGCATGCAGCACCGCGCTCGTCGTCCACCAACGGTTCATGGCAAACGGGACACAACAACATGGCAACTCCTTAGCGCGAACAACACAACGCCCACCATTGTCGCACGCCTTCCCCACCTAGTCATAGAAGAGACAAGGAGTGTCCCCAGCTGCCGACAGAAAAGGAACGTCCCTAAGTGCCGGCTGGCTGCATTAGGAGTATCATCGTCTGCGCAAATAAGCACGAAAGAGCATATTAGAGATTGAGAGCGTATGGCAGACACCGCATCTAAGCACATTGACATGACCACCGGCTCGCTGTGGCGCAATATTCCCCTGTTCGCCTTTCCCGTCGCCGCCACGAGCATCCTTGAGCAGCTGTCGAACCTCATCGCCACGGTCATCATCGGTAACTTCTCGGGCGACCAGGGGACCCTCGCCATGGCGGCGGTCGGCTCCAATGTTCCGCTTACCAGTCTTATGATCAACCTGTTTATTGGGCTGTCGCTTGGCTCCAACGTGGTCATCGCCAACGCCATCGGCCGCAACGATCAGAACATGGTCAAGCGCGCCGTCCATACCTCGATTCTGATGGCACTCGTGGGCTTTGTCGTCATCGCGCTGGGCGAGATCTTTGCCGAGCCCATGCTCGCCGCGCTCAACGTCCCTGACGAAACCATGCCGCTCGCTTCGCTCTACCTGCGCGTCTTTTTGCTCAGCATGCCCTCGATCTTGCTCTACAACTTTGAGGCAGCAATCTTCCGCTCTGTCGGCATCACCCGCATGCCGCTGCAGGCGCTTGCCGTGTCCACCATCCTCAACATTGGCCTGGACCTCATCTTTGTCCCCGTGCTCCACTGGGGCGTCGCGGGTGTCGCCATCGCCACCGCCATCGCCTACACCGTCAGCGCCGGCACGCTCTTTGTCCACCTGCTCAAGACTGACTCCGTCGTCCGCGTCACCCCACGCGACCTGGCTATCGACCCCGTCGCCCTCAAGCGCATCGTCAAGATCGGGCTGCCCGCCGGCATCCAAAGCGCTGTCTTTGCCGTCGCCAACATCATCATTCAGTCCGCCATCAACAGCCTGGGCACCGAGGTCATGGCGGCATCCAGCGCTGCCATGAGCCTGGAGTACGTGTGCTACAACCTGCTCAACAGCTTTAGCCAGGCTTGCACCACCTTTGTGGGACAAAACCACGGTGCCCGCCAGATCGACCGCTGCACCAAAACGCTCAAGGTCTGCCTGGTCGAAGGCGGCATCGTTGCACTCACCACGATTATCGTCATCGTCGGTCTGGGGCGCGAGATCCTGGCGCTCTTTAACAGCGATCCCAACATCGTCTCGATCGGCTATATCCGCGTGTGTTCGATCTTCCCGGCGTACGCCTTTAGCATGTTCTACGAAAACATGTCCGGTTATCTGCGCGGCTTTGGCATCTCGCTCATGCCCGCCCTCATCACCATGATTTGCGTCTGCGGCATCCGCTTCTATTGGGTGTTCTGCGTGTTCCCGCACTTCCGCACCTTTGCGAACATCATGATGGTCTACCCCATCAGCCTGGGCACCACAGCGTTCTTTATGGTCGTGGCGGTATTGCTCTGCCATCCGGCACGCACCTATCGTCTGGCGCAAGCCAAGACTGGGGCGCGCTAGACACATCCAACAAGGTGGCGCATCGGCAACTAGCTCACGATATGTGAGCTCATGTAGTCGATAAAGCGCCTCGTGGCGATCGGCATGGTATCCCAGCTGCGCCAGGCTGCCACGACGTCGCGTGAGGGAGCGTGCACGATGGGACGCACGCAAATATCAGCCTGCATGCCCTCGACGGTACGGCGGTAGAGCATGCTCACACCGAGGCCCTCCTCCACCATCGCCATAATGGTGTAGTCATCGGTGACCTCACTCGTCACATGCGGCGATAGCCCGTGCGCGGCAAACGCATCGAGCACCAGACTCTGTTCGCCCTCATCCAGCAGCACAAACGGTTCGGACGCCAGGTCGGCAAGCGTCACCTTTTCCTTTGCCGCCAGTGGATGGACGGCTGGCAACAGCGCCACCAGCTCGTCGTGATAGACCACGCGTTTCTCGAGCCCCTCGGTAAATCCACGCGCTGTAAAGCAAAAGTCGACCACGCCATCGTGCACCCACTGGGCATTGCGCGTGTAATCGCCCTGCTTGAGGGTAAAGCGCACGCCCGGATGCAGGGCCCCAAAGTCGCGGATCACACGCGGCAACACAGTACGACTCACGTTGGTAAACGTCGCAATGCGAATGTCGGTCGACGAAAGCCCCAGCAACTCCTGGCGCTTGCCCTCAAGCTCGGCCTCGGCAGTTACGATTTGGCGCAGATACGGCAGATACTGTTTGCCGTCGCGCGTAAGCGAGACGCCCTGCTTGCCACGCTCGATAATCGTGGTGCCCAGCTCGCGCTCGAGCGCCTTGACGGCCTGGCTCA
>CAJLRE010000060.1 GCA_905208975.1 uncultured Collinsella sp. | reverse complement strand
CGGGAAACCCGCCTGAAATCTTTTTAAAAAAGATTTCCCCGCACACACTTCGCTGTGCTATAGTGCAGCGCAACAGCAATCAGGTGCTACCGCGCCACGGCATCACGAAAGGAGCCACCAACATGAAGAACACGATGAAGTCTCTCAACAACTGGTGGTGGCGTGATGCGAATACGATCGGTCGACAGTGAGTCCCTCACGCCTGTTTTTGCGCTCTAGGTGATTGGAAGGCCTCCGGTTTCGACCGGGGGCCTTTTTCTATCTCGAGCCCGATCGCATTCGCATCACGCGCCTCCGCTTTTCTCTTGCAATCCCCTTCCGAAAGGATTTTCACCATGTCTCAGAACACCACCGCCACCCAGCCCCGCACCGTCCATACCGCCGATCGCGGCAAACTCGATGTCCGCGCCCTCGTCCTGCTCGCCATCCTGCTCGCCGCCGGCTTCATCCTCAACTTTACCGTCGGCAAGGCAATCTCGGGCATCTCGGGCGGCATGATCAGCCCCGAGTTCATCATCTCGGCCTTCTGCCTCACCATCCTGGTCGTTCGCCCTAACATCGGTCAGGCGCTCGTCATTGGCCTCATCTCGGCTGCCGTGATCCAGATCACCACCACCTCGCCGTTCGTCGATTTTGCCGCCGAGGGCATCGCCGCCATGCTCATGGCCGTCATCGTCAACGCTGCTGCCAAGGGCGGCCAGGTTAAGCCTGCCGTCGCCATCGTCGCGACGTTCGTGACCACCTTTGTCTCCGGCGTTATCTTCATGGTCATCAAGATGGCCATGCTCGGTGTGGTGGGCGAGCTCGCCGCCGCTATGCTGCCCGTCGTCGCCATGACCGCCGTCTTTAACGCCATTCTGGTCGGTGCCCTCTACTTGCCCATCCAGAAGGCCCTTAGGCTCAATTAACCCGCTCGGCTTTACGAGCCACCCCATCTTGGCGTTCATTCGTCGCTCGCGTACCCAAGTACGCTTCGCTCCTCTTTCGCGCCAACCTGGAGCCCCTCGTAAAGCCGTCTCCGCACTCCACCAACAAAGACCATCCCAAACGACTAGCTTTTGGGGACGTTCTTAAACGACTAGTCATGTAAGAACGTCCCCAATGACTATGAAAGGTATCCATGGAAACGATCATCAACGTCGACGATGTCTCGTTCTCCTATGGCACGCAGACCGAGCAGGCGCTTAGCCACATCTCGCTCAGCGTGAACAAGGGAGATTTCATCGGCATCATCGGGCCCTCGGGCGCCGGCAAGTCCACGCTTTCCGCCTGCCTGTCGGGCGCCGTGCCCCACCACTACACCGGCACGTTCTTTGGGTCCGTCATGGTTGACGGCCACGACACCTGCGAGGTCTCGCTCACCGACGTATCGCAGATCGTCGGCAGCGTGCTGCAAGACATCGACACGCAGATGGTCGCCTCCGTGGTTGAGGATGAGATGCTCTTTGGCCTCGAGAACTTTGGCGTGCCGCACGACCAGATTGAGCAGCGCGTCACCGAAACCCTCGAGACCGTCGGCATCAGCGACCTGCGCGACCGCGAGATCGCCACCCTCTCGGGCGGACAGAAGCAAAAGGTAGCCATCGCTGCCATCCTCGCTATGCGTCCGCGCGTCTTGGTTCTCGACGAGCCCACCGCGGCACTCGACCCCGCCAGCTCCACGTTGGTCTTCGAGACGCTACGTGAGGCAAACCGCGCGCTTGGAATCACCATCGTCGTCGTTGAGCAAAAGGTCGCCCTGCTCTCGGAGTACTGCAACCGCGTGCTCGTGCTCAACCAGGGCGAAATCGCGCTTCAGGGCGAGCCACACGAGGTCTTCGCGCATACCGACGAGCTCCGTGCCATCGGCGTCGACTGCCCTCGCGTCACGCGTATCTTCAATAGCCTCCAGGCCGATGGCCTGGTAAGCGGTACCCCTTGCTTGGATGTCGATGAGGCCGAGCGCCTGATTTCGGGCATCGTCGACCCCGCACACGCAAGCAGCGACATTCAGGCACCCGCCGGCTCACCGCACGCACCGTCGTTGCGCCCGCACGCCAAGGACGCCGAGCCCGTGCTCACCTTCGACCATGTTGAGTTTGCCTATCCCAATGGCGGCGCCGCCGTCCACGACCTCAACCTAACCCTCTGTCCCGGCGAGCTCGTGGGCATCGTCGGCCAAAACGGTGCCGGCAAGACCACGCTCACCAAGCTGCTCACAGGCCTGCTTAAGCCCGCCTCAGGCAGCGTGCGCGTCACGGGACTGGATACCGCAGCCGTTCCCACGAGCCGTATCGCCCGCGAAGTCGCAACCCTCTTCCAAAACCCTGACCGTCAGATCTGCAAGGACACCGTGCTCGACGAGGTCGCCTTTGGCTTGGAGCTTGGCGGCATGGACCGCGCCGAGGCTCTACGTCGCGCCCAGCTCGTCATCGACCGCTTTGGCCTGCCTGCCGATGAGGCACCTTTCTCGCTTTCGCGCGGTCAGCGCCAGATGGTGGCACTCGCCTCTGTCGTGGTCGTAGAGCCCAAGATCGTCGTGCTCGACGAGCCCACGAGCGGCCTTGATTACCGCGAGTGCATGACCGTCATGGAAACGGTGCGCACCATGGCCGAGCGCGGTTGCGCCGTTATCATGGTCTGCCACGATATGGAAGTCGTTTCGGATTTTGCCGAGCGCATTGTGGTAATGGCCGACGGTCGCATCCTCGACCGCGGCCGCATGCACGAGCTATTCTCGAACATCGATCTCATGCGGCGTGCCTACGTGGAGCCTCCCCAGGTTATTGAACTCTCGCGCCGTCTGGCATCTTCCGTCTCGCCCGCTTTTGCGCAGGTGAGCGAGGTCACCGATGTCGTTCGAATTACCAAGGAGATGGTCCACCGTGGTTAACGTCATCGACTACATGCCGGGCGATACGCTGCTGCATCGCCTGAACCCCGTCGTCAAACTGGGCCTCGCCGCCGCCATCATCGTCGGCATCTTCTTGTCCGACACCTACGTGGCGCTGCTGGGCTTTTTGGCACTCACCCTTGTACTGGGTGCCTATGCCGGCGTCGTCAACCGTCTGTTCTCGCTACTCAAGTTGCTGATTCCGCTCGCGCTTATCATGCTGGTGCTCCAGCTGGCCTTTATGCGCGATGGCAACGTGGTGTGGGGCTTTATCACCGACACGGGCCTCATCACAGGATCGAAGGCCTGCCTGCGCCTGCTGGGTGTGGCGTTACCACTCATCCTCATGCTCATGGTGACCAAGCTCAACGACCTTGCCAACGCCTGCGTCGAGGTGCTGCACGTGCCGTATCGCTATGCCTTCACCTTTACCACGGCGCTACGCTTTGTGCCGGTGTTTGGTCAGGAGATGAACGCCATCATGGAAGCGCAGACCGCACGCGGCGTCGAGTACGACACCAAGAACCCCATCAAGAAGCTTAAGCTCATGCTGCCACTGTGCGTGCCACTGCTCATCTCGAGCGTGGGCAAGACCGATGCCACAGCCTTGGCGGCAGAACAGCGCGGCTTCTATCTGCGTACACGCGCCAGCTCGTACAAGCGCTACCCCATCAAGGGCCTGGACATCGCCGTGCTCATCGTCAGCATCGCCCTCATCGCCATCGGCTTCCTGTTCTAGTTCACCACCGACAGCAACCACCCAACGCAAAAGGCCTCGGCTCGCACCAAACGAGCCGAGGCCTTTACTGTTTCACCAGATAAAACCTACCAAAATTAACCTGTCCCTTTTTTGGCAGGTCGGAAGCTAGAGGCGGTAGGGAGCGCCGCTGCGGATGATGGATTCGCGCACCAGGACATCCATGGCATCGAGGGTGATCTCGGGCATCTCTCGATACTTCTGCAGCACCGATAGCTCGGTGCAGGCCAGAATGACACGGTCGCAGCCGCTACGGGCGAACTCCCACATCACGCGGTCGAACTTATCCATATCGGGCTCACGTCCGGCCTTCACATCATCGTAGATAAGCGACATCACATCGTTCTGACGTTTCTCGCTGGGATAGACGACCTCAACACCCGCAGCCTCGCATTCGCGGCCGTAGACGCCCGCGCCCACGGTTCCGTCGGTGCCCATAATGCCAATCTTGTGCACCGGCTCGGCCGGCATACTCAGGTTGGGGTCGAACTCGCACTCCCCCATCACCGCACCCGCAAGGGCATAGCGCACCGACTCACGCGGCATGTGGATAATCGGCACCTTCGTAAACGACTGGATCTGGTCGTAGAAGTAGTGCGACGTGTTGCAGGGAATGGCAATGTGCGCACAGCCCAGCGACTCGAGTGCCTGGACACACTCTTTCATGGTCGCCAGCAGCTTGGCATGCTCGCCGGTCTTAATGGCAAGCGTGCGGTCGGGCATGGTCGACTTGGAGAGCACCACCATGTCGATATGTTCCTGATCGCAGGCAGCAGCCGTATGGCGCACCACCTGGTCGTAGTAATACGACGTGGCCTCGGCGCCCATGCCGCCGATAACTCCCAGCTTTTCCATCGCCGCCTCCTTGGTGACGCTTGCGCAATTGCGCGTATCATACCCGCGCCCGCCCGATGTAAACCGGACGGGCGCCGCACTCATCTACTTGTAATACGTCTTGAACAGCTTAAAGTGGCGCAGCTTGGTGTGCCACATGCGCAGCCAGCGGTTAAAGACAAAGTCGCCCTTCATAAACGAAGGGTCGGCGCCCTTGCCTTCCTTGTCCAGGCGATGCACCTTAGCGCGCAGCTCGGGATCCTTGACGTACTTGTCGACGACCCCCATGGGAACGACCATCCACAGCGCCTCGTCCTGCGCCGTCACAAACTCCGGCTCAAACGGGCGGTTGAACACATACTCGTCCACCACATACTTGGCAACGTTAAAGCCGCTGTTAGTGACGTAGTAGTTGCTGCGACCTTGGCGCGTGTTGAAATCGAAGAACTTAAACGAGCCGTCGCGCTCGTCGTACTTAACGTCAAAGTTGGAATAGCCCACAAAGTGAAGGTCCTCGAGCAACTTGCGCACGCCGCCCATGAGATCGTCATTGGGCTCGGTGATGATACAGGCGTGGTTGCCGACACCGTGAGGCTGATGCTCCTCGAGCAGCACGTGACCCAGGCACATCATGCGCACCTTGCCGTTGCGGTCGGAATAACTGGTGAGCACGCGCATGTACTCGTCATTGCCGGGCACGCGATCCTGCAAGATCAGGTCGTCGGTGTAGCCGCTGGCATACGAGTCACGAATGACCTGTTCCAGCTCGGCACGGTCGGCAATCTCATAGGCCTTTTTCTGGCCCTCGAACTCGTGCTGCCACCACATGATGCCGTCAGAAGGCTTCAGAATCATCGGGTAGGGAAAATCGATCTGGTCGAGCACTTCGGCAGGCGCCTCGCCTTGGGCGTTCAGCATCGCCATGGTGAAGGTAAAGGTATGCGGATAGGGCACGCCATGCTTCTCGCACAGCTCGTAGAAGATCTCCTTCTTCTGACACTGCTCAAGCATGCTATAGGGAGCGTAAGGCGCGACGATGTTATCCGCCAACTCATGGGCATCCTTGGCCTGAGCCACGAGGACAACATAGTTATCGCCACAGCCCACAAGGACAATCGTCTTATCGGCATGCGCTTGGGCAATGCCGTTGACGGTCCTGAGCATCACGGGCATGGTATCGATATCCACGTTGGGCGTGTAGTCGATAATCTGGCTGCGGTACGCGGGACCCGTCTGATACTTGCCAAAGACCAGACTCTTGACCTGGTACTCCTCATAGAAGGCGCGCGCCACCGAATAGGCGTTGATGTCGCCACCGAGCAGCACGGGAATGAACTCGCGCTCTGTAAACTGCAATGCCATGGAAACTTCCTATCATGAACTGCCCACACAACGGGGCGGTCTTTGCGCAACTGATTTATTCTAGCGTGCCAAGCCGCCGGCGCCCAAAGCTCCACCGTATCTATGGCAATCGACGTAATCGTCCAGCATGAAATCCGCCCTCGCCGTGATGGGACCCTGTAGTTGCAAAACCCCACATGAGGCGACTTTTGATAAAAAAACCCTCTCGACAGGGTTCCGTAACGTTAAAGTTGAACTCTATGGTTTCTCAACAATTCATCATAACTGCAGGTCAAAGCCAAAGCCTCAAGTTCAACTTGACCCTTTGGAACCTTTAAGGTTCAAGTTGAGGTCGAAAGCAGTAGTAGAATACCGTTCGAACCATAACCTACGATTGATTGCAGAGGGACTGGATGCAGCATTCGAATCATCGCACCGCAGCGCTCATTGCGTCGAAGCCGGCTCGTATCATCACGAGCGCCGCGCTCGCCGTTGCGCTGACGGCCACGCCGATGCTCTCCCCCGTTGCGGCGTATGCCGCCTCGCAGGCAACGCAGGACCAGCTTTCCGCAGCCCAGCAGAAGATCGAAGCCGCCACGAGCGCCTACAACGACGCCCGCACCAAACTCGATGACCTGCAAAAGCAGATTGACTCCAATGAGGCAAGCATCGAGGAAATCGAGGCTAAACTTCCCGAGCAGCAGGCCAAGGCAAGCTCCGCCATGCGCGATCTGTACAAGTATCAGAAAGGCACCAATCCCATCGTGAGCTTCCTGGTCAATGCGCAGAGCCTGGGTGAGTTCATCACGACCTGCAAATACACCAACCAGATCACGAGCTCGAGCGTCGACGAGATCGAAGAGCTCAATAATATGCAAACCGAACTCGAGCAGAACAAGGCCGAGCTCCAGCAGGCCAAGTCACAGCTTGAGGCAGAGCAGAAAAACGCCGAGGATGCGCTGGCGCAGGCCCAGCAGCTCCGCAGCGAGGCGCAGGCAAAAGCCGAGCAGGAAAATGCCGCCGAGCTTGCCAAGCTTGAGGCCGATAAGGCCGCTGCCGCCGAGAAGCTCTCGGGCGAGGGCGTAAGCGGCGGCAATTCCAGCAGCCAGGCCACCAACACCAACACCACCATAGACACCACGGTGAACAACTCCAATACCGGTAGTTCCGATTACGATTCGTTCATTAATGAGTGGACGAGCCGCATCGACAATTATCTCGCCGGCTCCCCCATGGCAGGCCAGGGCTATAACTTTGCCGTCGCCGCTTGGAATACCGGTGTCGACCCCCGTTGGTCCCCCGCCATCGCCTGCATCGAGAGCACCAAGGGTGCTTATTGCGCCAATTCTTACAACGCCTGGGGCTGGAGTGCCCGTGGCGGCGGTTGGCGCAGCTTTGGCAGCTGGAGCGAGGGCATCTCCGCTCACGTTGCCTATCTGGGCGCCAACTACGGCTCCACCCTTACCCCGGCAGCGGCCAAAAAGTACTGCCCGCCCACGTGGCAGGACTGGTACAACAAAGTCGCCACTCAGATGAACCGCATCTAGGTGCAACTGCAAAGGGCCCCAATGGGGCCCTTTTCTTTTAGGTAGCGGAGGTATCGACGACGCCGGTCGCATTGGCAACCGCGACTATGACGATCATGCATAGGAGCAGCACACCCAATGCCTTGAGCCAGAGTTTCGCGAGTTTCTTGCCGCGATAGCTGTCGAGCAGTACGAATCGCCGACGAAGACGGCGCTTATCGAGCAGCGCAAAATGCATAAGCACCATAAGGCCATCAACAAAGAAAAAATACTCGATTATGAGAAGCCACGTCGGGTAGCCTTGGTTTGCTCCCGTGGGGTGAAAGACGGCAAAGTGACTTCCGGCAAAGAACACAAGTAGCGAGAAGCAGACAAGCGTATTCCAAATGCGCCCCAGAGACTCCGGAACGCGAGAGAGCAGACCGCATGCAGCGGAGGCGGCAGGCCTAGGAAGCCCTGCGGGGTTCTGGAGCCCTTGGGGCGTCAACACCGTCTCCGAGGCCGGAGTACGGACAGGCGCAGGCGCAGGAGGCCGCACGGGGCGACTCAGATCGTATGCCGCGCGCGTAGCCCGTCCCAACGCTTCCGCACTCGCAAAACGCTTAGCCGGGTCGAGCGCCATCGACATGCAGATGACATCGGAAAGTGGAGTGGGAATGCCACGCGCCTCGCATTGCTCGCGCATGTCGAGCCCTGGTTTAGGGTCGATTCCCGTCAAGCAGAAGAACAACAGGGCGCCAAGTGCGTAGACGTCGCTGCGCACACTCGTCTGCCCAAACCCATACTGCTCGGGCGGCGCATAGGGTCGCGTGCCAAACTTGACGGTGTCGGCATCGGCGCCATCGCGCCATACGCGCGCGATCACCAAGTCGATAATCACCAGCGATGAAAACGTCAGGCCCTCATCGAGCGTACGGCTCGCACCTGTCACGATGATATTCGATGGCTTGAGGTCGCGATGGATCACCGGCGCCGACGTCTCCCCCGCCATTGCAAAACCGGCATGGAGCTCGCCCACGGCGTCGCAAAGGGCAGGATACAATTCACATGCATAATCGGGGGTGGCTCCCAGACGGTCCACCAGCACCCCGAGCGTCTCTCCTTCGATATATTCCATAACCACGTTAAGCTCGTCGCCCACACGACGGCAATCGACGATTCTGGGCAGGTGCTCAAAACGCCTGCCCGCCCGTTGAGCGGCAAACAGACGCTCGTATGCCCCGCCGATTTGAGCCGAAGCATCGATGCGTTTACGGACAAAGGGGCCGAGCGAACCACCGCCGGTTCCTTCAAAGTACACGAGCTCAGTTGTTTCAACGGACGAGCGCTTAAGTACACGCTCCACGCGATAGCTGTCGTCGCGATCGAGCGACGCCAGGTGCTCGGCAAGCGCTGCGGTCAGCTCGTCATCGGGATATGTTGGGGTCTGAGTATCCATAGCCTCCATCATAGCGCAGGGCGCAGACACCCCATGGCATCCGCGCCCCGTTCGTTTGCATCGTTGTTCGGCAGCTCCGCCGGCTCAGATATCAGCCGCCAACTCACCGTCTCCTCGCCAAAGCGATACAGCTCCTCGTTGACCTTTTGGAGGCTACACCCGCGATCGATGCAAAAGATGATAATCGCATCACGGCGATCCTTGCAGTTAAGGACGCTTACCCCGGCAGCCGTCAGCGCACGGTTGGTCTCTTTGAGCGTCAGCGCCATCGCAAAGGCAATCTGCAGCACCTTATTGCGACTCGGGTGACGCGCACCAGTAAAGATCTGATAGCCAAAGGTCTCATTGAGATCGGCCATACGAACCACGCGCGAACGCTCCAAGCCCTTTTCCTGCAGCAGCTGCTTCAGATAGTCCGAAAGCGACGGGGCGGCAAAGTCGTGCTCCCTGATATAGCCATCGATGTTCGGCGCATCGAGAAGCTCGTTGAGCAACTCCTCGGTCAGCTTTTTATCGGGCATACGACTTCACCTCCCCCAGTGCATGCAACATGCTAGAAACCGCTTACGTCCGAACGCTCCCAGCTAGCAACCTGGTCGGGAGACACCGTACCCAGCGCCTCGAACTTCCAGGAGCCGCCCGCCTTCAGATGATTGGTGTTTGCAAGAGCCGTTCCAACCTGGTTGCCATCGGCATCATACAGAACATACTCAATCTGAATGTAGCTCTTTTCCTTGTCCGTGTTATTGGTCAGCGTGCCCGTGATCTTATAGGTAAACTGATTGGAAGTGTCTTCAGCCTCGTCAGCAATGGTATACGGTTCTTGCGGTTCTTTTTGCTCCTCAGCCTGCTGTGTCATCTCGGCAGGTTTTGCCGAATCGCTCGCAGACGAATCGGTTGAGTTGCCGCCCATAGAGCCCACGGCACCGACGATAACCAGCACCACGATGATGCCTAGGACAATCTTGCCGATCGGCTTCTTTCCCTCTTTTGCCATTATTCATCCTTCCTACGATCCGGCTACCGTGCCGGCACACAGCACATCGTAGGAAGGATTGAACTTGAATTCATTAGCTGAGAGCTAAGGTTGCGGTAAACGGCCAATGCAG
>CAJLRE010000059.1 GCA_905208975.1 uncultured Collinsella sp. | reverse complement strand
ACTTTTTGCAGGTAGCGGTAGACGCTGGGCTCCGAGATGCCCAGCGCGGTGGCGGCGCAGGCCACGGCGCCCTTGAGCATGAACACCCCGTTGCCGTTGAGGTGGCGAATGACGTCCACGCGATCGGCCTGCCCAAGCGAGGCAACATCCTGCCCGCGGCTTTCGAGCAACTCGGAAATACTGCGGTCGATGAGCTCCTGTGTGGACTCCGAAAGGCTTTCGACCTCGATAGACGCGGGCTCCGCCTGCCTTGGCACGGCGTCGAAGCAGGCCATGAGCTGCTGGGCCATGGCGTTGATGGAGCGTACCGTGGAAAGATCGGTGTTGACGCAGAGCATGCCGACGATCTCGTTATCCTCGCGGATAAAGTACGTCGCCGACTCCAACGTCTTGCCACCGGCACCGCGCCCCTCGTAGCCCGTAATAAACGGCAGGTCGCGGTACTTGGCATCGTGCATGATCTTGAGTGCCAGATCGGTGGCGGGACCGCCGACCTTGCGGCCGCTCACGATGCCGTTGCGAATATCGACGATGGCGTGGTCGGGATCCGAGAAATCGTGCAGCACGATTTCGCTGTTTTTGCCGAGTATCTGCTCCAGGAAATCGACCATCGGCAAAAAGCGACGTACGGTCTTGTTCACGGGCAACTCCTTGGGGTGAAATCGGAAATGTTCATAACAATTTTTTCTCATGGTAACACGGCGTCTATTGACTCGTATATTCGCAGGTACACAGCGTAATACTGACGAACGGTAGGAATTTGGCGGTAAACGGTCGACCAAAAGAAAAGTTAGATGTTATTTTGACCAGACACTTTCCTGACCTGCGGAAATGCTTTATCTCAGCTGAAGAATAGTCTGATAACAAAAAATTATTATTGAGAATGAGAATAATCTTTAATACGATATGCAACGAAGGCACAACCTCAACCCCGCACTGCGTCACAATAGAGCGTTAGATGCGAAAACAACTACTTCGAGGATTGGTGGTCAAATGGCCCAGGAGACGGTTACGAACGGCACTGAAGCCCTGTTCACTCGCGAGGGCATGCCTCCCGTTAAGGAAATGATCCCGTGTGCCCTTCAGCACGTGCTGGCATCGTTTGCCGGTATCATTACCCCGGCGGTCATCATGGCCGGCGTCTACGGCTTTAATAGCCAGCAGAGCACCGATATCATTCAGGTCGCGCTCATTCTTTCGGCGATCGACACGGCCCTTCAGGCTTTCGCTCCCTTCCGTCGCATCGGCGGCGGCCTGCCCATCGTCATGGGCGTTTCGTTCGCGTTCCTGCCGGCCCTGCAGGCCATGGGTGCCTCGGGCTTTAGCTTTGGTGCGCTGCTGGGCGGCGAGATCGTCGGCGGCGCCGTCGCGGTCCTCTTTGGTCTGGCCTACAGCAAGATCAAGTGGCTGTTCCCGCCCGTCGTGACCGGTACGGTCATCTTCTCCATCGGCGTTTCGCTGTATCCCACGGCCGTCAAGTATATGGCCGGCGGTATGGGTACGCCGCTGTGGGGTACCCCGCAGGCCTGGTGCGTCGCTCTTATCACCTTCGCCGTGGTCTTTGCGCTCGCCAACTTTGGCAAGGGCACGCTCAAGCTGGGATCCGTGTTCTTTGGCATGATCGTTGGCATGATCGTTTCGATTCCCTTTGGTATGATCGACTTCTCCAGCGTCGCCACCGCTCAGGTCTTCGCCCTTCCCAAGCTCATGCCCTACGCGCTCGAGTTTGATCCCGAGGTCTGCATTACCCTCGCCGTCGTGTTCCCCATGGTCGCCATCCAGGTTATCGGTGACGTCTCCGCCGCCTGCCTGGGCTCCATCGACCGTATGCCCACCGAGCGCGAGCTCTCCGGCGCCATCGTGTCCCAGGGCCTCACCTCTATGGTCGGCGGTCTGCTGGGCGGTCTTCCCACCAGCGCCCTTGGCCAGAACGTGGGCATCATCTGCTCCAACAAGGTCGTCAACAAGTGGGTCTTTGTGATTATCGCGGCCGTCTTTGCCATCGCCGGCCTGTTCCCGCAGCTCTCTGCCGTACTCTCCGCCATCCCGCAGCCCGTCATCGGCGGCGCGACCGTCGGCGTCTTTGGTACCATCACCATGAACGGCGTGCGCATGTTCACCCGCGAGGGCCTCACGCAGCGCACCACCACCATCGTCGGCACCTCCGTTGTCTTTGGCCTGGGTATCTGGATGGCCAGCGGTTGCCTTGCCGGCGAGGGCATGCCCACCTGGGTGTCCACCGTCATCGGCTCCAATGCCGTGACCCCCACCGCCATCATGGCCATCGTCCTTAACCTGATCCTTCCGCAGACGCCGGTCGTGGCTCAGCACATCGATGCTGCCAAGGACGCTGCCGTGGATCTGGTCTTGCCCGAGAGCAAGAAGTAACCACTTCGGTGCTATTCGTCGGCGGACGCATCGCCTCGTCCGCCGACGTCATGCGGCGCCAAGCCGCACTTCAAAGGGTTTGTCCCTTTGGTGAAGCGTTGACGGGAGAGGGCCCGTTTCCGGTGTAGGCCGGCGCTTCGCACTCCGCCATGTCAGAGGTGTCAAACCCCGCCCCTGATGTCGAAGGGAGCATCCATGCTTCTGGTCGCTAACGGTTCCGTCTTTACCCGCAACGCTCAGACCCCGTTCATTCCAAACGGTGCGGTCGCCATAGACGGGGATACGATCGTCGAAGTGGGCCCCGAGTGCGAGCTCAAGGTCAAGTACCCGGATGCCGAGTACGTCGACGCCCAGGGCAACCTCATCATGCCCGGACTCATCAACTGCCACACCCACATCTACTCGGGTCTGGCCCGCGGCCTTGCCATTAAGGACTGCAACCCCACCAACTTCCTGGAGAATCTTGAGCAGCAGTGGTGGAAGATCGACGACAACCTGACCCTCGCCGGCACCAAGGCCAGCGCCTACGCCACGATTCTTGACTCCATCCGCGATGGCGTCACCACGATCTTCGATCACCATGCGAGCTTCTGCGAGATCCCGGGCAGCCTCTTTACCATTAAGGACGCCGCGCAGGAGCTGGGCATGCGTTCGTGCCTGTGCTACGAGGTCTCCGACCGCCGCGGCCAGGAAAAGTGCGACCAGGCCATTGCCGAGAACGCCGAGTTTGCCCAGTGGGCCGCCAAGGAGCGTCGCGATAACGACAACCACATGATCGCCGCCATGTTTGGCGGTCACGCCACCTTTACGCTGTCGGACGAGACCATGGACAAGATGGCCGAGGCCAACAACGGCCTGACCGGCTTCCACATCCACGTGTGCGAGGGTATGAACGACGTGTGGGATTCCCGCCTCAACCGCGGCGGCATCAGCCCCGTCGAGCGCCTGCTGCAGCACAACCTGCTGGGTCCCGACACCATGCTGGGCCACTGCATCCACGTGACGCCCGCCGAGATGGATATCGTCAAGGAGTCCGGCACCTGGCTCGTTAACAACCCCGAATCCAATATGGGCAACGCCGTGGGCTGCGCTCCCGTGCTCGAGTTCTTCCGCCGCGGCATCCCCGTGTGCATGGGCACCGACGCCTACACTCACGATATGCTCGAGAGCCTCAAGGTCTTCCTGATCATCCAGCGCCACAACGCCGCTATGCCCAACGTGGGCTGGTGCGAGGCCATGACCATGCTCTTTGAGAACAACGCCAAGATGGCGAGCAAGTACTTCGATCGCAAGCTCGGTGTGCTCGAGGCTGGCGCCGCCGCCGACGTCATCGTCATGGACTACAAGCCCTTTACGCCGCTGAGCGAGGAGAACATCGACGGCCACATGCTCTTTGGCATGATGGGCAAAAACTGCCGTACCACCATCATCAATGGCCGCGTCCTGTACAAGGATCGCGAGTTCGTTGGCATTGATGAGGACAAGATCAACGCGTGGACCATGGCTGAGTCCAAGAAGCTCTGGAGCACGCTCAACGATCGCGCCTACTAATTACAAGTAGATTCGCGCGCGTCGGATGTTTCGCCGCATCCGACGCGCGTATAGGCGACCTCCGCGGGGTCGCCGGCGCTGTGCTAGCGCTACACCGTATTTGCGCCCGCCGCGCGGTCTCGCCGGGCGTTACAGAGAGGAGCTCACTATGAGCGACATCATGAGGCCGATCCCGTTTTCGCAGCTGATGAACTGGATCATCGAGGAGCACAAGACCCAGGACGCCATCTTTGGCGTGCGCAAGATGGTCACGACCAACCAGGAGGGCGCGCTTCCCATTTTTGACGAGCGCATCGAGACTCCGTTTGGTCCGGCCGCCGGTCCCAACACGCAGCTGGCTCAGAACATCGTGGCCTCTTATGTGGCCGGTTCTCGCTTCTTTGAGCTCAAGACCGTCCAGGTTATGGACGGCGAGGAGCTCTCCAAGTGTGTGAACAAACCCTGCATTGTGGCGCAGGATGAGTGCTACAACTGCGAGTGGTCGACCGAACTCGAGGTTCCGCAGGCCTTTGCCGAGTACGTGAAGGCATGGTTTGCCTGCCACCTGATCGCTCGCGAGTACGGTCTGGGCAGCCCGGACGGCTTTGTCTTCAACATGTCCGTGGGCTATGACCTCGAGGGCATCAAGAGCCCCAAGGTCGACGCCTACATCGAGGGCATGAAGGACGCCAGCGGCTCCGACGTCTGGAACGAGTGCCGCGCATGGGCACTCGCCAACCTGGACAAGTTTGAGCATGTCGACGCTGCGTTTGTCGAGTCCATCCCGGCGCGCGTCTCCAACTCCATCACCGAGTCTACCCTGCACGGCTGCCCGCCTGCCGAGATCGAGCGCATCGCGACCTACCTCATCACCGAGAAGGGCCTTAACACCTACATCAAGTGTAACCCCACGCTGTTGGGCTATGAGTTTGCCCGCCAGCGCCTCAACGAGCTGGGCTTTGATTACATCGTCTTTGATGACACGCACTTCCGCGAGGATCTGCAGTGGGCTGATGCCGTGCCCATGTTCGAGCGCCTGATTGCCCTGTGCGCCGAGCGCGGTCTGGAGTTTGGCGTCAAGCTGACCAACACGTTCCCCGTCGACGTGACGAGGAACGAGCTGCCTTCCACCGAGATGTACATGTCCGGCCGTTCGCTGTTCTCGCTGACCATCGAGGCCGCCCGCCGCATTACCGAGCAGTTCGATGGCAAGCTGCGCATCAGCTACTCCGGCGGTGCCACGGTCTACAACATCCGTGCCCTGTATGACGCCGGCATTTGGCCCGTCACCCTGGCGACCGACGTGCTCAAGCCCGGTGGCTACGAGCGCTTTAGCCAGATGGCCGGCGAGTTTACCGATCTGGACGGCAAGCCGTTCGCGGGCGTCTCTCTCGAGGCCGTGACCGCGATCCAGACCGACTCACTCACCAACCCGCTCTACAAGAAGCCGCTGCGTCCGCTGCCCGACCGCAAGGTCGCTGGCAAGAGCCCGCTTTCCGACTGCTTTACCACGCCGTGCCGTACGAGCTGCCCCATCCAGCAGGATATCCCTGCCTATCTGGCGGCTGTTGACGAGGGCCGCTACGAGGACGCGCTCAACATCATCATCGAGCGCAACGCCCTGCCGTTCATTACCGGTACCATCTGCCCGCATCCCTGCGGCCGTGCCTGCGAGCGTGCATTCTACGAGCCCGAGGGCGCCCAGATTCGCGCCAGCAAGCTCAAGGCCGCCCGCGAGGCCATGACCGCCGTGCTGCCCAAGCTGCGCGCCCAGGCCATTGCCAACGACGCCGAGCGCAACGTTGCCGTTATCGGCGGCGGCCCGGCCGGTCTGGCGACGGCGTTCTTCCTGACGCGCGCCGGCGTGCCCGTCACTATCTTCGAGGCCCGCGACTCTCTCGGCGGCGTGGTCCGTCACGTGATCCCCGAGTTCCGTATCGCGAGCGACGATATCTCCCACGATGCCGAGCTCTGTCTGGCCTTTGGCGCCAAGGTGCAGCTCAACGCCCGCGTGGAGTCCATTGACGAGCTCAAGGCCCAGGGCTTTACCGACGTAGTCGTGGCCACTGGTGCCTGGATGCCCGGCTCTGCGGGCCTGGGCGAGGGTGCCGAGCTCGACGTGCTGGAGTTCCTCGAGGCCGCCAAGAAGGGCGAGAAGCTCGAGCTGGGCGAGGACGTCGTGGTCATCGGCGCCGGCAACACCGCCATGGACGCGGCCCGCGTGGCCAAGCGCCTTGCTGGCGTGAAGAACGTGCGCCTGGTGTATCGCCGCACCAAGAAGCAGATGCCCGCCGACGAGGAAGAGCTCGATCTTGCTCTTGCCGACGGCGTTGAGTTCTGCGAGCTGCTGGCGCCCAAGGCGCTCAACGGCGCCGTGCTGACCTGCGACGTCATGGAACTTGGCGAGCCGGATGCAAGCGGCCGTCGCAGCCCCGTCGCCACGGGCGAGACCGTCGAGCTTTCCGCCACCACGGTGATCTGCGCCGTGGGCGAGGGCATCGATGCCAGCCTGTACGACGCCGCGGGCGTCGAGCACGACCGTCGCGGCCGCCTTGCCGCCACCTCCACCGGCGTCGAGGGCGTCTGGGCTGCCGGTGACTGCCGCCGCGGTCCCGCTACCGTGGTCGAGGCTATCGCCGACGCCGCCGAGGTCGCCCGTGCCATTGCCGGCGTGGACTTTAACAAGTACGCCGACCAGAATGCTCAGGCCGGTCGCGAGGACGCCTGCTACGAGCGCAAGGGGTCGCTGTGCCGCGACAAGCGCAATTGCACCAAGACCCGCTGCCTGGGCTGCGGCTCGGTGTGCGAGGTCTGCTGCGACGTGTGCCCCAACCGCGCCAACGTGGCAATTAAGGTGCCGGGCCTGGCCAAGCATCAGGTCGTCCATGTCGACGGCATGTGCAACGAGTGCGGCAACTGCGCCGTGTTCTGCCCCTACCAGGAGGGTCGTCCCTACAAGGACAAGCTCACCCTGTTCTGGAGCGATCAGGACATGGAGAACTCCGAGAACGAGGGCTTCCTGGCCGTGGACGAGGACCACTTTAAGGTTCGCGTCGCCGGCACGGTTCGCACCGTCTCAGTCGATGCCGTCAACACCGGTCTGCCCGAGGCCGTCCGCCTGACCATCAAGGCCGTGCGCGACAGCTATCCGTATCTCCTTAAGAAATAGGCGAGTCTCTTATGGCCAAATCCATTCAACATAACGTGGCCTACGTTGCCTGCGGAAGCGGTTGCGCCTCCGCAGGCGGCGACGCCCGCTGCAGCGAAGGCTGCATTGGCTGTGGCGCCTGTGTCACGGCCTGTCCCCACGGCGCCATTGCACTGATTGATGGCATCGCCCGCGTGGACCGCTCCAAGTGCACGGGCTGTGGCCTGTGCAGCATGGCGTGCCCGCAGCGCGTGATTGCTTTCGTCCCCGGCTACCAGAACATCCTGGTGCGCTGTAACAACACCGATAAGGGCGCCATCGCCCGCAAGATCTGCGACACCAGCTGCATCGGTTGCGGCATGTGCGCCAAAAAGTGCCCCGCCGGCGCTATCCGTATCGAGGACAACTGCGCCCATATCGACGGCGCGGACTGCCTGTCGTGCGGCATGTGCGCCGTCGTCTGCCCGCATGGCGCCATTCACGACCGCACCGGCATCGCCGCCGGCGTGTAGAAGGGAATCACCATGGCACAGGAATTCACTTTTACCGTTAACGGCGTGGAGCGCACAACGACCCAAAACAAACCGCTGCTGCGCTACCTGCGCGACGACCTGCATATCCATTCCGCCAAGGACGGCTGCTCCGAGGGCGCCTGCGGTACCTGCACCATCCATGTGGACGGCGCGGCCGTCAAGGCCTGCGTGCTGACCACCGCCCTTGCCGCCGGCCGCAACATCGTGACCGTCGAGGGCCTGCCCGAGGACGTGCGCGAGGCGTTTGTGTACGCCTTTGGCGCCGTGGGCGCCGTGCAGTGCGGCTTTTGCATCCCCGGCATGGTCATGGCGGGCGCGGCGCTCATCGCCGAGGACCCCGAGCCCACCGAGGAGCAGATCAAGTACGCCATCCGCGGCAACGTCTGCCGCTGCACCGGCTACAAGAAGATTATCGAGGGCATTTCGCTGGCCGCTGCGGTGCTCCGCGGCGAAAAGCAGATCGACGAGGATCTGGAGCGCGGCGATGACTACGGCGTGGGCAAGCGCGCCTTCCGTATCGACGTGCGCAAGAAGGTGCTCGGCGAGGGCAAGTATCCCGACGACATCGACGAGCTCGATCAGCCGGGCCTGATCTATGCCAGCGCCGTGCGCTCCAAGTATCCGCGCGCCCGCGTGCTCTCCATCGACACCTCCAAGGCCGAGGCCCTGCCCGGTGTGGTGGGCATCCTGCGCGCCGAGGACGTGCCGGTCAACCAGGTCGGCCACCTTATCCAGGATTGGGACGTCATGATCGCCCAGGGCGATATCACCCGCTGCGTGGGCGATGCCATTGTGCTGGTGGTTGCCGAGGACGAGGCGACGCTCGAGAAGGCCAAGAAGCTCGTAAAGATCGATTACGAGCCGCTGGAGCCCGTGCGTAACATTGTCGAGGCCAGGGCTGCCGACGCCCCGCGCCTGCACGACAGTTTCTTTGCCTTTGGCAACACGGTGGAGCTCAAGGACAACGTGTGCCAGAGCCGTCACGTGACGCGCGGCGACGCCGCCAAGGCGCTGGCGGAGAGCGCGTTCACCGTGACGCAGCGCTTTACCACGCCCTTTACCGAGCATGCCTTCTTGGAGCCCGAGTGCGCCGTTGCCTTCCCGTACAAGAACGGCGTCAAGGTGCAGTCGACCGACCAGGGTGCCTACGACACGCGCAAAGAGTGTGCCCACATGTTTGGCTGGGACAACGAGCCCGAGCGCGTGGTCGTCGAGACCATGCTCGTGGGCGGCGGCTTTGGCGGTAAGGAGGACGTTTCGATCCAGCACCTGGCCGCGCTTGCTGCCTATAAGCTCCAGCGTCCTGTGAAGTGCAAGCTCACGCGTGCCGAGTCGCTCGCGTTCCATCCCAAGCGTCATGCCATGGACGGCACCTTTACACTGGGCTGCGATGCCGAAGGCAACTTTACCGGCCTGGATTGCGAGATCAACTTTGATACCGGCGCCTACGCTTCGCTGTGCGGCCCGGTGCTCGAGCGTGCCTGCACGCATGCCGTCGGTCCCTACAAGTACCAGAACACCGACATCCGCGGCTTCGGCTACTACACTAACAACCCGCCTGCCGGCGCGTACCGTGGCTTTGGCGTTTGCCAGTCCGAGTTTGCGTTCGAGAGCCTGATCGACCTGCTGGCCGAGAAGGTCGGTTTGGATCCGTGGGAGATTCGCTACCGCAACGCCATCGAGCCGGGCGAGGTTCTGCCCAACGGCCAGATTGCCGACTGCTCCACGGCGCTTAAGGAGACGCTGCTTGAGGTCAAGGATGCCTACTATGCGCATCCCGGACACGCCGGTATCGCCTGCGCCATGAAGAACGCCGGCGTGGGCGTGGGCCTGCCCGATGCCGGCCGCTGCAAGATTCGCGTCGAAGATGGCTGCGCCGTGGTCTACGCCGCCACGTCCGACATCGGCCAGGGCTGCAACACCGTCTTTTTGCAGGACGTTGCCGAGGCCTGCGGTCTGCCGCTGAGCTGCATTGCCAATGGCGAGTGCTCCACCGAGAACGCTCCCGACTCCGGCACCACGTCTGGCTCGCGACAGACGGTCGTGACCGGCGAGGCTGTGCGCGGCGCCGCCTTCCTGCTGCGCGATGCCATGGTTGGCATCGAGGCCGGCAAGCCTGCGCCCGATGCTCCCGTGAGCGCGCATGGCGACGGCGTCAAGATCGAGTACGACGACGGTCGCGCCTACCAGTTGCGCACACAGGAACTCGTCGCTGGTCAGGGTATGCATCCTCAGGATCCCGCGGCTGCCATCAAGGCGCTCGAGGGATGCGAGTTTGGCTACGTGTATCTGGAGCCGACCGACAAGCTGGGCGCCGACGTTCCCAACCCCAAGAGTCACATCTGCTACGGTTTTGCCACACATGTGGTCATTCTGGATGATGACGGCCGCGTGAGCGAGGTCTATGCCGCGCACGATTCCGGCAAGGTGGTCAACCCCATCTCCATCCAGGGTCAGATCGAAGGCGGCGTGCTCATGGGTATGGGCTATGCGCTTACCGAGGACTGGCCGCTCAAGGACTGCGTACCCCAGGCAAGGTACGGCACGCTCGGGCTGTTCCGTGCGCCCGAGATTCCGGATATCCACGCCATCTACGTGGAGAAGGACGAGCTGCTGCCCGTGGCATACGGCGGCAAGGGCATCGGCGAGATCGC
>CAJLRE010000058.1 GCA_905208975.1 uncultured Collinsella sp. | reverse complement strand
AGAATGGTGAAAGTTCTGATGGTACCGACACCACCGATGGTACCGACACCACCGATGGTACCGGCACCACCGACGGCACCGATGCCCAGTCCACGGATGGCGCCGATACCGCAACTGACGGCCAGACGCCCACCGATTCTACCGACTATTCGTACGATAGCTACTAAGCCGCTCGTACGCGAAAGGAAACATCATGGCTAAAGATTCCAGCTTCGACGTCGTGTCCGAGGTCAACATGCAAGAGGTCGACAACGCCTTCCAGCAAACCACGCGCGAGATTTCCCAGCGCTATGACCTGAAGGATTCCGGCGCCACGATCGAGCTTTCGAAGGGCGACAAGCTCTTTACGATCAACGCCCCGGCCGACTTTGTCTCCAAGCAGATTATCGACGTGCTGAGCTCCAAGCTCATCAAGCGCGGCATCGACCTCAAGGCTGTCTCGTGGGATGCCCCGCAGGCGGCATCGGGCGGCACCGTGCGCGTGCTCGGCCATATCGTCGAGGGTATCGACCAGGCGACCGCCAAGAAGATCAACAAGGACATCAAGGACCAAAAGCTCAAGGTCAAGGTGACTATCGAGGCCGACAAGCTGCGTGTTTCCTCTGCTTCGAAGGACGCGTTGCAGACCGTGATCCAGTTCCTGCGCGACCAGGACTACGGCCAGCCGCTGCAGTTCACCAACTATCGCTAATATCATTCGAAAGGACTGCTCTCCAACATGGATACACCGTTGGGCTCCGTGCTCTACATCACCCTCGGGTGCGCTAAGAACGAGGTTGACACCGACCGCATGCGTTCTCTTTTGACCGCCGCGGGCTACGAGGAGGCATTCGACCCACAGGATGCCGATATCGCCATCGTCAATACATGCTCGTTCCTCGCCTCCGCAACGTCCGAGAGCATCGAGACCACGCTCGAGCTCGCCAACGAGGTTCAGGACGGCGTTCGTTCTTGCCCCATCGTCATGTGCGGCTGTGTGCCGTCGCGCTATGGCGACGATCTGCCCGATGAGCTGCCCGAGGTCGCTGCCTTTGTGAAGGCCGACGAGGAGGATGGCATCGTGGCGGTCATCGATGGCGTGCTGGGCGTCGAGCGCGAGATTGCCGCCTATATTCCGCAGGTCAAGCGCACCGTCGAGGGCGCTGTCGCCTACGTCAAGATCTCCGATGGCTGCAACCGCTTCTGTAGCTTCTGCATGATCCCGTATATCCGCGGTCGTTATCACTCGCGCAATGCCGAGAGCATTATTTCCGAGGTGCGCGACTTGGTTGCCGGTGGCGTGCGAGAGATCGTGCTGATCGGCCAGGACACGGGTATTTGGGGCACCGACTTTGCCGACGAAGACGTCACCGATGGCTCGCCGCGCAATCTGGCGCAGCTGCTGCATGCCGTCGCCGAGGCCGTGCGCCCGCACAACGTCTGGGTCCGCGTGCTCTACCTGCAGCCCGAGGGCATGACCGACGAGCTTATCGATACGATTCGCGATACGCCCGAGGTACTGCCTTATATCGATATCCCCGTGCAGCACTGCGACGCGCGCATCCTCAAGGCTATGCGCCGTTCTGGTTCGCGCCAGGAGCTCGAGGACCTGTTCCGTGATCTGCGTGAGCGTATCCCCGGCATTGTGATCCGTTCCACGGCCATGGTCGGCTTCCCGACCGAGACCGACGACGAGTTCCGCGACCTTATCGACTTTATGGACACCGTCGGCTTTGACTACACGAGCGTCTTTGCCTACTCGCAGGAGGAGGGCAGCCTGGCCGCTAAGATGGAGGGTCAGGTCGATGAGGAGGTCAAGCTCGAGCGCGCCCAGGAGGCCATGGACCTGGCCGAGTCGCTCGGTTTTGCCGCCACCGCCGCACATGTGGGCGAGCGCGCCCAGGTGATTGTCGACGGCATCGAGGAGACCGAGGACGGCGCCGAGCTGATCGGCCATGCTTGGTTCCAGGCGCCCGATTCCGATGGCGCGGTGCACTTGGACGCCAGCGAGGCGTCCGTGGGCGATATTCTGACGGTCGAGTTTACCGATAGCTTCTGCTATGAGCTTATCGGCCATGTTGTGGAGTAGGAGAGCATCGTGGCAAACGAGAGCAATAAGGAACTGACGAGTGTTTGGACGCCCGCCAACATCGTGACGTGTGTGCGCATCGTCTTTATCCCGGTGTTCATGATCGTGTCGGCGCTTTCTCACACGAGTGTTGCCGGTACAGATTGGAGCACCTTCGACGGCCCGCTCGCCGCCGCAGCCTTCATTCTGTACGTCATCCTGTCGTGCACCGATAAAGTTGACGGCTATCTGGCGCGTTCGCGCAATGAGATTACCGACTTCGGTAAATTCTTGGACCCCATTGCCGACAAGCTGCTCGTGTTCTCGGCCTTGCTGCTGTTCTTGGACTTTGGCGCCGTGTCGGTTTGGTCCGTGTTCATCATCTTGTTCCGCGAGCTGTTGGTAAGCGCCCTGCGCATGGTCGCTAGTGCCGCCGGCGTTGTCGTTGCGGCCGATAAGCTTGGCAAGTACAAGACGGCGACCACGATGGTCTCCATCTGCGGTTACCTGTGCGTCTTTGCGATGGCCGGCTTGCACCTTGGCCCGCTGGCGCTGACGCTCGGCATCTACTCGGTGTCGCGCTTCCTGTACGCCGTTGCCGTTGTCCTGACCGTTATCTCGGGCGCCCAGTACTTCTGGAACTGCCGCAAGATCGTCTTTTCGGTCTAGGTTCTGGTGGGTATGACGGACTCTTTTGAGCAGATTTCCGCACATAACGAGGAGCTGGCGCGTCATATTGTCGAGCGCGCGAGCGCTCGGGGCGTGACGGTTTCAACGGCTGAGTCGCTGACAGCAGGTATGATCGCCTCGACGATTGCCGATATCCCGGGCGCCTCGGCGGTGCTGCGTGGCGGTGCGGTGACCTACTGCGATGAGATCAAGCATCGCGTTTTGGGTGTTGATCAGGAGACGCTCGACTGCTATACCGCGGTGTCGCATCAGACCGCGCGCGAGATGGCGGCGGGTTCGCTGGAGCTGTATCAGAGCGATATTTCAGTGAGCGCAACGGGTTATGCCGGCCCCGGCGGCGGCACTGAGGACGATCCGGCTGGCACTTTCTATATTGGCTGGGCGTATCGCGCGGCTGATGGGGAAGTGCCGGTCGTGGACTCTGTGCGCTGCCATTATGAGGGCGACCGTTCGTGTGTTCGTGCCCATGCGGTCGCGGAGGCATTGGGACGCATTGCCCTTGTACTCAACTCTATGGAATAGACGTGTTTTAAGGGGCCTTAGGGCCCCTTAATTGTGGAGATAGGGACCTCTGACGAATTTAGCGTTTGCGCTGGTTATGGGTGTATTCTTGCCTTCCTTGTTCTTATTCGGCCCTTTGTGGTCAAGCATTTGGTCAGTGTTTGGTCGGCGTTTGGTTGGGTTTTGGAAAGACTGCCTGCATATGATTGGCCTGAACGGTTGACCACGAACAGCCGTTCGTTTATTATCGATACAGGTTGTTAAGAGGAGGGCTATTCATGGCCAAGAATTCAGGTCCCGTACGTACCGTTCATGCACCCACGACGGGTAAAGAGCGCGATGAGATGATCGCCACCACCAAGGCCGAGATCGAGAAGAAGTTCGGTCAAGGCTCCATCATGAGGTATGGTGACGGCGGCCCCGAGCTTGAGGTCGAGGCCATCCCCACGGGCGCTCTGGCACTCGATGCCGCTCTGGGTATCGGCGGTGTGCCGCGCGGCCGTATCGTCGAGATTTACGGTCCTGAGTCCTCCGGTAAGACGACGCTTTCGCTCGAGATCCTGGCCGAGGCCCAGGCAATGGGTGGCGTGGTGGCATTTATCGATGCCGAGCACGCGCTCGATCCCACGTATGCCGCCCGTATTGGCGTGGATATCGACGAGGTACTGATTTCCCAGCCTGATACGGGTGAGCAGGCGCTCGAGATTGTTGACATGCTCGTGCGTTCCGGCGCCATCGATGCCATCGTCGTCGACTCCGTCGCCGCGCTGACCCCGCGTGCCGAGATCGAGGGAGAGATCGGCGATACCACGGTCGGTTTGCAAGCTCGTCTGATGAGTCAGGCGCTCCGCAAGCTCGCCGGCTCGCTGTCCAAGTCCAACACGACATGCATCTTCATTAACCAGCTGCGAGAGAAGATCGGCGTCATGTTCGGCAACCCCGAGACCACGACGGGCGGCCGCGCCCTTAAGTTCTTCTCTTCGGTGCGTATCGACATTCGCCGCATCGACAGCATTAAGCTTAAGGATGAGGTTATCGGTAACCGCGTGCGTGCCAAGGTCGTTAAGAACAAGGTGGCAGCTCCGTTCCGTTCTGCTGAGTTCGACATCATGTACGGTACGGGCATCTCTAAGGAGGGCTCGATTCTGGACATGGCTGTCGAGTGCGGCATTTGCAAGAAGATGGGCTCCTGGTTTGCCTATGGCGAAGACAAGCTCGGCAACGGTCGCGAGGCCGCCAAGGCGTTCCTGCGCGAACACCCCGATTGTGCCGACGAGATTGAGCATAAGGTCCGCCTTGCCTGCGGGCTTGAGTTTGATGACGATGCTCCGTCCGAGGTCGAGCTGACCGATCAGCCTGCGCCTGAGGAGTTTGACGAGCTTTACGCCATCGATGGTTCCGCCATGCTCGATGATGACGACGAGTAGCGGTTACGCTCATGTCGTATACGGTGACCGAGGCCACGGTCGTCTTTCCCGATAAGAAGGCGGCCTCCTCGTTCTCGAGCGGGTATGCGTCCAAAAAGCCTTGCGCACATATCGATTGTGAGCTTGAGGGCGGTTTTGAGCGGTCCATTTGGATTCCCGTGCGGGTCGCGCGCCTGTATGTCAAAAATCGCCCCGATCTTCCCTGTGATTGGGATAACTTTCGTGAAGCGGTGCAGCTCATCGAGCGTAAATGTGCACTTACCATGGTGACCGAGATGCTATCGCGACGCGACCATGCGACGGGTGAGGTCCGTGACAAGCTGGCTCGCTACGGCTTTCACCAGTCCGCGATCGATTTCGCCGTCGAGCGCGCCACCGAGTATCGCTTTTTAGACGAGAACCGCTTTTGCTCGTACTTTATCGAGGAACGCAAGCGGCGCGGTTGGGGACAGCGTAAAATCGAGACCGAGCTCAAGCGCCGTCATGTCGTGCTCGATGACATTCCCGGTTATCCCGAGGATTATTTTGCCGTCGAAGACGATTTGGCGCGTGCGTCAGCCCTGCTCGCCAAGCGGCGTGTTCCAGAGACGCGCGGATTCGAAAAACTGGTTCGGTTTTTGATGGGCAAGGGCTTCTCGTATCACATCGCCGCCGATGCCGTTAAGGCACGTCTCGATGCCGAACGTGAGGAATGTGCGGTTTAGGCGTATGTGTTTTGTGGCCCTGCCGTTCACCGCGTTTTAGCCGCCGTGCTGGGGCCATTTATTTGACAGTTGTTGTGGTTCAACGTACGATAAACACTGTCATTTGCTTTGTGATATGTGCTCATCTGTGATGAGTTTGTTTATATGTTTATCTGTATCCGACCCGCATAAGCTGCGCCCATATTACTCAAATGTCGCGAGCCGTTCGTAAGGACGGTTCGCTTTGTTGTGTAACGAATCCATAAAAAGGAGTGAGCATGCCTATCATTGCAGCGCTCGTTGGCATCGTTTTGGGTGCCGTCGCCGCCATTGCCTACATGCGCACCGCCAAGCAGGGTAGTCTTCACGAGGCCGATGAAAAGATTCAGTCGGCACTTGCACAGGCTGAGTCCCTGATCGGTGATGCACAGCGTCAGGCTGAGACCCTCAAAAAAGAGGCTCTGCTTGAGGCCAAGGAAGAGATCATCAAGAATAAGCAGGCTGCCGAGGCCGAGGACAAGCAGCGTAAGAGCGAGATTCGTACGCTCGAGAATCGCGTGATGCAGCGCGAGGAGTCCCTCGATCGCCGTAACGATGCCCTCGATAAGCGCGAGCATCAGCTGTCCAGCCAGGCCGGCCAAGTCGAGAAGCGCTCCCGTGAGCTTGAGGAGCTCTGTGCCAAGCAGACCTCCGAGCTCGAGCGTATCGCCGACCTTACCCGCGAGGATGCCCATAAGGAGCTGCTCGACAAGGTGCGTGGCGAGGTCACCCATGAGGCTGCCACCATTATTCGCGAGTCTGAGCAGCAAGTTCGCGCGGAGTGCCATAAAACCGCCCAGGAGATTCTTTCCCTGGCGATTCAGCGCTGTGCCGCCGATCACACCGCCGAGGTCACCGTTACCTCCGTGCATATTCCTTCTGACGACCTGAAGGGTCGCATCATCGGCCGCGAGGGCCGTAACATCCGTACCTTCGAGCAGGTGTCCGGCGTCAACCTCGTGATCGACGACACGCCCGAGACGGTAGTGCTCTCGAGCTTCGACCCCGTCCGTCGCGAGACTGCCCGCGTCGCTCTCGAGAACCTCATCGCCGACGGCCGTATTCACCCCGCCCGTATCGAGGAGATGTATCACAAGGCTGCCGACCTGGTTCAGCAGCGCGTGCGCGAGGCTGGCGAGCAGGCTGCCTTCGATACCGGTATCCACGACCTGCACCCCGAGATCGTCAAGACCCTGGGTGCTCTGCGCTACCGCACCTCGTTTGGCCAGAACGTGCTTCAGCACTCCCTCGAGGTATCCGACCTGTGCGGTGTGATGGCTTCCGAGCTTGGTCTGGACGTTGTGACAGCCAAGCGCGCTGGTCTGCTGCACGACCTCGGCAAGGCAATCGATCATGACGTCGAGGGCCCGCATGCCGTTATTGGCGCCGAGCTTGCCCGCCGCTATGGCGAGAAGCCCGTTATCGTTCACGCCATCGAGGCCCACCACGCCGACGTCGACCCTAATTCAGTACTCGATGTCCTCGTTCAGGCCGCCGATGCTGTCTCTGCCTCTCGCCCCGGTGCCCGCCGCGAGTCGGCCGAGAACTATATCAAGCGTCTTGAGAAGCTCGAGGAGATCGCCAACTCCCATGACGGTGTCGAGCGTACCTATGCTATGCAGGCTGGTCGCGAGGTTCACGTTATGGTGCAGCCGGACAAGATTTCCGACGCCCAGTCCACGGTTTTGGCTCACGATATCGCCCATCAGATCGAGGAAGAGATGGAGTATCCCGGTCAGGTGCGCGTTGTTGTGATTCGCGAGAGCCGCGCCGTCGATATCGCTAAATAACATGAGCGACGCGAACGAGCTCATCTCATTTATCGCGTCGATGTCGGGGGAGGGCAACCTTCGCGTCGAGGAAAACCTTGGCGAGGGGTATGTCCGCCTCCGCGTTTCGGAGGCCGAGCGGCGTCAGGCAAAGCACGACATTCAGCATGTCGAGGATATCGTCATCGAAATGCTTCGTAATGCTCGTGATGCCGGCGCCGATAAGGTCTATCTCGCCACGACCAAGGAAGATGGCGTCCGCACGCTCGTCTTCCTGGACAACGGTTCGGGCGTGCCGCAGGACATGCAAGAGCGCATTTTCGATGCTCGTGTGACCTCTAAGCTCGAGAGCATGAAGATGGATCGCTGGGGTGTTCACGGACGAGGCATGGCTTTGTTCTCAATTAAGCAGAACACCGACGAGGCCCGTGTCGTCACGTCGGACGTGGACCTTGGCTCTGCCTTTAAGGTGAGCGTCGCCACCGACCGCCTTAGCGAGCGTGCCGATCAGTCCAGCTGGCCCCAGGCCGTCAAGGACGATGACGGTCATTACGTGTGTGCCCGCGGTCCCCACAACATCATTCGCGCCGCCTGCGAGTTTGCCCTCGAGGAACTGCGCGCCTGTGATGTCTATTTGGGTTCTCCGTCCGAAATCGCCGCGACGCTGCATGCGCAGGCTTCCTGTCGTCTCGATGCGTCCCGTCTTTTGTTTATTGATGACGAAGCCGAGCTTCCGGTGGTCGATCGACTGGGGCTTGCATCGGATGCCGAGGACTTTATCCGTATTTGTTCGGGTCTTGGCCTTGAGATGTCCGAGCGTACGGCCCATCGTATCTTGGCTGGGCAGATTAAGCCCGTTCGCGGCGTGACCGCGCGCCTCCTTCGTGAGCGCGACTCGTCCTCGCGTGCGTCCACTCCGGTCGATCTTGCTAAGGACCGCCGCGGCTTGCGTATTGCCAAGGATGATATGGCACAGTTCTCACGAGCCGTTGAGCGTGACTTTAACGACCTTGCTGCTCGGTATTACCTCAACCTCTGCGGCGACCCTAAGATTCGTGTTACACGTGATCGTATCACCGTGACGTTCGATCTTGCCAAAGAGGAATAGCATCTTTACCGAGTCCGCTCGGTACGATACAGTTATTGCAGTTAAAACGTACTTTTAAACGCAGGAGTTTCTTCATGGATTGCCTGAAGGTATCAAGCAAATCATCACCCGCGTCCGTAGCCGGCGCCATTGCCGGCATGGTCAAAGATGGCGTACCCGTCAATATTCAGTGTGTCGGCGCCGGTGCCGTCAATCAGGCCATTAAGGCCGTGGCTATTGCGCGCGGCTTTTTGATTCCCACGGGCTTCGATATCTCCTGCGCGCCGGTGTTCTCCGATATTCTCATCAATGGGGAATCTCGCACGGCGATCCGTCTCTCTATTTACGTTCATCAAATCAATCGAGCCGCCATGGATAACGTCGTTGTTGATGACGTTAAGCCCGTGGCGTAGCGTTTGCTTAGTTTGATTTGCCTTTATCGTTAGGACACATGCATATGGACCAGCGTTCCGCACGCGAAATTCTTGCCGGTAAAACCTACTTTATCCGCACGTTTGGCTGTCAGATGAATCAGCACGATTCCGAGCGCGTGAGCGGCTTGCTTGATTCATATGGCTGCCTTATGGCACTCGATCCCGAGCATGCCGATATCGTCGTCTTTATGACGTGCTGCGTGCGCGAGGCCGCCGATACGCGCCTGTACGGTCAATGCAATTCCTGCAAAAGCCTGCCGCCTTCGCCCTCGGGCAAGCGCGTGGTTGCTGTAGGCGGCTGTATTGCCCAGCGCGACGGTGAGGGGCTGCTTACCAACGTCGATAACGTCAACGTCATTTTCGGCACGCATTCCATTGCACATGTGGCTGAGCTCATTGCCGAGGCATTCCAGGATGGCAACCGTCATATCCGCACTAATGAGCATGAGGACACGGATGCCATGAGCATGCCGTGGCATCGTGAGACCCAGTATCACGCCTGGGTGCCCATTATGACGGGCTGCAACAATTTCTGCACCTATTGCATCGTGCCGTATGTGCGCGGCCGCGAAAAGAGCCGCCCCTTCGAGGAGATTGTCGACGAGGTGACCGGTCTGGTGCGCCAAGGCGTGCGCGAGATCACGCTGCTGGGCCAAAACGTTAACTCGTATGGCCGCGATCTGTTTGGGAAGCCGCGCTTTGCCGACCTGCTGCGCGCCGTTGGCGATACGGGCGTGGAGCGCATTTTCTTTACGTCTTCGCATCCCAAGGACCTGCTGCCCGAGACTATCGACGCCATGGCCGAGACGCCCGCCGTCATGCCGCAACTGCACCTGGCCGTTCAGTCGGGTTCGACGCGCATTCTAAAAGAGATGAACCGTCGCTATACGCGTGAGGACTATCTAGACCTGGTCGATCGCATTCGAAACCGCATGCCCGATATTGCGCTCTCGACCGATATTATCGTTGGCTTCCCCGGCGAGACCGAGGAAGACTTTGAGCAGACGCTCTCACTTGCCGAGACCGTTCGCTATGCTCAGGCCTACACGTTTATCTACTCCAAGCGCGCTGGTACCCCGGCCGCCGAGATTGATGATCCCACACCGCACGAGGTCATCCTTGAGCGCTTTAACCGTCTGGTCAAGGTTATCGAGACGACAGCGCACGAGTACAACCAGGGTGAGCTCCATACCGTGGTGCCGGCGCTCATTGAGGGTACGAGTAAAAAGAACGATGCGGTGCTGCTGGGCAAGAGCCCCAAGAATCAGACCGTTCATGCGCCCATTCCCGAGGGATATAGCATCGACCAGCTTATTGGTAAGATCGTTGATGTTGACGTCGACGTTGCTAAGACTTGGTATTTGTCAGGTTCCGTTGTGGGTGAGCCGCGCTAATGATTTCTCCCGGGGCAGGTCTTTCCGCCGTTGCGATTGTCGGTCCGACTGCGGTTGGTAAAAGTGACGTCGCTGACCGTTTGGCCGCTCGCCTTTCGTCTGAAGTGCTTTCGTGTGATGCGATGCAAATCTATCGCGGTATGGATATCGGCACCGCAAAGATGACGCCCGATGAGTGCACGGCGCCCCTGCGTCTCGTTGACATCGTAGAGCCGGGCGTAGCGTACTCTGCAGCGCTTTACCAGGCCGACGCTCGCGCGCATGTTGAGCGCCTGCTCGGGTCAGGACGTCTTCCGGTGTTTTGCGGGGGTACGGGCCTGTATCTCAAGGCCGCCCTCGATGAGATGGACTTTCCCTCGGGTGAACTTGAGGACAATCGTCGTGCGGGCTATCAGGAGCTTGCCGAGCGTATTGGCGAGGAAGAACTGCATGCCTTGCTTGCC
>CAJLRE010000057.1 GCA_905208975.1 uncultured Collinsella sp. | reverse complement strand
GGGGGCAGGTCTTGCCGTGCTCGACCGTCGCGTAGTCGCAGCCGCACGCCTCGCAGTGCGTCACGGCCTCGACGGGCTCCACGATAAGCTCCGCGCCCTGCGTGATAGGCTTTTTATCCGCCGCCCAGCGCCAAGCGTCGAGCAGCAAGTCGGGAACGACGCCCGAGACCTCGCCCAGCAGCAATGTCACGCTCGAAACGCGACGCACGCCATTGGCGCGCGCCACATTCTCAACATCGCGAATGATGTGATAAACAATCCCGAGCTCGTGCACTATTTTTCCTTCCGCCGTTCCCTTTATGGCCACTTACTTGCGACCAAATTTGATTTTGATCGCACGCTTGAGTGCGTACTTGCCGAGGCTCGGGAGCTTTTGCTCGTATTTGACCATCGTGGAGCACTCGGGGCGGTCGCGATCCAGATGGATGGCGTCAAACGCGCACTTGGTGGTGCACAGGCCGCAGCCGATGCACTTGTTGGGGTCGACGATCGAGGCACCGCAGCCCAAGCAGCGAGCGGTCTCGGCGCGCACCTGCTCCTCGGTAAAGGTCTCAACGTACTCGCTAAAGGGCGCAGCCTTCTCGCGCTCGCGGTCGACACGTGCCACCTCGCGGCTTGCGTTGTCATAGCTCTCAATCACAACATCGTCGCGGTCAAGCGCGGTGTAGCGGCGCTGGTTGCGGCCGATGGTGAGCGTGGAGCCCGGCTGCACAAAGCGATGGATGGACACGGCGGCCTCGTGACCGGCGGCGATGGCGTCGATAGCAAAGCTGGGACCGGTGTAGACGTCGCCGCCCACAAAGATGTCGGGCTCGGCGGTCTGGTACGTCTGCGGATCGGCAAGGGCACCCTGGCTGCGGCCGAGCTCCACCTTGGAGCCAGCCAGCAGGTCGCCCCACACAATGGACTGGCCGATGGACATGACCACGCGGTCGGCATCGACACGGCGCAAGTCGTTCTCGTCATACTCGGGCGCAAAACGGCCCTCGTCGTCAAAGACACGCGTGCAGCGCTTAAAGGTGATACCGCACACACGACCGGCCTCGTCCAGGTGAATCTCCTTGGGGCCCCAGCCGCAGCTAATGTGCGCGCCGTCCTCAATGGCCTCGCGACGCTCCTCCTCGCTGGCAGGCATCTTGACCTCGCTCTCCAGGCAGAACATCTCAACGTGCTCGGAACCCAGACGGCAGGCGTTGCGCGCGACATCGATGGCCACGTTGCCGCCGCCCACCACGATGGTGCGCCCGGGCAGCGCGTCGATCTTGCCGCTGTTGACCTCGCGCAAAAAGTCGACGGCCACGGTCACGTCCTCGGCATCCTCGCCCGGAATACCGGCAAGGCGGCCACCCTGGCAGCCAATGGCCACGTAAAAGGCTTTAAAGCCCTGCGCGCGAAGCTCGTCGAGCGTCACATCGCGACCGACCTCCACGCCATAGCGGAACTCGGCGCCCATCAGGCGAATGACCTCGACCTCGGCCTCGATAACGTCCTTCTGCAGCTTAAAGCTGGGAATGCCGTAGGTGAGCATGCCGCCCGGGCGCTCGTTTTTCTCGAACACGACGGGCTTGTAGCCCTTCTCGGCCAGATAGAAGGCGCAGGACAGACCGGCCGGACCGGCGCCGATGATGGCGATCTTCTGGTCGAAGCCGCCGGCACGCGTCGGGGTCACCACAGGTGGGACATAGCGAGTCGCGGCATCCAGATCGCGCTGGGCGATAAACTTCTTGACCTCGTCGATGGCCACGGCCTCGTCCACGCGACCGCGGGTGCAGGCATCCTCACAGCGGCGGTTGCACACACGGCCGCAGATAGCGGGCAACGGGTTCTCGCGCTTGATGAGCGCCAACGCCTCGTCATAGCGGCCCTGCGCCGCGAGCTTCAAATAGCCCTGAACGGCAACGTGCGCGGGGCAGGCCGTCTTGCAGGGAGCGGTGCCGGACTCATGCGTCTCGATACGGTTGTCGTTGCGGTAGTTGGGCGACCACTTGGTGTGGTCCCACTTGGTGGCATCGGGCAGCTCCTGGCGCGGATACTCGGGCACCTGTCCGCCAGCCTTTTTGCTACAGAGCTTCTGGCCCAGTTTGGCGGCGCCGGCCGGACACACCTCAACGCAGCGACCGCAGGCCACGCACTTGTCCTTCTCGACCTTGGCGACGTAGGCCGAGCGCGACAGGTTGGGCGTGTTGAACAGCTGCGAAGTGCGCAGGGCGTAGCACACGTTGACGTTGCAGTTGCAGATGGCGAAGATTTTGTTCTCACCGTCGATGTTGGTGATCTGGTGCACAAAGCCGTTGTCCTCGGCCTGGCGCAGGATGTCGTAGACCTCCTCGCGCGTCACATAATGGCCGCGGTCGGTCTCGACCACGTAGTCGGCCATATCGCCCACGGCGATGCACCAATCGGCCGGGTCGTCGGCGCAGCCCTCTCCCATCACGCGACGGCTCGCGCGGCAGCTGCAGGTGCTAGCGGCATACTTACCTTCGTATTTGTCGAGCCAATGCTCGATATGCTCGATCGGCACCGAGGTGCTCGCGGCATCGATGGCCTTCTCGACCGGAATGACATGCATGCCGATGCCGGCACCGCCGGGCGGCACCATCGGCGTGGCCTTGGACAGCGGTCCCTTGGACGCCTGCTCAAAGAACTTGGCATAGACCGGATGCTCCTCGAGCTGGCTCACGCGCATGTTAAGGAACTCGGCGGAACCCGGCACCAGCATGGGCAGCACCCACTGCTTGGCGCGCTCGGGGTTTTCCCAGTTGTACTCGAGCAGACCCGTGTAGCTCATGTCGTCGAGCATTTTTTCGATATCGGCCTCGGGCATGCCGGTGAGCTTGACCATCTCGGGCAGCGTATAGGGACGGCGCATCTTCATCTTGCAGAGCACTTCGGCCTGCTCGTCGGTTGCGGCCTCGGCAAACGACCAGTACTCGTAGCCCAGCAGCTCGTCGCGGTGCAGCAGGCGGTTGGTGCAGTGCTCACACAGTTTGACGATGGCCTCGCGCGGATGCTCCGGTATCGGCGGCACGAACTCCGCGCCGATATCGGGCTCGGTATAGCTAATCCCCGGTCCGTTGAGAATCATAGTCGTCCCTTCTCTTGCCACAGCCCGGCGAGACCGCGGCGCCCCTCTTTGTACGGGTTCGACATGCCCCCATGCCGTTCACCCGCTATTGTTGACATTGTGTCAAAAACAGTATTGACGAACCGTCAACAATATTCAAGACTGTTAGGCGAACGGTCAGGCAAAAGAGGATGAAAGGCGGCAAAACATGGGCAACAACGCAGCAGATATCTCTGTGGTCGATGCCGTCCCCGCATCCGATAGCGCGGCAAAACGCCTGACGGGCGACGAGCGCCGTCGCGAGATCCTCGCCGCTGTGCGCGCCGTGAGCGCCGAGCTTGGTGTGTCCCATCTTTCGGTATCGGCCGTGACCAAGCGGGCTGGCTGCACGCGTTCGCTGTTCTACCACTACTTTGCCGATATGGATGCCGCCGTCACCGCCGTTATGGACGAGGCAATCGACGGCTTTATCGCCGAGCTCGAGCAGTGGAACGCCAGCCGCACGGTTGGCGACATCGAAGGCGCACTCGACACCGTTGCTCCGCTCTTTAAGCGCCTGGTCGTGAGCGGCCACGAGTTGCCGAGCACGCTCACCTCGAGCAGCGGCGCGCTCTACGGCGGCTTTTTGCACAACGTGGTCCAGCGCGTGGCGCAGTATATCTGCGATACCACCGTGGTGGATTTTGTCGCCCATCACGAGCTACGCATCGACCATGTCTACGAGACGTTCTACACCCTCATCATGGGGCTGCTGATGTATATCCGCACGCACCCCGATGTGCCCGACGAGACAGTCAAGGAAATCATCGCCTCGACGCTCCATATCGAGGGCTATACCGCCAAGTATCCGGAGCGCAAGCCCCAGAACTGACGACATTTGGCCAAACTGCCCGCGATCAGAAGAGGGGCCGCGGGCTTGTGAAAGGAGAGCAGCATACTGTTCGATGTTTGGGGTAGCAATACCCTTATCCACTGGGCCGGCTGGGCCATGGTCTTTATTGGCCTGATCGTGCTCAACGAGGTCGGCCGCCGCACCAAGCTGGGCGCGGCCATCATCTTTGGCGTGGCTCCGCTGGCCATGACCATCTACTGCGTCGCTATCGCCATCGGCGTCTCACAGGGTGCCGAGTGGGCGCTCACCAACCCCACCCATGTGTACCAGAACAGCTGGTTCCACTACGCCAAGGTATACGCGGCGCTGGCCGGTTGCTGGGGCTTCATTGCCATTAAGTACCAGTGGGGCAAGATCGGCAAGGCGCATTGGTTCCGCGCGTGGCCGTTTGTGATCGTCGCCATCAACATCATGATCGCCGTCGTGTCCGACTTTGAGAGCGCCTATCACTTCTTTGTCCTGGGCGAGTCCACCTGGGTCACCTCCGAGGGCGCCACGCAGCTCGCCGGCTGGAACAACGTGTTCAACGGCATCGCCGGTATCATCAACATCTTCTGCATGACCGGTTGGTGGAGTGTCTACGCCTCTGAGGACAAGACCGACATGCTGTGGCCCGACATGACCTGGGTCTACATCATCGCCTACGATATCTGGAACTTCTGCTACACCTACAACTGCTTGCCCACCCACTCCTGGTTCTGCGGCTTTGCACTGCTGCTGGCGCCCACCGTCGCCGCCTTTATCTGGAACAAGGGCGGCTGGATCCAGAACCGCGCCTTTACGCTTGCTATTTGGTGCATGTTTGCCCAGGTGTTCCCGTACTTCCAGGAGGAGTCCATCTTTGTGACCCACTCCACGCTCGACCCCGGCGCCGCTACCGCGGTCTCGATCGCCGCACTGGTCGCCAACGTCGCCGCGATCATCTACATCGCCTACCGCGCCAAGAAGCTCGGCCGCAATCCCTACAAGCAGGATGTCTTTGAGGGCACCAGCGATTGGGAGAAGGCCACCGCCCGCCGCGCCAAGGTGGATTACGCACACGCCGAGTAACATGTTGGTCGCTGTTGGCGCTTGGGCATAGGCCCGCCCGCCAGGATTTTCAATCCAATGTCTCGCAGAGCCCCCGGAAAGCGTTTCACTCGCTTTCCGGGGGCTTTTGTCGTTGCGTCTTATTCATCTATTCAAAAACATGCGCATATATAAAATCGGATTTCAAATCATACGGCGGCTCTATGGGGTCCCGTTTTTGGGTACAGTGTTGTCCCGATATTGAGCTTGGGGGATATATGAAAGATGAGACGATGGGTCAAGAGGATGCGGCCCAAGATGCAGAAGCTTGCGCTGAGGCCTTGGAGAGCTTAGACCGAATTTCACTCGATGAGATTGCGTTTGACGATTCGAGCGTTGATGTGCAGGATGAGCCGGAAATCGAGGCGCAGCCCGATGATCAGGATGCAAAAGACGATGGCGCCGCGCCCACCGAAGACGAGGCGGGGCACGAGGAATCCGAATGTGAGGCCGACGACCAGCCCGAATCCGACACGGGCGAGGAAACCGTCTTGCTCGACAGCTTACCGGCCGAAGATTCGCTGACTCGCGAGCTTCCTGGCCTGGGTTCCGCACCAGCCGTGGATGAGACCGTCGCCATGGGCGATATTCCCCTGCCGTCCGTTCCCTCGGCACACGAAGCCGAGGTCCGCCATCGCAAGATGTCGCCCAAGCGCCGCAATCTGATGGTCGCCGGTGTCGTGGCCGTCGCGCTCGTCGCCGGCGGTGCAGGCTATGCTGCCTGGAACGGATATCAGCAAGAGCAGGCTGCCGCTGTCGCCGCCAATGCCCACACGATGATGTCGGTGCAGATTGGCGTGCATGCCGCGGGCCTCGACTGTTCCGCCGGCTCCAAGATTCCCGTACAAGTGAGTGGCCAGGATTCTGACGGATCCTCCGTGAGCGAAACACTCTATGTTGACGAGCACGGCCGTGGCATCAAACTGCTACCCGGTGACTACACGCTCTCCATCGCTGCCTCCCCCATCGCGTCCGACGGCACCGTCTATACCGTGCCGACCACCAAGGCGCAGGTCACGATCAAGAGCGACGGACAGGACCTAAGCAGCCAGGCCGCCTTTAAGCTCAAGGTGCCTTCGGCCGACACGGTAACCGACGACCAGATCGATGCCGCCGCCAAATATGCCGAGGAGGGAGGCGCGAGCTCCGCCGCCACCGCCAAGGTGCTCCAGCAGGCGGCAACCGCGCGGCGCGACGCCGCCGTCAATGCCGTGAGCGCGCAAAAGGCACAGGCAGCCCGCGATGCTGACGCTCGCCACAAGGCAACCGACCTCTACCAGCTCGATATCCCCGTCGAGTGGTACGGCAAGGTCGAGACTTGGCAAAATGGCAGCACGCTATGCATCTATCTTGCCGGCGACAGCGATACGCCGATTGTGACGCTCGTCGCGGTGCGCGAGGGCGAGAGCTTTACGCCCGATGAGGGCGATACGGTTTTGGGTGCGGCCAATCTAGGCAACGGTTATACCGTCTACGCCAGCGGCCCCGTCTATCCGTACGTGGTGCCCCAGACCATCAATGGACGGACGCAGAATCCCGTGTCAACCTACCCCATGGACACGGCCATTGAGCTTGTCGAGCTCACGACCGGTAACCGCTACACCTATAGCCAGATCAAGAACGTACTGGTCGGCAAAGACGGCAAGGCAGACGCCGCGACCAAACTCGAGACCGACTACCTCGCCCAGATTCTCCTGCCGAGCATCAAGGCCCAGGACTAGCGGACCATGACACCTGAGTCCTGGCCTCGCAAATCCATAGACGATTAGGAAAGGAGCCACTTCCATGCGGGCGCAGCATGTACCACGCCGTGTTTGCATGGAATATCGGCCTGCTCATCCATGGTAACGATTACCGACTCGCCAAGATCAAACTGGGCCATCGCGGCATCGAGCGCGGCAATTTCGCGCTCGCGCGTTTTCTCGCTTGTCATATCCACACTTACCTGAATCAGGCCGTAAGCCTGCATGAGCAGTGCATCCCCAGCCACAAAGTCCACCTCATGGCTTTTATTCTTATCTTTAATCAGCAGGCGGCAAACCGAACCGGGCCGCACGGCGGGGGTCCTTCTTCTGAGCGCATTGAACACCGCGGTCTCGAGCCTCTGACCATGATCCAATGCCGATGCGGGGGAGAACGCTCCGAACATCGCAGGATCGACGGCGTAGACCTTAGACGCAGACCGCGTATTATTTGCAAGCGAACGCGTGAACTCCGGCACCGAAAACAGCAGGTAGGCGTCCTCGTAATACTCAAGTAAGTCGCTGAGCGTATTTCGACTGACGGATATCTGTCTGCTCTTGAACTCGTTGTACACTTTGTTCACTGACAGCTCTCGTCCCGAAGATGCCATGCACCGCGCCAGAAACAGCGAGGCCAAACGGGGGTTCTTGACGTCGTAACGTTCAACGACGTCCATGGCGACCGTTCGCGACGCATATTCCTGTAGCAGCTGAATCGCGTCTGCGGGCGTCTGCTCAAGTGTCGCGATGAATCCCCCTCGCTCGAGATATCCGATCAGATGATGTCGAAGCAGTGCTGCATCGCTCGATGAAAAGGGTGCATCCGGCTCAGGAACGCTCCCCGTCTTATATCGGACGTATTCCGAAAAACTCAACGGAAAAAGCTCTCGCACAAGAGAACGGCCCCTGAACTCGCTCTTAAGTTCTGAGGACAGCATCTTAGAAGAAGATCCCGTCACGTAAACGGTCGCCTTCTCCGTATCGACCACGCGTCGCAGAAACGCACCCCATTCGGGTATTTCCTGGATCTCGTCAAAGAAAAGGTAGGCGCCCTCGCCTCGAGCAGCAGGATATAGTGCATAGAATGTATCGAGCACGTCCGCTAGTAGCGATGGCTCATACGGACGCAAGCGCTCATCCTCAAAATTGAAATATAGCATCCGGTCAAGCTCGACGCCTTGGCCCTGAAGCCGCCGTATCTCCTGATACAGGCGATACGTCTTTCCACAACGACGGGCGCCCACAATCACATATACGATGTTGTCGCGCTTTGGCTCCTGCGGGTTGCCCAGATCAAGGTCGCGCTCAAAGACCTGCGGAATCCCCTGTTGCTCAAAGTCCTTTATTTTTTGAGCCACCAAGTCGTTGAATGCCATAATTCTCCAATCTTGCTCTCCTGCTAATCAAGATTATAACGATTCTTGATTAGCAGGAGAGCAAGATTATGCGTATCTTGATTAATGGATAAGCAAGTTTTCTATTAGTGGCCCCTCCCGGAGGATATCGAGCGGCCGAGGGGGGCAGGCATGAACGCCTCTAGCCGAAAACAAAGTAGCTAAAAAAGCCCCGTCCCAAATGAGCTACTTAACGCCAGGGGTCGGCTTCGAAGAGGGGCTCGCGCTCGGGGCGACGATCGCTATAAGGATCGTAGCCGTCGTCATCCTCGTTCTCGGCACGGATGTAGGGGTCGCGCGGCTTGGGCACAGGCTTGGGTGCAGGCTTGGGTGCGGCCGGCGCGGCGTTGGCGACCGGCGCATTCGTCTTGTTCTTGTCTATCATCTGCATATCTCCTTGCCATGCAATCGTGTTCAACATTATCGATTGTCGCACGAAAAAGGGCGGCGGACCCAATTGGATCCGCCGCCCTTGGCGTTTAGAGACGGCTGGCAGATTTTAAGGCATGTCCCATAAATCTACTCGGCGTCGGGGACCTCGTAGGTAGCAGACGGCGTGTTGTCGCACACGACGGTAAAGCCGCCGTCCTTGTCGGCATCGACCGTCACCTGATCGCCCTCGCGCACCGTACCGTCGATGATGGCGGCGGCGATGGCGTCCACGACCTCGCGCTGGACCAGGCGCTTGAGCGGACGGGCACCGAACACGGGGTCCAGGCCACCCACGGCGAGCATCTGCTTGGCCGCCGGGGTGATGGCAAGCGTCATGCGCTCCTTGGCCAGACGCGCGCGGACGTCGGCAAGCTGGATGTCGACGATCTTCTCGATCTGCGCCATGCCGAGCGGATGGAACACCACGATATCGTCGATACGGTTGAGGAACTCGGGGCGGAAGGTCTGAGCCATGGCGGCGTCGACCTGATGGCGCATCTCCTCCTCGTCCTTACCGGACAGATCGGCGATGGCCTTGGAGCCCACGTTAGACGTCATGATGATGATCGTGTTCTTGAAGGACACCTGGCGACCCTGGCCATCGGTCAGACGGCCGTCATCAAGCACCTGCAGCAGCACGTTAAAGACATCCGGATGAGCCTTCTCCATCTCGTCGAGCAAAATCACGGAGTACGGACGACGGCGCACGGCCTCGGTAAGCTGGCCGCCCTCGTCGTAACCCACGTATCCCGGAGGCGCACCGATCAGACGTTGGACGCTGAACTTCTCCATGTACTCGGACATGTCGATACGCACGAGCGCACGCTCGTCATCGAACAGGCACTCGGCAAGCGCCTTGGCGAGCTCGGTCTTGCCCACGCCGGTGGGGCCCAGGAAGAAGAAGCTGCCGATGGGCTTGTCCGGATCGGAGAGGCCCGCACGGCTGCGACGCACGGCCGCGGCGACAGCGGAGACCGCCTCGTCCTGGCCGATGACGCGCTTATGCAGCTCGCCCTCCAAGCCCTTCAGCTTGTCGAGCTCGCCCTGCATCATCTTGGAGACGGGCACGCCGGTCCAAGCGCTCACGACCTCAGCGATCTCATCGGAGGTCACCTGCTCGTTGAGGCCCTCGCCGTCCTGCTGCTTTTGCGCCTCGAGCGCAGCCTCGGAATCCTGAATCTGCTGCTGCAGGCCCGGAATCACGGAGTAGCGCAGCTCGGACGCACGGCCCAGGTCGCCGTTGCGCGTCGCACGCTCCTCTTCGCTCTTGGCCTCGTCGAGCTGTCCCTTGAGCTCCTGCACGTGGTCGATGGCGTTCTTCTGGTTGAGCCAGCCGGCCTTTTGCACGTTGAGCTTTTCTTGGACCTCGGCAATCTCTTGGCGCAGGGCCTCCAGACGCTCCTTGGAGGCGTCGTCGGTCTCCTTCATGAGCGCCTGCTCCTCGATCTGCAGCTGGGTGAGCTGACGCGTGGTGGCATCGATCTCGACCGGCATGCTGTCGAGCTCCATGCGCAGGCGGCTTGCCGCCTCATCAACCAGGTCGATGGCCTTATCGGGCAGGAAGCGGTCGGCGATGTAGCGATCGGAGAGGTCGGCGGCCGCCACGAGCGCGCTATCGGTGATATGCACGCCGTGGAAGATCTCGTACTTCTCCTTGAGGCCACGCAGGATCGAGATGGTGTCCTCGACGGTGGGCTCGGAGACCATCACGGTCTGGAAACGACGGGCGAGTGCCGCGTCCTTCTCGATGTACTTGCGATACTCGTCGAGCGTAGTCGCGCCGATTGCGTGCAAGTCGCCACGGGCAAGCGCCGGCTTCAGGATGTTGCCGGCGTCCATGGAGCCCTCGGTGGCACCCGCGCCCACGATGGTGTGGAGCTCATCGATGAACAGGATGACCTTGCCTTCGGACTTTTGGACTTCCTTGAGCACGGCCTTCAAGCGGTCCTCGAACTCGCCGCGGTACTTGGCGCCGGCGACCAGCGCGCTCATGTCGAGCTCGATGAGGTCGCGGTCGCGCAGGGTGCTCGGTACGTCGCCGGCCACGATTCGCTGAGCAATGCCCTCGACGATGGCCGTCTTGCCGACGCCCGGCTCGCCGATAAGCACGGGGTTGTTCTTGGTGCGGCGGGACAGAACCTGAATAGTACGACGGATCTCGTCGGTACGGCCGATGACCGGGTCGAGCTTGCCGGCGCGAGCCAGATCGCAGATGTTGCGACCGTACTGCTCCAACGCCTCAAACTGCGTCTTGTCCTCGGCAGACGTCACGCGGTCATCGCCGCGCAGTTCCTCGTAGACTTGCTCGATGCGCTCCTTGGTCACGCCGGCGCCACGCAGCACGCGACCCGCCTCACCCTTGTCCTCGGCAAGTGCCATCAGCAGATGCTCGGTCACCACAAAGCTGTCGCCCATCTTGGTGGCCTTTTTCTCGGCCTTCTCGATCACGCGAACGAGCTCGTTGGACAGGCCCATCTGCTGACCCTCGCCCGACACCTTGGGCGCATGGTCGATGGCATCTTGTGTGGAGCGTGCGAGCTGAGCCGGGTCGGCACCGATGCGCTCGATGATCACGGAGATATTGCGCTCGCCGGCACCGAGCAGGGCAGACAGCAGGTGGATCGGCTCCACCGCGCCGGCCTGTGCATCGGCAGCCGTGCTCATGGCGGTCTGCAGCGCCTCGCGCGACGTCATTGCTAGCTTATCGATTCTCATGGAATCACCTCTCTTGGGGCGGCCGCCCTACGGGGCGGCTTCACGTTGTTCGAGAAGTATTGTTGCCAGCTTTACGCGATCTTATACACAAATCTAAGTCTCTATATATAAGATTTTCTGAGTGATTGATGGATAGGGTACTGAGATGTCAGCCCGCCGCCGCCCAGGCGCACTACCGTCTCGATCTGTAACATCTAGCGGCTGTTTATGGCTCTAGATGTTACAGATCGAGATGAAATGACCAGCGGCACCTGTTTATCTAAATCTGTAACACCAGGCCCACTTTTAGCGGCCAAGATGTTACAGATCGAGACAAACCGAGAACTACTACAAAGGGGACGGGTACCTTTGTGGTAGTCGCGGTCTCTACTCCTTCGCCGAACCCGTACTTCCCGATTCGACGGTCCAGGG
>CAJLRE010000056.1 GCA_905208975.1 uncultured Collinsella sp. | reverse complement strand
ACTCGCGGATAATCGCCGGCGAGTTGTCGGTCGACCCGTCGTTAATGCAGATGATCTCAATATCCTTGAGCGTCTGCGCCAGGGCGGAATCGAGACACTCGCGCAGGTAGCGCTGAACATTGTAAATGGGAATAAGCAGCGACAGAACAGGGCTGCCAGAGGCGTTAGTAGACAAATGTGCTCCTTAGGAAATACCTGTCGTTTCATGGTATCAAAGGGTCAGCGCGCCAGCGGACGTTTATATAATCTATGGAGCCTCTTGCGGGCAAAGTAGCCGCACGTCATGCGGCGGGCCCGTGGCAGGTTCCTGCGTTTTATTCAAAGCTTGCCGTCAAGGTGCGCCGAGCCTTTACAATAGGACAGTCCCAAGGACGTATTCGATAGCTTCCGCGCAGCGCTCGCGCGCCGCGCGTGAAAGGATATATTGCCCCATGCCTTCAACCCTTCCCGCCCCCATCGATAAGCTCGCCATCGTTGTCGTCACGTACAAGCGCCAGGAACTCCTGGCCAACTTGTTCGACTCCATGACCGAGCTCACGGCAACGCCCTGGCGCATCGTGATTGTCGATAACGAGAATTCGCGCGAGACCGAGGCCATGTGCACCGCATTTAACGAGCGCCTCGCCAACCTGTGGGGTATCGACACCGAGCAGCCCGACGCGCAGGGCGGCACCGACCGCGTCATCTACGCCCCGCAGCTCGAAAACGGCGGCGGTGCGGGCGGCTTCTCCGCCGGCACTAAATGCGCATACGACCTGGGCGCCCAGTGGTTCTGGGTCATGGACGACGACGTGCTCGTCATCCCCGAAGGCATCGAGCGTCTTGCCAAGTGGACCGACCGCTACGATGTCATCCAGGGTTCGCGCCTGGACTTTGACGGCGGCGCTTTCTTTTGGCAGTACCAGCTCATCCTTTCGCTCGGCATCCCTAACCCCATCGCCAAGTGGGACTTGGGGCCCGAGGGCTACCGCACCATGAACCAACTGTGCTTTGAGGGCGGCATGTTCTCGCGCCGCGTGGTCGACAAGATTGGCCTGCCCGACGCGCGCTTCTTTATCTACGGCGACGATGCCTGCTACGGCTACGTGGCCAGCCAGCACTTCCCCGCCGCCGTGGTTGCCGACGTGGTGCTCAAGCGCGCCCGCGCCGTCTCCAACTGGGATATCGCCGGCAAACGACAGCTCAACTCCACGAGCGACACCAACCGCTACTACATCATGCGCAACCGAGGCTTCCTCGCTCGCTATATGCAGATCTACGGTGACTACCACCCCATGCTGTTCCGTCTGGGCAATGCCGCGACCTTCTGCAAGGAGTTCATTCGTCTGGCAGCAGTCGACAAATGCTTTAAGACCGGCATTCCGGCGCTGCGCCGCGGCATGAAGGACGCCCGCAAGATCGTTAAGGATCCCAACTGGAAGCCCATGCCGCCCCTGAAGGACGCCGAGTAGTAAAGGGCTTTCGCCCGCCGCTACAGTCGTTGGCACACCACGGACACACGCTGACCGTCAAAGCCAAAACCCCAACGCATGCGCCCGACGGCGGGGCGCGGCACGCGGATATCATCGATGCCGTCGCGCTCTATGTCGAGCAGCGCCTGAACCGCCAACAGTTCCAGGCCCAGGGCATCGACGCCAGGGTCGTACAACATGTTGACCGTAATGAGCGGTCGCTCATCGAGCATGCCGAGCGTGTCGGCCACGTCAAACACCCGACCGGTGGGAATCACCTGGATATCCCAGCGATCCGAGACGCCACTTCGCTTGGAGCTGGGATTGCAATAGCCGGGCAGTCCAAAGCAGAGCCCCTGAAGCGCCAGATGATAGGCTGTCGGCATATCTGATTGGCCCACATCGATGCCCAGATCGCCGATAGCACAGCTCAAAGCTTGCTTTACAGTGTCCTCGTCTCCTCGACACAGCCCGTCATGGAACGAGTCGATAACTCCAACGTCCTCAACGGCGCACTCAAACCATTCCAGAATTACAAGACGGAGCGCCTGACGCACTTCGTTATTAGGCAGACGCAGGGAACGAAGGCACGCGCCGTCCTCCGAATGCCCCGTCATATCCGTCGTAAGGAATCCAGACAGATACAGCGCAGTCCAGATATCTTCGGGCTTGGCGGCATCGACCTCCTCGGCATGCATATGCACTGGCGCCTCAATAAACCCATGCGGCTCAACCAAATCGAACAATGTGGACAGGCGAATGAGATTCCAGTCGCCGACGCATGCGCCCAGACGGTCGGCGTAACAATACAGATCCGCCCGAACGGGCGCGACGCAATCGCGATGTGCGTAGTCCACCACGCGCTCCGGGCTCGAGCAATAAAAACCACCAAACAGATAGCCCTCGAGCCACTCACGCGCGTCATCCAGACAGCCGTTGCGACCGATGCAATCCAACAGCACTTGGACTTCGTCGTCCGAAAAACCGAACCATCGATCACACCAACTCGACAACGCTGTCGCCGACCGATAGGAAACCCCACGTTGGGACAACGCAAGCTCGGCAGGACCGGGGCGCTCGCCCATAAGACACGTCAATCGCAACGAGTCGCCGGCGTCGGCAATGGTGTCGAACAGCATTTGGCTGAGCGACTCTAGGGAATCCACGCTACCGTCGTCCTTAGCGTCCAAACGCTTTGGACATACCGCGTCGTAGTCGTCTATCAGAAGAACAACCTGCTCATCGAAAGCTGCCTGGAGCAGCTTGATAAGCACGCCAAGCGCCGCATCGATCTCCTTATCGCTGGCCACCCCACGCGCCGCCCTCTCGATAAGACGAACCTCACGTCTTGACAGATCAGGCGCGGCAAGCAGCGGCAGTAATCGGGCGCACTCGCGCACGACAGCCCCGCGAATTGCTGCCGCAGCACCAGCACCATGCCTCGAAGCGGCAGCTGTAAAGTCGAGCATGATGACCGGATAACTCGCGTACTCATCACGATAGCGACCGCCGCCCGCCTGCCAAATCTGGGTACCAGCGAACAGGCTTCGATCCGGCAGCCGGCGATCAGGTCGTTCCAAATAGCACTTGAGCATCGATAAATTCATGCTCTTGCCAAAACCCTTGGGCCGACAGCAAAGCGCAACAGGTGCTTCACTGTCCAATATATCGGCAATAAACATAGTCTTATCGACGAGTAAACACCGATTGATTGCATCGGAAAAGTCGCGTGCATCAACCGGTAGAGCTGCGCTATCCGCATGATTGAGCAACCGTGCACCAAACGCATGAGTAAAACCACAATTCACCTGTTCAGACACCGTAAACTCTCCTTCTAACGCAGCACGATGCCCATTGTAGCGAGCGGGTAGAGCGCAACAATATCGACATGCAAACGTTTCGGGCAGCGGTAGCAACAGACCCCCGAGGGGGCATAACAAATCGTTGCACAACAAAAAAAGGGGGGCCGATGCCGCCGCACCGGACCCCGTCCCAAACTCTTATAGAAAACGATCTGGAAGATTACTCCTCCAAGCCGTCCTCCCCAGAAGCCTTCTTCTGCTGATCGAGCTTATGCTTACCACTTACGATAGACGTAGCGCCCAGTGTGGCCAAGCTTGCACTGGCAAGGCTCGCCATCACAATCAGATCGCCCGTCTTGGGCATGTTGCCGCCCGAGGACTTGGTAGTTGTAGTCGTCGTGGTCGTGGTGGTCACCGTTTTGGAGTCATTTTGCTCTTGGACCTGGTTGTCAGCACCGCTCTTGTCGTCGTCTTCGGACTGTTTCTTTTCGCCCTCGGCCTTGCTCTTGTCCTTCTCCTCAGATTCAGACTTCTTATCCTCGTCCTTCTTCTGTTCGGACTTGTCGCTCTTCTCCTCAGAGCTAGAACCCTTATCGGATTCGGTCTTCTCGGAAGCCTTGTCCTTGGAGTCGCCCTTTGCGGCTTCGATCTTTTCCGTGGAAACCTGATCAGAGTTGCCCTTGTTCTGGGTCGAGCCGTTATTGACGCCAGCCATCAGCGAAGAGCCCAGCGTAGAACCAAGCTGCTCGGAGAAAGAAGGCTTCTTGTCCGGCGAAGCAACGGGAACGTCCGGCGCCTTATTCGAGTCATCCTTGGAAGCATCGGAACCAGGGGTTGCGTCAGAGCCGGAGCCGTTGTTAGAGCCGGTGCCAACGGACGAATCGCTCGAGCCGGTGGATGAGTTAGAGGTGCCAGCGCCGGTCGAACCAGAAGCGTCGCTGTCCGTATTGCCTGCAGAGCTTGAAGACGAATCGCCCGCAGCAGAGCCGTTCGAAACGGAGCCGTTCGAGGTAGAGCCGTTGTTGGTAGTGCCACCAGCAGAGCCATCACCGTCAGCATCGGTCGAGGGCGAATCCATCCTGTCATCGTTGGCATCGTCGCTCGAGTCGTCATTCGAATCAGGCGTCGGCGAGGGCGCCGGCGTGGGTTCAGGCTCCACAGGCGTTGCCGCGGCAGCCTCGTCCTCGGCGATATAGACCAAGCAGTCCTTGAGCTCGTTGCGATAGCGGTTCTTCCAGCCCTCGTGGTACTGGGGCTGGCTCGAGTACTTCTTCGCAACGTTATTGACCACGCTATCAGACAGCGCCGTCACAAACTCGCGGTCGGTCATGCTGCTGGAAAGATTCGCCCAACGGAAAAAGTCCTGGCAGCCACCGGTGCCGCACATGTTGGTGATGCTCCACACCATGCCCTTGACGCAATCGGCGCGCCCGGAAATGTCAATGCCCAAAGCGTTCTTAAGCCACGACTCCGTCACCGCATAGTACGAGTTGTACGCGTATGCATCCTGCAGAGCAGAGAACTCAGCCGGATCGGTGTTATACGCACCCAGGAAGGCCTCTTGCGCAATGCGGCCCAGCTCGGTGAGCTGTCCGTTCGCATACATGGGGTTGTTCGCGTTAGAAATCTCACCGCCGCGATCGATCGCGTCCTTGAGCATGCTGTACTTAGCAGAATCGTAGTTGTAGGCCTGCTTCATAAACGGAATGAGCGACCAACGACGGTCGAACTGGTAATAACCCAGCGCGTTATAACCGTCACCGTACGAAAAGCCCTGGTTATAGTTGCCGTGACTCTCATATTTGGTGAAGTACTTCATCTCGGGAGTCACGTTAACAAACGAAACGCCCTGGACCGACCTCAGCACGCCCGAAAAGGACTGCTGGGTATAGAGACCCTTATCGATATCGGTCGCATCCGAGGCAACGCCCGGCGTGGGCTCCTCGGCAGCGGCGGGTGCCGGCGCGGAAACGGCGCCAAACGAAAGCGCCAGCGTCAGGCCCGCGACAATCGCAGAATGCTTGGGCTGCATAAGATCCTCCCTGCATTGGTGTAGTTAAAGTGCAGTTTGCAAAGATAAAAATAAGTATTGCAGCTCGCCCGTTGTTGCACAACAACCCCTCGGTAAACGGCAACAACCCTCCGCGAAATCTTAAGGAATTAAACAAACTGGTCGTCGGGCGCCATCAGAAGCTCGCCGTATCGCTCCATCAGCCCGTCCCTCAACTGACAAAAAGCGGGAATATATACGTTCAAGATGCGCTGAATCAAATCTTGAGCGAGCTTGTTGTCATAGATATGGACGTTCGTATTGCGGTCTTTGAGCATATCTAGCCAGGCCGCCTCATCAATAAAGTCGTAGAATCGGTAGGACTCCTTCAAGATGGCACGAGGAGACCCCGACGCGGCAAGCGTGGCGCCCTCATACTCGAGCAGACGCTTAAGGAGCTTCCAGCTCAGTTCAAATTGAAGATTGAACTTATTAATCAAACCACTCTGAACAAAATCATTGTTGAGATCCTGATTGGGCGCATCCTCAAGATTCGCCAAGGCGCTGACAAAGTTCTCATATTTTTTCATACAGAATCACACCATCCCTGGCAATTTCATCGAGCAATTGACGCGATAAGGACTCGTCGAGATTGACGACATCTACATCTAAAAGAGTATCAAGACGCTCCTCGATCAAATATGACAACCGGCCGAAATCCCGGCAACCTGCTACGGCGATGTCAATATCGCTCTTAGGCAAGTTGTCACCTCGAGCGCGGGAACCAAACAGCACAACCTTCTCGGCGTCACATTCCCGAGCAAAAACTTCAATTTGCTTATACACCTTGTCGAGAGATGTCATTTGCAGCCCTACAGCTTAATGTCGAAGTTGATCTCGGGGACGGCAGCAAGGTCGGCCAACGTCACGCCGTCGACGTAGTTTTCGATCACGTCGTCCAGGCCGCGCCAGAACTTGACGGTTGAGCACAGATCGCTACGGGCGCAGCTGTTGTCGATGCCGTCGCACGCCACCGGAGCCGTACTGCCCTCGACAGCGCGCAGGATGTCGCCAGCACGCACCTCGGCCGGGTCCTTGGCCATCATGTAGCCGCCGCCCTTGCCGCGCACGCTCTTAAGCAGGCCAGCCTTCATAAGCGGACGAACCAGCTGTTCCAGATACTTCTGCGAAATGCGCTCGCGGTCGGCAACCTCGCGCAGAGCAATCTTGCCCTCGGCGTCACCGAGCGCCGCGATATAGATCATCAGTCGGAGGGCATAGCGGCCCTTGGAAGAAATGAGCATACCTACCCTCCCATCGTTACCGGGACAAAACCAGGCTTGTTTGTCCCAAATCCTATGCAAGCGGAACAAACAAACCTGATTATTATGTCCCTCATCTAGAAAGTCGAGTGGATTAGTCGGGTTTTCCCTTGACTAACGCCGAACCCATAGTAACTTTATTCCGAGAAGATTCCTAGGGTTTAGCACACCTATGAGTACACCATATACAGAGAGGGACAGCATGAGCGCAAATCCGCTGCTTTCCATCGAAGGTCTGACCGCCTCCGTGGACGAGAAGACCATCCTCCACAACGTCAACCTCAACGTCGCCGCCGGCGAGACCCACGTGCTGATGGGCCCCAACGGCGCCGGCAAGTCCACCCTCGGCCACCTGGTCATGGGCGACCCCGTCTACACGGTCAACGACGGACGTATCGTCTTTGACGGCCAGGACATCACCGAGCTCACCACCGACAAGCGTTCGCGCGCCGGCCTGTTTCTGAGCTTCCAGGCCCCGGTCGAGATCCCGGGCGTGCCGCTGTCGAGCTTTTTGCGCGCCAGCATCGCCGGCCGCCCCGGCCTGGAGATGAAGGGCAAGGAGTTCCGACGTCGCGTCAAGGAGCTCGCGGCCGAGCTTAACATGGATACCTCCTACCTCAACCGTGAGCTGGGCGTGGGCTTCTCGGGCGGCGAGAAAAAGAAGGTCGAGATGCTCCAGCTTCTGCTGCTGCAGCCCAAGCTCGCCATCCTAGACGAGACCGACTCCGGCCTGGACGTCGACGCGCTTTCCACCGTCAGCCACGGCATGGACGCCTACCGCAAGAGCTGCGACGGCTCCATGCTCATCATCACGCACAACACGCGCATCCTGGAGCACTTGGATGTCGACCGCGTCCACGTTATGGTCAAGGGTCACATCGTGCGCGAGGACGACGCCTCGCTCATCCCCTGGATCGACAAGAACGGCTTTGAGACCTTTGAGCGCGAGGCCGCCGAGCAGCGCGCCCAGGCCGAGGCCGCCGCTGCCGAGCAGCAGGCGTAAAGGGGCGACGTAATGACCAAGAACCGCACCGAGGTCGCGGACATCGACCGCAGCCTCTACGACTTCACCTATGGCGAGGAGGGATTCGAGCGCCTCGACGCCGGCATCACGCCCGACATCGTGCGCGAGATCAGCGCCAAGAAGGACGAACCGCAGTGGATGCTCGACCTGCGCCTCAAGTCCCTCGAGATCTTCAACCGCTTCCCCGATCCGACGTGGGGCCCCTCCATCGAGGGCCTGGACATGGACAACATCGTCACCTACGTCAAGCCCAACACCGACCAAAAGCACGACTGGGAGTCGGTGCCCGACGACATCAAGAACACCTTTGAGCGCCTGGGCATCCCCGAGGCCGAGCGCAGCTACCTGGCGGGCGTCGGCGCGCAGTACGACTCCGAGCTGGTCTACCACAACATGCAGGACACCGCGTCCAAGATGGGTATCGTCTATTCCGGCATCGAGGAGGCCCTGCACGATCCACAGTGGGAACCGCTCATCCACGAGAAGTTTATGACGCTCATCCCGCCCACCGACCACAAGTTTGCGGCCTTGCACGGCGCCGTATGGTCGGGCGGCTCGTTTGTCTACGTGCCCAAGGGCACCAAGTTGGACTTCCCGCTGCAGAGCTACTTCCGCCTTAACGCCAAGGGCGCCGGCCAGTTTGAGCACACGCTCATCATCGTCGAGGACGATGCCGACCTGCACTTCATTGAGGGTTGCTCAGCGCCCAAGTACAACGTGGCCAACCTCCACGCCGGCGCCGTCGAGCTCTTTGTGGGCAAGCGTGCACATCTGCGCTACTCGACCATCGAGAACTGGTCCAAGAATATGTACAACCTCAACACCAAGCGTGCGCGCGTGGACGAGGACGGCGATATCGAGTGGATCAGCGGTTCCTTCGGCAGCCACGTGGGCTACCTCTACCCCATGAGCGTGCTCAACGGCCGCCGCGCCCGCTCGAGCTTTACCGGCATCACCTTTGCCGGCGCCGGCCAGAACCTGGATACCGGCTGCAAGGTCGTGCTCAACGCGCCCGATACCTCGGCAACCGTCGAGACCAAAGGTATCTCCAAGAGCGGCGGCATTCAGACCTTCCGCAGCTCTATCGTGGCCACGCCCAAGGCAGAGGGTTCCAAGGCAACCGTGAGCTGCCAGTCGCTCATGCTCGATGACCAGAGCCGCTCCGACACCATCCCCGCCATGGACATCCGCGCCAAGAACGTCGACATCGGCCACGAGGCCACCATCGGCCGCATCGGCGACGACAAGGTGTTCTACCTGATGAGCCGCGGCATCTCGGAGGAAGAGGCCCGCACCATGATCGTCAACGGCTTTGCTAACCCGGTCTCCAAGGAGCTGCCGCTGGAGTACGCCGTCGAGATGAACAACCTGATCAAGCTCGAGATGGAAGGAGCGATCGGATAATGAATCGAGAAACCGCTATGCCGAACGCATTTACGTCATCCGAGCTTCTGCAGTGCGGCGTATCGGGAGCGACGAGCCCGACGACGCGTACTAAAGGTACGCGAGGAGGGTCGGAGCCCCGAGACGGCGTGCTGCAGGAGATCGGGGGCGTGAATGCGATGCCTGCCGCCACTTGGGGCTGGCTCAAGATGAACCAGACCAAGCTCGAGCTTTCGGACGAACTTGCCGCCGCTCCAGCCGAGGCCGTTGAGGTTGAGGGCCTGGACGAGCAGTTTGCCGGCTCGGCCGACGCCTTCGACGCCGCCATGGACGCCATGGCCGAGCGCTTCCCCGAGCGCCGAGCCGCCGCCCCCGGCGACGCCGCCGATCGTGCCCGCATCACGCCCGAGACCGAGCTCGACGTGCCTGCCACCTCCGTCTACCAGGCCGGCGCCATCAAGCTCGAGGAGGAACTCTCCCCCGCCGAGGCCTTCGAAACCGGCATGGGTGAGGCCGCCTACACCTATCTGGCTGACCACGCCGTCAAGCGTATCGTCATCGACGCCCCCGCATACCAGCACGTCACAGCTACCGTGCGCGTGAGTGGCGTCGACACAGCGGCTGCGATTGCCGCCATCGACGTCGTCGCCCGCCCGCAGGCAACGCTCGATCTGCATATTGCCCTGGACTCCCCCGTTGCCGGCGAGGGCGTCGTGGGCTCCGTGCTGCGCGTGTGCGCCCACGAGTACGCCACCGTCAACGTGACCTGCACGCAGACGCTCGACGACAGCTGGATCGCGCTCGACGACACCGGCCTGTTCCTGGACGAGTGTGCACGCGTCAACGTACAGCACACCGTCCTGGGTGCCGGTGCCAGCGCCACCGGCCTTGCCGGCGACCTGCTGGGCGACACCGCCAAGGTGACGATCGATACCGATTACCTGGGTGCCCGCGAGCAGATGCGCGACTTTAACTACGAGCTGCGCCACCGCGGCCGCAAGACCGAGTGCGAGATCGACGCCAACGGCGTGCTGACCGGCACGTCCAAGAAGGTCTACCGCGGCACCATCGACCTCGTGCACGGCTGCAAGGGTGCAACCGGCACCGAGCGCGAGACGGTGCTTTTGGCCAACAAGGGCGTCGACAACAAGACCGTCCCCGTCATCCTGTGCGACGAGGACGACGTCGCCGGCAACCACGGCGCCACCATCGGCCATGTCCGCGACGAGCAGCTGTTCTACCTCGCCTGCCGCGGCCTTGACCAAAACGCCGCCGAGGATCTGTTCATCCGCGCCAAGCTGGAGGACGCCGCGCTTTCCGCCACCGATGAGCGCACCCGCGCCGCCGTCGTCCGCCTGGGCAACAACCTGATCGATAACTTTGAAGAGGAGCTCGCATGATCGACACCGAGCACGTTAAATGCGACACCTGTACCGCCCCCGAGCCCATGGAGCTCGACGCCAGCGACGAGGCTTCGCGCGGCTGGCCCACCGTGGACATCGAGACCAACCCCTACAAGGGCCAGTTCCCGCTGTTCCAGCAGCACCCCGAGATCGCTTTCCTCGATAGCGCCGCCACCGCGCAGCGCCCTGCCCGTGTGCTCGACGCCGAACGCGACTTCTACCAGCGCATGAACGCCAACCCCCTGCGCGGCCTGTACTCGCTGTCCGTCGAGGCCACCGACGCCATCGCGAAGGTCCGCCAGCAGATCGCTGACCTCATCGGCGCCTCACAGGCCAACGAGGTCGTCTTCACCCGCAACACGAGCGAGTCGCTCAACCTGGTCGCTAAGAGCTTTGCGCCCACAGCGCTCGAACCGGGCGACGAGGTCGTCATCACCATCATGGAGCACCACTCCAACCTGATTCCGTGGCAGCAGGTCTGCCGCGAGACCGGTGCCAAGCTCGTCTACCTCTACCCCACCAAGACCGGCCAGCTCACGACCGAGGAGGTTCTGGCCAAGGTGGGCCCCAAGACCAAGATCCTGGCCGTGGGTCAGGTCTCTAACGTCCTGGGCGTCGAGAATCCGGTCAAGAACCTCGGCAAGCTCGTGCACAAGTACGGCGGCTATCTGGTCGTCGACGGCGCACAGTCGCTGCCGCACATGCCAGTCAATGTGGCCGATCTGGGCGCCGACTTCTTTGCCTTTAGCGCGCACAAGGCCATGGGCCCCATGGGCATCGGCGTGCTGTGGGGCAAGATGGATCTGCTCAACGCCATGCCGCCCATGCTTACCGGCGGTGAGATGATCGACTCGGTTACTGAGCAGGACGCCGTCTGGGCTCCCGTCCCCGAGAAGTTCGAGGCCGGCACGCAGGACGCCGCCGGCATCTTCGCCACAGGCGCCGCCCTCGACTACCTCGTCAACACGGTGGGCTACGAAAACATCCAGGCACGCGAGCAGGCACTCGTCCACTACCTGATGGGCGAGCTCATGCAGCTCGACTTTGTCCAGATCATCGGCTCAATCTATTGGGATAACCACCACGGCGTCGTGAGCTTTAATGTCAAGGGCATCCACCCGCACGATGTCGCGAGCATCATGGACATGGACGGCGTCTGCATCCGCGCCGGTCACCACTGCGCGCAGCCGCTGCTCACCTGGCTGGGCGTCGAGAACCTTGCCTGCTGCCGCGCCAGCGTAGCCTTCTACAACGACAAGGCCGACATCGACAAGTTCATCGCCGGCCTGCATCACGTTTGGAGCACGTTCAATGGGTAATCTGTACACCTCCACCACATTTATGGAGCACAACTCGCACCCCGACTATAAGTACGAGATGGATGCTCCCACGCACGAGCACGACGGCATCAACCCTAGCTGCGGAGACGAGCTCACCTTGCAGCTGCGTGTCGAGAACAACGTGATCGAGGAGGCCTCCTTTACCGGTCACGGCTGCGCCATCAGCCAGGCCAGTGCCGACATCATGGCCGACCTCATCACCGGCGAGACCGTCGAGGAAGCTCGCCACCTGGCAGAGCTCTTCCTCGCCATGATCCGCGGCGAGAAGCTCTCCGAGGAGGACCTGGAAGACCTGGACGAAGCCGCCCAGCTCCAGGACATCTCGCACATGCCCGCCCGCGTCAAGTGCGCCGAGCTCGCCTGGCGCACCCTCGACGGCATGCTCACGGGACAAAATAATCAGTAGTATTTGTCCCAAATCACTTGTGATTAGTGATTGTTATTGGTGTTGCCTAGAACGATTCTAAGCA
>CAJLRE010000055.1 GCA_905208975.1 uncultured Collinsella sp. | reverse complement strand
GCGTTGTCGTCACCCTCGAGGACGGTATCTTGGACGGCGGCTGGGGCGAGCGCGTCGCGTGCTACTTGGCCTGCACGCCCGTGCGCACGCGCACCTTTGGCATCGCCAAGGGCTTCCCCGACCGCTACGACCCCAACGAGCTGCTCGCTCAGAACGGCATGACGGCCGAGAACATGGCCGCCGAAGCCGTTAGGCTACTTAACGAGTAAAAAACCTCCGCAAGGGAAGCACCCCTGCGGAGGTTTTTATTTTCGCGGCGCGATTATCTCAATCTGTAACATCTATGGCCCGAATTCCCGTCTAACTGTTACAGATCTAGACAAACCGTCTTTGCCCCTGACCTTTGTCTCAATCTGTAACAGATAGAGACCTTTTGGCCGTCTAACTGTTACAGATCGAGACATAACAGCAAGGCATGCCGCTGCATCTGCAAGAACCACCACAAAGGTGCCTGTCCCTTTATGGTAGGTAGAATAACCCATAAGGTAAGTATGTTTCTGAGTTATTTCGTGTTGACCCATCTGAGCGGGATAGGGTATAACTCTACTCAACCGCTAGGGATTTTATTGAGAAAGGTGTTCTACCATGAGCAAGAACCTCTCCCAGCAGGTCGTTCTCGACCGCCGCGGCTTCGTTGCCGCCAGCTTCGCAACCGTCGCCGGCCTTGGTCTTGCCGGCTGCTCTGACACCAGCGCCGAGGCCGACAAGGGCTCCGCCGCCTCCTCCAAGAGCTCCGAGGATACCGAGGCTTCCACCACGCTCGACGCTAAGGCATTCGACAAGCTCGTCGACAACGGCCCCAAGGCCGATGACGACGCCATCGCCGCCAGCGCCTGGGCGACGGCCGTCAAGGACGCCGGCGTCTTTAAGATCGGTGGCGTCCAGACCTCCACGCTGTTCTCCCTCCTCAACGAGAAGGACGGTCAGACCCGCGGTTTCGACGCCGGCATCGCGCAGCTTCTGTCCAACTACATTCTGGGCGAGAACAAGGTCGAGATCACCCAGGTGACCTCGGACACGCGCGAGTCCGTCCTGCAGAACGGCCAGGTCGACGCCGTCTTTGCCACCTACACCATCACTGACGAGCGTAAGAAGCTCGTCTCCTTTGCCGGTCCCTACTACTACACCCAGCAGGCCATCCTGGTGCTCGCCGACAACGACGACATCAAGAGCGTCGACGACCTGGCCGACAAGAACGTCGCCGTCCAGTCCGGCTCCAACGGCCCTGCCATCCTGGAGGAGCTCGCTCCCAAGGCCAGCCAGCAGGAGTTCAAGACCGACGAGGAGGCCCGCCAGGCACTCCAGCAGGGTCGCGTTGACGCCTACGTCATCGACAACAACATGCAGCAGAGCGCCCTAGTCCGCGAGCCCGGTAAGTATAAGATCGCCGGCAAGCCCTTCGGCAGCAAGGAGCCCTATGGCATCGGCCTGCCGCTCGATTCCGACGGCGTCGCCTTCGTTAACGACTTCCTTAAGAAGATTGAGGACGACGGCACCTGGACCGAGCTGTGGCAGATCTGCATCGGTGACCGCACGGGTGACAACAATGTTCCCGAGCTGCCCGAGATCGGCGCCTAGGCAACGCGCCTAGTAACGGCCGCAACGAAACCATACGGAAACGCACGGTGCGCTTTATTGCGCTAAACTGTTTCTTCACTGAGTTGTCGGGGCTTCCGTACACACGGGAGCCCCTTTCCTTATCGGCGGGAGGTCCGCATGAGTCTCTCCGAGCTCTGGTCGCTCTATGGCCAGAACTACATTGACGCGCTGCTAGCAACCTGGGGCATGACGCTTGAGTCGTTTGCCATCGCCATGGTGCTGGCCGTCGCCGTCACCGTGATGCGCGTGTCGCCGCTCAAGCCGCTGCGCGTCTTTGGCGACCTGTATGTCCAGGTCTTCCGTAACATCCCCGGCATCGCGCTGCTCATTATCGTCGTCTACGCGATGCCGCCGCTCAAGGTCGTCCTGCCCTACCGCACCTGCGTCATCGTCGCCACGGTGCTCTTGGGTTCTGCCTTTGGCTCCGAGAACTTTATGAGCGGCATCAACACCGTCGGTGTCGGCCAGGTGGAAGCCGCCCGCTCGCTGGGCATGAGCTTCAGCCGTATCCTCGCCAAGATCGTGATTCCGCAGGCGCTGCGCTCGAGCGTGCTGCCCATGACCAACCTCTTTATCGCCGTCATGCTCACCACCGCGCTCGGCAGTCAGGTGCCGCTTAAACCGCAGGAGCTCACCGGCGTGGTGAGCTACATCAACACGCGCTCGCTCGGCGGCGTCGCCGCGTTCTTTATCTCGGCGCTCGGCTACCTGGGCACGGCCTTTGTGGTGAGCCACATTGGCAACTATATCGATAAGAAGGTGAGGATCCTCCGATGAGCAAGCACTCCACCTCCGCGCTCACCATGCGCGATGCGCTCTACGAGGCTCCCGGCCCCAAGATGCGCGCCAAGATTCGCGTCGGCACCGCCATCTCACTTGTTGCCGTGGCCGCGCTCATCGCTCTGGTACTGCAGCGCTTTTATGTGACCGGCCAGCTTTCGGTCCATTACTGGTACTTCTTTACGCACCTCACCACCTGGAAGTTCCTGCTTGCCGGTTTTGAGGGCACGGTAAAGGTCGCGCTCACCGCCGGCGCCATCGCGCTGGTGCTGGGCTTAGCCCTTATGCTCGGCCGCACCAGCGACATCAAGCCGCTGCAGCTGGTCTGCCGCGTGCTCACCGATTTCTTCCGTGGCGTGCCGAGCCTGCTGTTCATCTACTTCTTCTTTTTGGTGCTGCCTCAGTACAAGATTTCACTGCCGTCGTTTTGGATGCTCACGCTTCCCGTCGCGCTCGCTGCAGCCGGCGTACTTGCCGAGATCTTCCGCGCAGGCGTCAACGCCGTGCCGCGTGGTCAGGTCGAGGCAGCCCAGGCGCTCGGTCTCTCCAAGGCCAAAATCACCTTTAAAATCGTATTGCCCCAGGCGATTCGGTTTATCATTCCGTCGTTGATTTCGCAGCTTGTAGTCGTCGTCAAAGACACCACCGTCGCCTATGTGGTGAGCTACCCCGACCTCATGCAAAATGCCCGCGTGCTCATCACCAACTACGACGCGCTCGTATCGGTCTATCTGGTGATCGCGGTCATCTACATCCTCATCAACGTCGCGATCAACAAGGCCGCTGTCTACGTTTCGCACAAGACCGGCGCGACCATCATCCGCTAACGCTTTACCATTTCGAGTCATAAGGAGCCGAGCACCATGGCACAGAGCACCTCTTCCACCGGCAATCAGCCGCTGATCGAGCTCAGGCACGTCGATAAGCACTACGGCGACCTGCACGTTCTCAACGACATCAATCTCTCGGTCGACCGCGGCGAAGTCGTCGTGGTGATCGGCCCCTCGGGCTCGGGCAAGTCGACCATGTGCCGCACCATCAATCGCCTGGAAACCATCGACTCGGGCGAGATCCTCATCGAGGGCGAGCCCTTGCCGCAGGAAGGCAAAGACCTTGCCCGCATGCGTGCCGAGCTGGGCATGGTGTTCCAACAGTTCAACCTGTTTGCACATATGACGGTACTGCAGAACGTCATGCTGGGACCGGTCGATGTGCTGGGCGTGTCCAAGGAGGAGGCTCGTGAGCGCGCCATGGACCTGCTGAGCCGCGTGGGCGTGGCCGAGCAGGCCGACAAGGTACCCGCACAGCTTTCGGGCGGCCAGCAGCAGCGCGTGGCCATCGCCCGTTCTCTTGCCATGCAGCCCAAGGCCATGCTCTTCGATGAGCCCACGAGTGCCCTTGACCCCGAGATGATCAATGAGGTGCTCGAGGTCATGGTGCGCTTGGCGCAGCAGGGCATGACGATGATCGTGATTACGCACGAGATGAACTTTGCCCGCCGCGTGGCCGACCGTGTCGTGTTTATGGCCGATGGCCAGATTGTGGAAACCGGCACGCCCGACGGGTTCTTCGACCACCCCCAGACCAAGCGCGCCCAGGACTTCCTCAACTCCATTAAGGGCCACTAGCCAGCCACCCCGTGGGACAAATCCATTGAAAGTGTTGTCCTACGTCTCTCATGCGCCCTGTCACCTTTAGATTCGAAAGCAACACCTATGATCGGAACTCGCACTTCATCGTCCTACACCCCACATGTCGACGTCGCCCCCACCGACCGCCCACTCATCCTCGTCGCGCCGCGTTGGGAAGAGGCAAAGCCGTTTTTAAGCGAGACGCTCTCCCCCAACGAGGAAATCGCAAGTGTCTTTGTCGATGCCATCCTTGCCGCCGGCGGCCTGCCGCTGCAGATGTCCATCACCGAGGACATTGAGGTCATCCGTCATTACGTCGATATCGCCGACGGCATCGCCATTCCCGGCGGCCCCGATGTCAATCCCAAACGTTGGGGCGATGATCGACCCTACGACCCCACCCTCTGCTGTGAGATCCGCGATAGCTTTGAGTTTAAGCTGGTCGGCGAGGTGCTCCGCGCCAAAAAGCCGCTCTTTACCACCTGCCGCGGCACGCAGTTGCTCAATGTCGCCACTGGCGGCACTCTGTGCATGGACGTGCCGAGCCTGGGCGCTCGCGAGGGCCGCACACAGTGGCGCCATACCCACGTGCTCAACGATCCCGTGCACCCTGTCGAAGTCATGCCGGGCTCGCTGCTGGAGCGCGCGCTTGGCGGCCACAGACTGATCCAGACCAACTCAGCACATCACTGCTGCGTCGATCGTCTGGGTAAAAGCACGCGCTTGGTCGCCAAGGCAACCGACGGTATTCCCGAGTGCATCGAGGTCGAAGGCCAACCATTCTGTCTAGGCGTGCAATGGCATCCCGAGTACACGTGGAAGACGCTCGAAACCGACTTTAACCTGTGGAAGTCGTTTGTCGAGGCGGCGGCAAAGGTAAAGCAGGCCCGCTAGCTCGCGAACCACTCAGGTTAAAGCCTCCTAAGCCGGGGGGGCGGACACCAGCTACGGTGCCCGCCCCCCCCTGTATTTGATATGCTCGGTATGATTATCCCTCACAAACAATCAGAGAAATCTCGACCGCAATCGGTCGACAGTAAAGCAAATGATAAAAACGCTTGCTACGTTTATGAGGCAGTCAATTAAAATCGAGATGCATTGACCATTCCCCAACGGGGTCACGCCGCAAATCCACATGAGCATCGAGGCTGGAAGCGGAAGCATGGAATTGGCCCCGATCTGTATGTAGATCGCTACGACGTTGACAAGCAACAGCATGCCAATCGGACCGAAGCCGGACCCAAAATAGGAAACAACGATTACGCAAGAAACCACGTATGCAAGGCAGGCAGCGGCAGCAAGAACAAGTCGATAGCAAAATACATGCAGGTTGAAATACTGCTGAGCATCCGAAACGATTGCGCAGTTAAGACAGTACAAAACGACACTCGACAGGACAAACGCGCCCAAAAGGGCAAAAGAAGATAGCACCACTCGCGCAACGATAGCGCACACACGCTTCCCTCCCCGAGCCTCCGACAACCCCCACGGTTCCTCGACAAAGCCCGAACTGACAAAGCGCGGCACAATGCAAGCCGCGATGAACGGAAAGAACAATGCATGGGCCAACGGGGCTACGTTGAACAGCAGACCGCGAAAAACCTCTGCATTGCCAAATAGAAGGACATCCTCCGCCGATAGCCGAAGCGTCGGGTCTGGGAAAAAACCCAAGAAACTGTTCTCACGGAGGCTACAGAACCACATCGGGAAAGAATTAAGCTGCAATATCACCATGTACGCATAAATTACCAGGATTAAGGCGTACGCCCATTTGCTCACATGCTTCAATTCTGACTGGAGAAGTCTTTTAATCTGACGAGCCATTGAGCACACCCCCAGCGCGAAAGCTCAAGAGAGCGTAAATCAATACCGATAGACAGCTGGCTGCCACGCCATATCCCAGAAGCGTCAGCTGCCCCATATCGCTATACCCAAGGGCACATCCGACTCCAAGGTACGGCCCCGGAAGGAAGAAGATCCATCGCAAGGATGGTATAGGTGCCTGAAGGAAGGCTCCGTAGAGCGTCAAGCTCATGACAAATCCGACTATCACCACGGCCCCACTCAATACAGCGCTGCCCGTTATCCGATAGATGGTCACCGTCTCCAGCGCAACCGATATCACCAATACGGCGTTGACTATCATTGCAGGCAAAAATACAGTTAGTATGTTGTGCGAGTAGTTATGCCCTCCACGTATTATGGCTATTGCAAAAAGAAGAAGGCAAAGCGCGCTATACGCTGCGCCAATTATTAAAGCAGACGAAAATGCATGGGCTAGAGCCCCATAAAAGCGGTTGAGACCTCTTGCCGAAGAAATTCGGTGCCCCTCTTTATAGCCATGCTCCTGTAAAAGCACCAAACAAACGATGAGTGGAACGAACAGGGATGTACCGGCAAAAGCGCTGCGCGCAAGGGACTCATCAGGCGCAGAAGGATCGATTGCATTCCAGAGGAAACCAATATCCTCCCCACAAACGCCATAGCCAAAGGCGAGCAACGTTGTTCCGTTTTTTAGAAAGATGCCGAAGAGAAGGCCGAACGCCAGCATAAGCGCAAGACCAAACTTCGCCGGAAATATCCTGTGCAAACGCATCATATCTGCCTTTATGGGATGGATCGCCCGCTTCATAGCGAGACCGCCTTCATCAAGCGCCTGTAATACTCTTTTAGGGATGGCGCCTCATCCCTTATGACGTCCATCGATTCCTTTTTTAGCAGTTCACCGTCATGAAGAAACAGGCAGCTTGTTGCAACCGATGCCAGCTCATCCAAGTCGTGGCTAGAGATAAGCATGGTTTTGCCCTGCTCCCGATTCAATCGACCGATAAGGGCCCATATACTCTCGATGCCCAACGGATCCAATCCATTTGCCGGCTCATCGAAAATTAGTACGTCGGTGTCGCCCAATAAAGCCGTAGCTATATCCAGTCGCCGTTTCATTCCCAGAGAAAAACTGCTCACGCTCTTTTTCTCATCGAGTCCCCATTCCGCACATCGGATCCGAAGATTCTCAGCCGCACTGAGGGATTGGTATGCTCCGCAGGAATCTGGCACATAGCCGACACGCGTCCGCATCAAGCTCAGCTCTTTTTTCGACTTGCCTCCAAAGAGCTCCACGCTCCCCGACGATGGCTCACAGAGGCCCAGCACTATTTTAATAAGCGTGCTTTTGCCCGCCCCGTTTGCACCAACAAGGGCGCAAAGCTCAGACTGATCCACCTCGAAGGAAACGTCATGCAAAACGCGGCGCCTCCCATAGCGCTTTGACACCCTTGATAGCCTTATCGTCGATGCGTTCATTGGCCTCCCGTTCCGCTTGATAGCAAAACCGCTCATATCGTTCCTTCTTTACTTTATCGTTTTCCATAGTTGTTATTGTTTTTCGATAACTCAAATTTGCCAAGATAATCTAAAAGAAAGAACCCGTGTTAGACACGGGTCCCTTCACGCTGATATTTCGTTTTAGTTGTTCGCCTTAAGCTACTCGTCGCTCAAATCGACAGCAAAGACTGATGTCGGAAGCGACGCCTCATTGCCTCCGCCGTCCCGCATCTGCCTCACAACGTTTTTTGCACGCTCAACAATAAGCTCCTCAAGCTCTTTCTCACTCACGCGCTGAATAATATCTCCCGGTTGACAATCAAGCTCATCACAGATATCGAGGAGCGTCTTTAGGCGAATAACTTTTATCTTTCCGTTTCTAAGCTTTGAAATATTAGCCGGAGTATGCCCCGTCGCCCGAATCAGATCAGCACTGGTCTTTCCGGTCTTAAGCAGCTGCGTCTCAAGCTCGATGATGAGATAGCTCATGTTTCCTCCTACACAAGCTCGTCAGACTGCTCTTGGAGCAGCGAGGCATAACTCCAGATCGCCGAGATAAATAAACAGACAACTGCGCCGATAAACGACCCCGCATCAAAGGTAGCGCCTTGGCAAATCTCAATAACGAAGGAATGAGGCACGATGTAAAGCTCCAGTCCGCCAATGGTGAGATTGACCGATCCATAGGCACCAACAAGCGAAACCGCGGCGTTAACAGCAAAGGCAAGCGCGAGAACACGGATAAGCCGCACATGCGTCTTGGTAAAGGGCGAGACGCCTCGCGAGATGTTACGGCTGATCCCGCACAGAACGACAAGCGAAATACCCATAACAAGCGCCATGCACAGTCCGCTTGGGATAACGATGCACCCGCCATCGAGAAGCGTCACGACACCGAAAGAATCGACAGAAGCAACGTTTGCAACCGCATACCAGATCACGTAAACAACCAACGCGGCAAAAGCGACGAGCATCCCTGCAAAAACGGCTGCCATGCAAAAACCGAGCTTCCTGATATTTTCGCCCGCCTTGGCCATACGCTGAACGCTGTTGGACATACACTCACCCTCATCGACTCTATCGTTATTCGAACGGTTTATCGAACAACGATATGGATTGCATGCGGAAAGCCCCGACAGTGTGCATAGGCAATTCACTAATCAGAAGAGGTGAGCGTGGATTTTTGGACACGTATCGAACGAGCGTGGATAATCTCCCACTTTGAGGCCGCCACCGGGCCTAAAACGGGAGATTATCCACGCTCATAGTCATCAAGGCTCACAGCCTCTTACTCGGCCGCCTCGCGCAGAGCCGACATCGTAGCCGCATATTGCTGCTGCAACGCATGCATTCCCTCGCGAGCGCCGTCAACGGCATCGGCGCCGCGCAGCGCTTCGGTCACCACAACCGCCGGCTCGTACAGATTATCGAATCCCAGGTTCTGGCTCACGCCCTTGAGCGTGTGCGCTGCCATAAACGCACCTTCGGCGTCTCCTGCCGCCATGGCGGCCTCCAGCTTGCCCATACTCTCGTCATCCAAAAACTTGAGGGCAAAGCGGGCAAGCATTTCCCCGCCCATCAGCCGAGCGCACGCGTCGTCATAATTAGCGCCGATCTTCTCATACGCCTCACGCATGGAAATCATGGATTAAAAACTCCTTTGGTCAAACTAAATCGTGGGAAACGCGACGACGTCGGCGGGGCGTGCCAAGGTTTCGGCAATGCGGTCTTGCACCTCGAGCAGGCAATCGAGCAGCAGCGGGTTAAAGGTGCCGCACTTACCGTCCAGGATCATCTGGATCGCCTCCTCGTGCGGGATAGCGTCCTTGTATACGCGCACGCTCGTCAGTGCATCGTACACGTCGGCCACCGAAACCACCTGTGCGGCGATGGGGATATCGTCGCCCTTAAGACCGTCGGGATAACCCCTGCCGTCCCAGCGCTCGTGGTGCCAACGCGCAATCTGGTACGCATATTCCAAAAGCGCATTGCCGGCGTGATGGCTGCCCAGCTCGAGCAGCATGTTGGCGCCAATCGTGGTATGCGTCTTCATAATCTCGAATTCCTCGGGCGTGAGGCGCCCGGGCTTGTTGAGGATCGCATCGTCAATCGACATCTTGCCGATATCGTGCAGCGCCGAAGCCAGGGCGATCGTGGAGCGTTCCTCATTGTCGAGGGAGATCGTGCCGCTACGCTGGACCAGATAGCCAAGCAGCAGCTCGGTCAGCTTTTCGATGTTCGTAACGTGCCTACCGCTCTCGCCGTTGCGAAGCTCCATGACGCCGGCCATGATGTCGATGAGCATGCGACTGTTCTTGACGCGCTCGTTGTACTGTTGGGACAGCAGGTTCGTCAGGCGGCGCTGTTTGGCGTACAGGCGGATGGTGTTGCTTACGCGGCGGCGCACGACACGGGAGTCAAACGGGCGGTTGATATAGTCTGAGGCGCCCAGCTCGTACGCGCGCAGAACCGCATCATCGGAATCTTCGCTCGAAATCATGATGACAGGCAGATTATCGATACCCGATCGGCGCGACAGATCGGCCAGCACCTCAAAGCCGCTTATGCCCGGCATCACAATGTCCAGCAGCACGAGCGACAACTCATCGCCATAGCGGTCGACCATGTCGAGCGCCGCACGACCGTTATCGGCCTCGAGGATGCAATGCTCGTCCTTGAGCATCTCGCTGAGAATGGCTCGGTTCATCTCGGAGTCATCGGCGATAAGCACCAAAGGCTTTTCGCTTTGGAAGGCCTCGATGGAATCGGCATCGGTCACGACCGTACCGGCTTTTGCCTTAGCGCGGCTCAATAACTGGACAGCGCGGCCAACGCCCTCATCGACCGTCTCGCCATGAATGCGAACACCACCAACACATGCCGTCAAGCTCACGTACTCATGGCCCGGAATAATCGTGGAACGAACGGCATCGGACACCTGATGCAGGCGACGGGTGAAGTCATCGGAGGGAATATTGGGCATGACAACCACAAACTTGTCGCAGCCATAGCGCACAAGCTCGTCAGTCGAACGGATTCCGCTGCGCATGGCTGTCGCCACAGCACCGAGCGCAAGGTCGCCGGCATGACGGCCACATGTATCGTTGAAGACCCTAAAATCATCAAGGTCGATCATCGCAACGCCGGCATTCATGCGGACGCTTCGGAGCTTTTCCTCGTAATATCGGCGATTGCGCACACTCGTCAGCACGTCGGTGTAGACAAGGTCCTCTTCTGCGGCCTCTTGCTCATCGATCGGACGCACCATCAGCAGGACATGAGGCTCGCCCTCGACCTTCAGAGGGCGCAGGCGAGCGCGGTACTCAGTACCATCATTGAGCAGCTGCTCCGACACCTCATCGGAGTCTGCCAAGGCCTCAAGACTCGACTGACGCAGACAAGGGCAGCGATCGCCGGCGAGCAAGCAGTTAGGCTCCCTCTTAATCTGATCGGCCGACAGCAAACGCACCACGGGGTAGGTCTTCGCGACACGGGCGACCTCAGCGGCAGCCTCCTCGTCGGTTAGATTGACCTCGTGATTATTGAGCATATGGGGCCCTTTCGATAGTTTCGCATGGTAGCGGTGGGTTCCAAATGCTACAAGGGTAACACCTTGTCGATGCAGGTAAGTACGTGAATGCTGTTACATTTTTATGAGTTGGCAGGCGGCGCGATTGAAGTCGCAGACGTGAGGTTTTGAGCACATTTGTTAACACGGCCGAAACGTTTGCGGGTGAAGCCTGCTTTGGCCATTGCGAGTGTTAGAGCCCCAGGATGCCACGGACAGCCCGGGCAGCCGCTGCCGGGCGATCGCGCAGACCGTTATGCGCACCCGGGATCGTCACGAGAGGGCAATCGAGATATTCGGCAGCCGCTCGCGTGCCAGCCTCGCGGGGCGTGCCAATCGAGAGCTCGCCCAGGAGCACGGCGGCCACCGTTTTTGACGCGCGAACGCTATTCCAATCGGGAACGCGGGTCATAGTAATCCCGTATTCGTTCGCCATGAAACTGCGGCCGTTGCGCAGGGCATACTTGGCTTCTGCCTCGGTTAACTTGGGGGCCTCAGGGTCCGAATCGCCGATGGCGCCCAGGAAGGCCCGTAATGCCCTGGAGACCTTTCCCGCGGCGATCATCTCGAGCAAAACTGGGGCCGCGCCCAGGCCGGCACCATCATCCGTCACGGCGGGTTCATGCAGAATCGCACGCGAGATTATGGCGGGGTTTGCACGGAGAAGCTCCAGGGTCACCAGCGTACCGGCACTGTGCGCGAGCACGTTTGCCGGAGCGCCGATATGCTCAATAACGGCCTGCAGGTCGGCGGCTTGGGCGGCGAGGTCGTAGCGTCCGTCTGCAGCGTCGCCGCTCTCGCCGCAACCGCGGCGATCGTAGGCAATGACGCGGTAGTCACAGGCGAGCTCGCGGGCGATGGCGTCAAAGAAGACGCCGTCGACGCAGGCGCCGTGCACGCACACCAAGGCGGGCGTATCGGACGATACAACCGGGCCGGCATACTCGCGACAGGCGATCGTGGTGCCCGCATTCTCAACCGTAAAATCCATACTGTGTTCCCATCGTCAATGCCCATCCAGTTGCCCGTCAGTACGGTTGGATAGACCCGCATTGCTTTACGCTTTGTTAACAGATTAACTGTACCCGACCTGAGGCTTTTCATGGCACGGCATAATGAGCGACGTGCAAAAACGAAACTTGTAAAGCAAGAGCCCACACCTTGCTTCGGAGCCGATGCTATGCTTAGGCACAATTGTCTTGAGGAGCATATGTCTATGTCTACGTTTTTGAATGCCAGCCCCATCTTTGGGCCCGTTCGCAGCCGTCGCCTTGGTCTCTCGCTCGGCGTCAACATGATGCCGGCCAGCGGCAAAATCTGCACGTTCGACTGCATTTACTGCGAAAACGGCCTCAATGCCGAGCGCCCCTGCCACGAGCCGTATAACACGGCTGCCGTGGTGCTCGACGCGCTCGAGGCAAAGCTGCGCGAGATGGCAGCCGAGGGCGAGCTCCCCGATGTGATCACCTTCGCAGGCAACGGCGAGCCCACCGCCGCGCCGGAGTTTCCGCAGGCCATCGCCGGCGCCGTCGCGCTGCGCGACGAGCTTGCCCCAAACTCCAAGATCGCCGTGCTCTCCAACGGCACACGCGCCGACCGTCCCCAGGTACACGATGCGCTCATGATGGTCGACGACAACATTCTTAAGCTCGATACCGTCGACCCGGCGTTTATCCAGCTGCTCGACCAGCCTGTTGGCCCCTACGACGTCGAGCACCAGATTGAGACGTTCGAAAGCTTTGACGGTCACGTTATTATCCAGACGATCTTTTTGACCGGTGAGTATCAGGGCAAGCCCATCGACAACACCGGCGAGGAGTACGTTGCCCCCTGGCTCGTGGCGCTTGAGCGCATTCGCCCGCAAGAAGCGACCATCTACACGGTGGCGCGCGAGACACCGGTCGCCGGCCTTGCTAAAGCGGCGCCCGAGGTGCTCGACGCCATTGCCGCGCGCGTCCAAGCCCTCGGCATTCCCTGCCAGGTGAGCTACTAGCGCGCAGCTGCCCTGTGAGTGGGCTATACTAGCTGCGAATGAAAGGAAGTTAGCCATGTTTGACAATGGACCCGTGCCCGGCCGCAACGACGC
>CAJLRE010000054.1 GCA_905208975.1 uncultured Collinsella sp. | reverse complement strand
TTGGGCGCGCGGCCTATCTGGCCGATTGCGTGCCTGTCGCCAAGGATCTTGAGAGTATAGACATGGACGATATGCCGTGCAAGCGTGTGCTTGAGGCATATGAGTCAACCGCTCCGGAGACGATTGAACCTGCGGAGGTTCATGCTCGTCCGCGTGATGACCATCGCATGCTGCCGCCGGCGCTGCGCGATCTGCTGCTTGCCGATACGGCTGACGAGCTGGAGGTCATGGAAGAGGACGACGACCCATACGTGGCCCGTGTTGTTGAATTGCGCGAGCAGGCAAAAGTCGACCGTACAGGTGCTTTTGAAGGCTTTTCCCGTCTTGTTGAGGAGTTGGAGGCTAAGTGCGCCGTCGCCGAGCTTTTGGCGACAGGTCCGGTTCAAACGCAGTTTTGCGATAACCAGCTGGTGCGCATGGTGCTACCGGTGTTGGAAGAAGACCGCTCTGTGCGAATCCTTCGTGCGCCCGATGCGCTGTACTTTGCCCAGCACGAGATCTGCAGCTTTTACGCCGAGCAAGAGGACTTTGAACGAGCACTGCCCGAGGTGCGCCATCTTTACGATCTGGCGCGCTCGTCCATGCAGTCGCACTTTGCGCTCATCAACGTGCTTGCGCGTCTGGAGCGCTTTGACGAGATTATCGAGGTGGCGCGCCACGGCCTACGTATTGCCAGCGATCGTTCTGCAATCGGCTACCTGTTCTATCGCTTGGCGTTTGCCTATTGGAATTGCGATCAGCTCGACCTGGCGCTGGCTTGTTACCGTCTGGTGCCGCGCGGCGAGGAGTCGGGCAGCAGCGCGCTGGAAGAAATGCAGGGCCTTATGAACGAGATGGGCGTCAGCGAGCCTCCGACGTTCGAGGAAGCGGTCGAGACCATCCATAAGGCTGGACTAGAGCTGCCGCCAGTGTCCGCCGTGACGAATCAGCTGGCAGATGCCGCTGTGCAACTGGTCGACAACGGTTTCTTTTTCCTGGCGCGCGGTTGTATCTTCCAAATGTGGCGCACCATGGGCAACGACGAGCTCGGCTCCCTCAACCGCTCGCTGGGGTAGGCGAAGCTTTCAAGAAGGAAAGGCTGCTAGGCAATTAGAAAATTTCCTCTTGCTCATCCTTGGCTGTTTGGTTACTATAGAACGGCTGTTACGGAGAGCTGACCGAGAGGCCGAAGGTGCTCGCCTGCTAAGCGAGTATGCCCCAAAAGGGCATCTGGGGTTCGAATCCCCAGCTCTCCGCCAGTACGAATTTGAAGAAGGGTCCCATTTGGGGCCCTTTTTATTATCAAGAATGGCGGCTGGGGATTCGAACCCTCAAAAAAAGGAGGCATCCTTTCGGACGCCTCCTTTCAGTGGACTTATTATTCTTGCGCCCTACACCTCGGGCGCCTTGGCGACGGTCTCGCTTTCTGCCGTGAGTGGGCGGTTGTCGATGCGACGGCCCAAGCGATCGAGCTTCACGAGCAGCCATTCAATGGGATTCGGCCCTGCGCCTTCCTCGTCGGCAACCAGGTCCATGACGGCGATCTTGGTGCCGTCCTGCTTGAGCGTGACGCTGCCCACCTTGTCGCCCACATGCACCGTGCCCGAAAGATCGTCGTAGCTAACCTTTTCGGTCACCTCGCCGGCAAGGGAAAACACGGTCGCTTGCGCCGTGGGATCGGCGAGTGTGGCGTCGATCGTCTTATCCGTCCAGTCGGTTTGACCAATGCGCGCCATAAGCGGGTTGCCGTTGGCGGTCTTTTCCTGTGTGTTGGCGATTGCGACCGTCACCTTGTGACCGTAGTACCAATTGGCAAGGGTTGCGGTATCGGTAAAGCGCTGGTCGGTGGTGGTGGAGTTCAAAACGACGGTGTAGATCTCGTCGCCGTCTCGGTTGTAGGCGCTCGTAAAGCAATAGCCCGCGTCGTCGGTGGTGCCGGTCTTGCCACCAATGTTTCCGTCCTGACCGAGCAAAACGTTATGCGTGTCCATGGAATGCGAATGGTCGGTGCCGTCGGCGCCCGTGACCTCGATCCAGGAATCCTCGCTCGCTACGACCTCGCGGATCGTGTCGTTTTTCATGGCCTCCTGCATCATCAGCGCTACGTCGTGTGCGGTTGAGTGCATATCGCCAGCCCACTCATCAAAGTCCAGACCATGCGGGTTTTCAAAAAGCGTACCGGTGCAGCCGAGCTTCTTAGCGCGCTCGTTCATGGCCTTCACAAAGGTTGCCTCGGCGTCTTTGGTCTTAGGGTCGATCTTCTTGCCCACATATTCGGCGAGCACGATGGCGGCGTCGTTGCCCGAGGGAATCATCAGGCCGCGCAGTGCCTGCTTCACGGTGAGCTCGTCGCCTTCGAGTAGGCCGGCTGTTGAATTGCCCACGGTGGCTGCGGCGTTGCTCACCGTGGCCTTCTCGTCCATCTTGCAATTCTCGACGGTTAGGATTGCGGTCATGACCTTGGTGATCGAGGCAATCTTGACCTGCTCATCGGCGCCGCGGGCATAGTAGACGGTGCCGTCTTTGCCCATGACGAGGGCATTGGTCGCATCGATATCGGGCAGGTTTTCGGCCGTGATGCCGCGCGCATCGGCGGTTTTGCCGCAAACATTGTCGGTCGTGAGTACTTGGGCGCCGGCGACGGTGGGCACGCCAGCGGCAAGGGCGATAGCGCAGACAAAGCCGGCGGCAAGCTGGGCTGAGCGCTTTGCAAAAGAGGTGAGGGACTTCACGGATTTCGCTTTCGACGGGATGGTCTCTTCTGGAACTAGAGTATATCGTTTGCCGGCGTCGGCGATCATCGCGTGCGTGCGTGGCCCACATCCGCGCCCGAACGGGCACAAGGGTGCTTAAGGCCGACTTAATCACCCACGCTTGTTGTGTGTGGCATGCGCCCCCTCGGGCATAATGGAGCGCGAGAGGAGCACGCATGAACGAGCGCATTTTGGTAGTTGATGACGAAAAGGCCATCGCCGACTTGGTTGGTATCTACCTTACAAAAGAAGGCTTTGACGTACAGGTCGCCTATAGCGGGGCCGATGCTGCCAAGGCAATCTTGGAGCAGGAGTTCGATCTGGCGCTGCTGGATGTCATGCTGCCCGATATCGATGGGCTTGAGTTGCTGCGCACGATCCGTTCCAGCCATACCTATCCCGTGATCATGCTGACGGCGCGCGATGCCCAGCAAGACAAGATCGAGGGCCTTTCGCTTGGCGCGGACGATTACGTGGTTAAGCCGTTCCGCCCGCTTGAGCTCATCGCGCGCGTGCACGCTCAGCTTCGTCGCTACACCAGCTACGGTAGCCGTGCGCAGGCGGCCGAGTCGCCGACCATCCAGTTCGACGGCCTAGAGATCAACCGCGATGCCCGTTCCGTAACGGTGGACGGTGCGCCGGTTCGCCTCACGCCCATCGAGTATTCCATCTTGCTGTATCTGGTCGAGCATCGCGGCAGTGTGGTGGCCGTGGAGGATCTGTTCCGCGCGGTGTGGAACGAGGATTTTATGCCCGGCTCCAACAATACGGTGATGGTGCACATTCGCCACCTGCGCGAAAAGATCGGTGACGACGCTCAAAAGCCGCGCTTTATCAAAAACGTCTGGGGCGTCGGCTACATAATCGAATAACGCCTTTGATGGTGGGGAAGTGGATATGACAAAAGACGATAGGCAGGCATTCGAGGTGCCCGATCGACTCTTTGAATACGTGAGGTCGGTCGTCGACAACCGCGCGCTTGCAACGGTGCTGCTCTTTTTGCTGAGCCTGCTGCTGATTGGCATCGATAACATCGCTGGAATCTTGGCGGTGCTGCTTGTCGGCTTTTTGCTGATCGATCGATTTGAAATCGTACGCCGCTGCGTGGTGATTGGCGGTGCCGCGTGGGCCATGACGTTGGCGATTGGCGCCATGGCACTCGGCGGCATCGAAGGGCCGGTGCTGTTCGATGCCGGCTTTGTATTCAACATGCTTGGCTTTGTGCTGGCGCTTGCCGTGTGCGTGCTGTTCTTTTGCGGCCGCGCCCTGTACTGCCAGGGCTACGAGCAGGGCGAGCAGCATGCCGATTGTGTGCTGGCCGCTCGTATTCAAGATTGCCTGATCGATCACCCCGACACCTGGGACAACATCGACGGCGACTTCCTGGAGGTCGAGGGCGCACTCAACCGTGTGCGCGATCGCGAGCGCAAGGTGCAGCAGGCCTTGCGTGACGAGTCTCATCGCAAGGACGATCTGGTCACGTACTTGGCACATGACCTACGCACCCCGCTTGCCAGTGTGGTGGGCTATCTTTCGCTGCTGCAAGAGGCTCCCGAGCTGCCGGTTGAGCAACGTGCACACTTTACGGGCGTGGCGCTCGACAAGGCGCACCGGCTCGATGCGCTCATCGAAGAGTTCTTCGATATCACGCGCTTTGACTTCCACGATATCGTGCTCACGCGCGGCTATGTTGATCTGGGGTTGCTGCTGGCTCAGGTGGCTGACGAGTTCTATCCCATCCTCAACGAGCAGCATAAGGAAGCCCAGGTTGATATTCGCGAGGACCTGACGGTGCTCGTGGATGGCGATAAGATGGCCCGCGTGTTCAACAACATCATGAAAAATGCCGTCGCCTATAGCTATGAGGGCTCGACTATCATGATTGAGGCCAGGCGCCAAGACGATGGCGGCGTGCGCGTGCGCTTTATCAATCAGGGCGATCCTATCCCTGCGGCTAAGCTCAAGGTGATCTTTGAGAAGTTCTATCGCCTGGATGCGGCGCGTGCGACCAATCGCGGTGGTGCCGGTTTGGGCCTTGCTATTGCCAAGGAGATCATCGCGGCACACGGCGGTACCGTTGCATGTGAATCGACGCCCGAACACACGATATTCACCATCGAGCTGCCCGCCGCATAGCTAGCGTGCCCTTACAAACACTTGACAATGTGCTCACGTGCGTATGAGCCGCGATTCCTACTATCGATACTGCTGAATTGATATCGATATGGAGGTGTGCGGTATGACGGCTGCTGCGGCTGTGGAGCCCACGGAGCTTGAAGAACTCATGGAAGCGCAGGCCGAGGCCGCGCATGAGCGCGAGGTTGGGGATGCGACTCGCCCCACGGCAGAGGATCTTGCCGCCTCGCCGACGCGCATCGACGTCGAGGGCCTCGACCTGTTCTATGGCGACCACCATGCGCTCAAGGACGTGAATATCAAGATCCGCGATAAGCAGATCACCTCGTTCATCGGGCCTTCGGGCTGCGGAAAGTCTACGTTGCTGCGCTGCTTTAACCGCATGAACGACGGCATCAAGGATTGCCGCATCGAGGGCAAGATTGCGCTCGATGGTCAAGATATCCTGGGCGATTACGACATCTGCCGTTTGCGCCAGCGCGTGGGCATGGTGTTCCAGCGCCCCAACCCGTTTCCCATGAGCATTTATGACAACGTCGCGTACGGCCCCCGTGGCATGGGCGTGCGCGATCGCGCCGTGCTGGATGAGCTGGTCGAGGATTCCCTTCGTCGAGCCGCTCTGTGGGATGAGGTCAAGGACAAGCTCAAGGAGTCGGGCCTGGGCCTTTCGGGCGGGCAGCAGCAGCGCCTGTGCATCGCCCGCGCGCTTGCCGTGCAACCCGACATCCTGCTGATGGATGAGCCCACGAGCGCCCTCGACCCCGTGTCGACGCTGGTGGTGGAGCAGCTTGCCTGCGAGCTCAAGGAGACCTGCACGTTGGTGGTCGTTACGCACAATATGCAGCAGGCGGCGCGCATCTCCGACTCGGTCGCGTTTTTCTTGCTGGGCGAGCTGGTGGAGCACGCGCCCACCGCTCAGCTCTTCAAAAAACCGACCGATTCGCGCACAGCGGATTATTTGACGGGACGTTTTGGCTGATACCATCTCGTAAAGGTACCTTTAGGGTTAAGATGCGGTCATGCCGGCCGCAAAGGGGTTCAACATGATCTATTACGTCGAGGACGATGACAACATCAGGGATTTGACGGTCTATGCGCTGCGCAAGCAGGGGATCGAGGCCGAGGGCTTTTCGTGCGATGGTGAGTTTAAGGCTGCTGTGGCGCGACGGGTGCCCGATGCTGTCCTGCTCGACATCATGTTGCCCGATACCGATGGCCTGGCAATTATGCGTCGCCTGCGTGCCGACCGCCTGACGGCGACGGTGCCCATCATGATGCTTACTGCCAAGGACACCGAGCTCGACAAGGTGATGGCGCTCGATGGCGGTGCCGACGATTACCTGACTAAGCCGTTTTCGCTCATGGAGCTTGCGAGCCGTTGCCGCGCACTGCTGCGTCGCGGCGGCATGGTCAAGCAGGCGAGCGATGTGCTCAGTGTGGGCGACATCGTGCTCTCGCCCAGCCATCGCGAGGTGACCGTTGCCGGCGAGCCGCTTAAGCTCACCCTGCGCGAGTTCGACCTGCTTGAGTATCTCATGCGCAAGCCCGGCGTGGTCTTTACCCGCGAGTCGTTGCTGCAGAGCGTGTGGGGCTGGGACTTCGACGGCGGTTCGCGCACCGTCGACGTGCATGTGCAGACGCTTCGCCAAAAACTGGGCGAGCATGCCAGCGCCATCGAGACCGTGCGCGGCGTGGGTTACCGCTTGGCCGAGCCTTCTGCCGGTGATGGTGCCGAAGGCGACGACACCGCGGCCACCGCATCGGAGGAGTAACCCGTGGTCTTCGCCCCCCAGGGAAAACATACGCTGTCGCACCGCGTTTTTGTGACGATCTTTGTCTGCGCCATGGCGGTTATCGTGGCGTTTACGGTGCTGGGCGCGTTCTTTGTGCAAAACACTTTGGCGGATGCCACGAGTGCCAATCTGGCGCAGGAAACTGAGCTCATTGCTGCCGCCCTCGACGAGCAGCAGGAGCCCATTCCGTTCTTGCGAAGCCTCGATCGCGAGGATCTTCGTATCACGCTGATCAATAAGGACGGATCTGTTGCCTACGACAACGAGGCGTCGCCTTCCACACTGCCCAACCATGGCGATCGCCCCGAGGTCATCGAGGCCTTTGAGAGTGGTTCGGGTTCCGCGGAGCGCGCAAGCTCTACACTCGACGAGATTATGCTGTATCGCGCTGTCACCCTTGATAACGGCCAGGTCGTTCGCTTGGCGCAGGCCCAGCCTGGCGTTGCGGCGATTTTGCTGTCGATGCTGGCGCCGATGCTGCTTATCGCAGCAGCGGGTGCAGTACTCTCGTTTTTTATGGCGCGCCGTGAGTCCCGTGCCATCATCGCGCCGTTGCAAGAGGTGGATTTGGATCACCCACGCCGTAGCTATGAGCACGCCTATGCCGAGATGGTCCCCATGCTTGAGCGTATCGAGTCGCAGCGCCAGGAACTCAAGCGCCAAATGGCGGTGCTAGCGGATAACGACCGTATGCGCCGCGAGTTCACGGCGAATATCACCCATGAGCTCAAGACGCCGCTTACGGCGATTTCGGGCTATGCCGAGCTCATCGCAAATGGCATGGTCGAGGGCGAGGACGACCTGCGCAACTTTGGCGGTCGCATCTATCGTGAGGCGGGCCGCTTGGCAGCGCTTGTCAACGACATCCTTACGCTGTCTAACTTGGACGAGGCCGAACGTGCAACTGAAGGCGAGGCAGTGCCCATTGGGTCCACGGAGCCTATTGAGCTCTCGCGTGCGATCTACGCGGTTGAGCAGCGCCTTGAACAGGTTGCCCGTCAGGCGAATGTGACGATAAGTCATGAGACCAAGCCTGTGGTCATCGAAGGCGTGTCGCGCTTGATTGACGAGCTCATCTATAATCTGGCAAGCAACGCCATCCGCTACAATCGGCCCGGCGGTACGGTTACGCTGCAGTGCGGCACCAACGACGAAGGCCATCCGTTCCTCGCTGTCGCCGACACGGGAATCGGTATCGCGCCTGAAGAACAGGGCAAGGTATTTGAGCGGTTCTATCGCGTGGACAAGAGTAGGTCCAAGGCACGCGGCGGAACCGGCCTGGGGCTTGCCATTGTCAAGCATGCGGCCCTGTATCATCACGCCACGCTCGATCTGTCGAGCGAGTTGGGCGTGGGAACCACCATTACGGTGACGTTTCCCATACAGCAGGACGAGCCATTCGCATAGCGATACAACATAGATATTGATGTAGACGCCGCATTTGACTTTCGGGTGCGGCGTTGTTGTGCAATTTTACGATTGCTTCCGACATTTTTACAGGAGAGCCTGTTTCTTATGTATAGAGTTTGGTCTCGGTAAAAAGATGCGATAACATACGGACAGTTTTGTCAATCCGAACTGGGGAAATGAAAGGCAAGCTGCATGACCCTTCTCGAACTGTTCCAGCTGCTGAAGAAGCACCTCAAGCTGGTCATCACCCTTCCGGTGGTCTGCGCGATCGCCATGGGCATCGTGTCCTTCGTTGCGATGGACAACACCTATACCGCGACGACGAGCATGTACATTCTCGCCAAGACCGACGATAGCGGTCAGATGAGCTACAACGATCTCTCGGCGAGCCAGATGCTTTCCAACGATATCGCCACGCTGCTGGATAGCGATAGCGTTAAGAGCGGCGCCGCCAAAGAACTGGGCCTCACCGATCTGGATGACTACAAGGTGTCTGTTTCCTCCGAGACCACCACGCGTGTCATTACGCTTTCGGTTACCGGCACCGATGCCAAGGAGACGGCTGAGGTCGCAAAGGCCATTGCCAGCTCGGTGAGTACGGTCGCTCAGAACGTCGGCGCTGCCCAGAGCATCAACGTTATCGACGAGGCTAAGACCCCCGAAGCCCCCAGCGGCCCCAAGCGCACGCTGTATATTGCCGTCGCGTTCCTCGCCGGTATCTTTATCGCAGTTGCCTATGTCGTTTTGGCAGACATGCTCAATACCCGCATCCGCGGTGCCGAAGAGGCAGAAGAGCTCCTGGGTATTCCCGTTGTTGGCCGAATTCCGGCTATGAAAGGTGGTAAATAGGCATGGCTAAGGCAAAGAACACCGATAAGCTCGTTGTGCAGAATGCCGCCAAGACCCTTCTGGCCAACATCCGCTTTGCGAGCGTGGACGACCCCATTCGCACCATCACCGTTACCTCCTCGATTCCCAACGAGGGCAAGTCTACGGTTTCCATTAATCTTGCTCAGGCAATCGCCACGAGCGGCAAGAGTGTCCTGCTGGTCGAGGCTGATATGCGTCGCAGGTCCCTTGCCGATATGCTCGGCGTCCGCTCCCGCGGCGGACTCTATGCAGTCCTGTCCGAGCAGGTTTCTATCGACCAGGCGATTGTCGAGACAGGTCAGAAGAATTTCTACTTCCTCGATGCCGAGCCGCATATTCCCAATCCTGCCGACATCATCGTCTCTCATCGCTTTGCCAAGCTGGTCAAGGCACTGTCTGCCAAGTTCCAGTACGTCATCTTCGATGCTCCTCCGGTCGGCACCTTCATCGATGCTGCCGAGATTGCCAGCCTGACCGACGGCGCGCTGTTCGTGGTGCGCGAGGACTTTACCAAGCGCGAAGAGGCGCTCAACGCTATCGCCCAGCTTAAGAAGTCCGAGAAGGTCAAGCTCATCGGTACCGTCATGAATTACTGTGAGACCGAGACTAGCGAGTACTACTATTCTTACTACACCAAGGACGGTAAGAAGGTTAAGAAGGGCTCCGACGATCAGGGCACTTCCAAAAAGGGCATCTTCACCAGCCGAGCAAACGTTTAGTTGATTAAGGCTGACCTATGCGTGACATTCATTGCCATATCTTGCCGGGTGTAGACGACGGCGCCGCCGATCTCGAAGAGAGCTTGGCGATGCTCGAGGCTGCCAAGCGGGCCGGTGTAACCAGAATCGTTTGCACTCCTCACTGCCGTGATCCCTATTTTGATTACGACAAGATGTGGGATGCCTTTGAGCTGCTGCGCGATAACGCTGACGGTTTTCCGCTCCAGATGGGCTTCGAGGTCAACCATCGAAAGCTCGTTGAGCTTGGTATCGATGCCGCGGATCACTTGCATTTCGATGGGACCAACGAGTTTCTGCTCGAGCTTTCGACGCATGCCGATGCGTATGCGTTTAGAGAGTACGAGAACACGATTTACGATTTGCAGTGCCGTGGCTACCAGGTGATCATCGCTCATCCTGAGCGCTATCGTGCGGTTCAAAAGGATGTAAGCGTGGCGGAGCGCCTGGTCGATATGGGCTGCAAGCTGCAGGCTTCGGCGGACTTTATTGCCGGCGGTCGCTTTGGTCGCGAGAAAAAGCCGGCACAGCGCCTGTTCGATCAGAACCTGTACAGCTTCATCGCGAGCGATGCCCATAACGTGGGTCATTACGACTGTCTGGCGAAGGCTCGCGCGAAGTTTAGCGTGCGCGGAGCTCATTTTCGCTAAAATCTGTCCCTAACGTTCGCGTTGAATGAAAGGGCAGCTATGGATATCCAACTTAAGACGGGATGCTTTGACGACGCGGCGTTGGTGCGCCGCGTCGTTTTTATGGACGAGCAGGGCTACGAGAATGAGTTCGACGCTATCGACGAGGATCCGAACTGCATTCATGTGACACTCTATGTAGACGGCGAGCTTGCCGGCTGCTCGCGCGTGTTTCCCGAGGAACTGGAGTACGCGGCAGATGCCGAAGCCCCAGTTTTGCCGGCGTGCGACTTGGACGAAGGCGTCGCGGCGGGGGAGACCTACATTATGGGGCGCGTGGCCGTGCTGCCGAGCATGCGCCGTCGCGGTTTGGCGAGCAAGATTGTCGAGGCCAGTGATACGTGCGCGCGTGATGCCGGCGCCAAGCTCATTAAGCTGCATGCGCAGGAATACGTGCTACCACTCTATGCCAAGGCGGGTTACACGCAGATTGCCCCGGTGGACTACGAAGACGAGGGCCAGCCCCATGTTTGGATGGCCAAGCGCGTAGATGGCAGATAGGGACGTTCCTTTCCTGCCGGCAGTCGGGGACACTCCTTGGCAATTGGCGCATCAGAGCGTTTGGACATACAGTTTTTCGATTCCGTATGTATATATGCGCGCTAATGGGTTATAAAATCTAAGTCTGAACATAGCAGGTCTGCAATGCGGCTCGGGCAACCGGGCCGTTTTTGCGGACGGGGGTAGCGCGAAAGGACTGCACATGCGTCAATTTAAGACCGAGAGCAAAAAACTGCTCGACCTCATGATCAACTCCATCTACACCAATAAGGAAATCTTCCTGCGCGAGCTTATCTCTAACGCGAGCGACGCCGTCGACAAGCTCAACTTTAAGAGCCTGCAGGACCCGAGTGTCAAGCTCGACCAGGGCGACCTGGCTATTCGCGTCTCTTTTGATAAAGACGCCCGCACCATTACCATCTCGGATAACGGCATTGGCATGACCGCCGAGGAGCTCGAGCGCAATCTGGGCACCATCGCCCATTCCGGCTCCGAGGAGTTTAAGACCGAGAACGCCGAGCAACAGGGCTCCGATGTCGACATCATCGGCCAGTTTGGCGTGGGCTTCTACTCTGCCTTTATGGTTGCCAGCCACGTAAAGGTTGTCAGCCGCGCCTATGGCGAGGACACCGCTCACGTGTGGGAGTCTGATGGTCTTGAGGGTTACACCATCGAAGACGGCGAGCGCGCCGAGCACGGCACCGATGTCATCCTGACGCTGCGCGAGAACGAGAAGCTCGACGCCGACGGCGAGGCCGAGACCTACGATCGCTTCCTGACCGAGTGGGGCCTCAAGAGCCTGATTCGGCAGTACAGCAACTATGTGCGTTACCCGATCCAGATGATGGTGAGCAAGAGCCGCCAGAAACCCAAGCCCGAGGACGCCGGCGACGACTACAAGCCCGAGTACGAGGACTACCAGGAGCTCGAGACCATCAACTCCATGACGCCGATTTGGAAAAAGCGCAGCTCCGACGTTGAGCAGAAGGACTACGACGAGTTCTACAAGTCCACGTTCCACGACTTTGACGATCCCGCGCGCACTATCAGCTTCCATGCCGAGGGTACGCTTGAGTACGATGCGCTGCTGTTTGTGCCGGGCCGCGCGCCGTTCGATCTGTACAGCAAGGACTACGAGAAGGGCCTGGCGCTCTACAGCTCCAACGTTCTGATTATGGAGAAGTGCGACGACCTGCTGCCCGACTACTACAACTTTGTCCGCGGCGTCGTGGATTCTGCCGACGTGTCGCTCAACATCTCGCGTGAGACGCTGCAGCAGAACCGTCAGCTCAAGGCCATCGCCAAGCGCGTGGAGAAGAAGATTACCGCCGATCTTGAGGATATGCGCGACAACGACCGCGAGGCCTATGAGAAGTTCTTTGAGAACTTTGGCCGCGGCCTTAAGTACGGCATCTACTCGAGCTATGGCATGAAGGCCGATGAGCTCGCCGACCTGCTACTGTTCTGGTCTGCCAAGGAGCAGAAGATGATTACCCTGGCCGAGTATGCCAAGGGCATGCCCGAGGATCAGAAGGCCATCTACTACGCCGCCGGCGACTCGCGTGAGCGCTTGGCCAAGATGCCCGTGGTAAAGGGCGTGCTCGAGCGCGGCTATGACGTGCTGTTGCTGACGCAGGATGTGGATGAGTTCACGTTCCAGGCTATGCGTGAGTACGTTGCCGCCGATATGCCTAAGATCTATGAAGACGACGCCGCCCGCGAGGCTGCCGAGAAGGCCGTTGCCGACGGTGCCGAGCCCGAGGTCGAGGATCGTCACCTGGAGCTCAAGAACGTCGCGACTGGCGATCTTGATCTGGCGACCGAGGACGAGAAGAAGGAGGCCGAGGACGCCACCAAGGAAAACGAGGACCTCTTTAACGCCATGAAGGAGGCGCTCGGCGACAAGGTCGAGAAGGTCGCCGTCTCTGCGCGTCTGACTGACGCTCCCGCCTGCATCACCACCGAGGGTCCGCTTTCGCTCGAGATGGAGAAGGTGCTCCAGAAGGGGCCCGAGGGCGCGCCCGACGGCATGCCCAAGAGCCAGCGCGTGCTCGAGCTCAACGCCAAGCACCCGGTCTTTGACAAGCTTGTCGCTGCCCAGAAGGCAGGCGACGCCGATAAGATCAAGCAGTACTCCGGCTTGCTCTACGATCAGGCCCTGCTGGTCGAGGGCATCCTCCCCGAGGACCCCGTTGCCTTCGC
>CAJLRE010000053.1 GCA_905208975.1 uncultured Collinsella sp. | reverse complement strand
ACGGCCGAGATCCTCTCTGCTGCGATGATGCTCGATCACCTGGGCGAGAACGATGCTGCCAATCGCATTCGTGCCGCCGTATCTGCCACGCTCAACGAGGGTGAGCAGGTTACCGGTGACGTGCGTCGTGCCCAGACCGGCTCCGTTGAGGGCGCTGTGGGCACGCAGGCCTTTGCCGATGCCGTTATCGCGCACCTGGTCTGAGGTATGCACGCTGCAAACGCCTAAATAGTACTTAAGTGTTTGCGTATAACCTAAGAATCAATACGCCCGGCGCTCCGTCGGGCGTATTCTATTGAGGACTATGTTTCCTAACAAGGAGTAACTGATATGGGTCTAATTCAAAAGAAGGACGAGAAGGACGAGATCGACGGCATCCAGATCATCGAGCGCGGCGAAGGCCCCAATGGTGATGAGGACGAGAAGATCGACCTGGTCGCCGGTACGTCTGCCGAGCATATTGCAGCTGGCACGACGGCCGAGGAAGAGGACGCCCGTCTGGAGGCTCAGATCGCCGCAGAAGCCGCTGACGAGAATCTGATGCCCGAGGAGCAGGGCGAGGACGACTCCGATACGGACGACCATGCATCCAAGCATAAGAAGACGATGATTGCCGCCTTTGTGGTCGCTATCGTGATCGCTGCGGTGGTCGGCTTCTTTATTGGCAATGGCGGCTTTGGCGGCAAGGGTGTCGGTTCGTCGACCCTGACCGAGGACCAGCTCGATTCGACCGTGGCAAGCTATAGTTATAACGGCAAGAAGAGCGACATCACCGCGCGCGAGGCCATCGAGAGCCAGTACAGCCTCGATACCGTCAAGGATAGCGATGGCAACTACACCGCTCCTTCTGCCGATGTCATCCTGTCCTACGTGCGCAACAAGATTCTGCTCGATGCTGCCGAGGACGAGGGCATTACCGTCTCTTCTAAGGAGATGAAGAAGTACGCCGAGGATTCCATCGGCACCTCCGACTACAAGACCATGGCAAAACAGTACGGCGTGTCCAAGGATCAGGCCAAGCAGATCGTCCGTCAGTCCGCGACGCTGCAGAAGCTCTACAAGAAGAAGGTGGGCGATAGCTCCGCAAGCATGCCGACCGCCCCGACCGAGCCTGCTGACGGCAACGAGGAGACCGCGAGCAAGGACTACGCCGACTACATCATCAAACTTGCCGGCGACGAGTGGGATAGCTCGAAGGGCACCTGGAAGGACGCCGACAGCACCTATGCTAAGGCCTTCGCCGACGATGCCTTTACCGCCGATAGCGCCACCTATAAGCAGGCCATGACTGCCTATTACACTGCTTACCAGCAGTATTCTTCGCAGGCTTCGAGCGCCAGCTCCAAGTGGACCGAGTATGCCAACGGCCTGTACGCCAAGGCCAACATCAGCATCTACGGCCTGTTTGCGTAAGATCTGCCTGAGCTTTCGAGCGCGAAGTCGAAATATCTGATTGAGCCCGCTAGAACGCATCGTTCTGGCGGGCTTTTTGCGTTGAGGGCGTGATTGGCGGCTTAATTATGGCTATTCATCTTTAAGCCCAAAGAGGCTATCGGCTTCATCGTCAGGTATGTATTCCAGAACATCGCCCGGTTGGCAGTCGAGTGCCCGGCATATCGCGTCAAGAGTTGAAAAGCGCACGGCAGAAACCTTGCCCGTCTTGATACGCGACATATTGACCTGGGAGATACCCACGCGTTCAGCAAGCTCTTTGGATGAAATCTTGCGTTCGGCAAGCATGCGGTCGAGCCGCAGAATAATCATGGATTCCCCCTAGAGCAACTCGTCATCTTGTTTTTGCAGGATACACCCGTACTGGAAGATGCTAGCAATCAGGCTAATAATTAGGCCTGCAAAGAGCATAGAGAGGTCGAGATGCTGCCCGCCAAGTGCATCCGTAAAGCTGCCGCCAAATCCTGAGAGTATCAGCCCTGTGACTATGGCACCAAAAAGTTTCACGGCGGCGCCGCCGATAAGGAACAAATGTCCTATTTGACGTAGTATGCGGATGCATTCGAGGTCAAAGGGCCTGCCCGCCTTTTCAATGGCGGAGAAAAACCTGTATGCGCTTAGCGCGATGGCAAGCGCGAGGCATGCCATCATGCCGCTCCCTATGGCAGTATGACCGTCGTGCGCGACAAGCATAAGAGGGGTCTGTTCATTGGTGCCGACGAGAGCGAGAATTGGCCCTTCGCTAGCCTCAAGCTCTACGGATTGGAGACAGAACCCTTGGGAGAGGCTAGGCAATATGACTAGATCTTCGATTGCAATGACTGCGAGGAGTGCCAGAGCGAGCGCCACGATGGTGCAGATTGTGCCCCATTTGCAGTAGCGAGTGAGCTTCCTCAGTTTCGCTATTGCCTGTTCACGGTCGATGGCTTCATTCGATTTGGATACGTTCCAGCGGATCATAGCTCCTCCAACCAATGTCTGCGATGATACTTGTATCTTATATCATACTTAATGATAAACGATAAATAATTACAGATTTGAGTAAGTAATACTTGAGAGACGAATAGCAAGAGCTTATGGCATATTTAGGGAGTGAGAGTTTGGCACGTGGGGAGATGGACGAGTATCGAAATATCCTGCAACCGCGCAAGTGCTTCATCGGGTATCCTCAATTCATCCGGGAAAACGGCCGTAAACGATTGCAAATAACCGGTGAACGGTCGAAAACTACCGTTCACCGATTATTTCTAAACTGGTTCTAACTGGTATTAAGTCAAAAAGACCAATTCACATATCTTCACAATGACCTGCAATTTTTCTACATGCTATTTTTAGCCGCCCTACGTTGTTTAGACACAGAAAAAGATCCGATCTTTTGCCAAAGCATTTCGAAACGGTTTCAAAACCGCAGGTAGAAGTGTTAATGAGCGGTAAACGGTCGATTTTTCGCCGTGAACGGTGCAAAAACGTTTTACTGTATGAATCAACGAAAGCAACCTCTTCTGTGGTGATATAGTGACAACAACACGTCACGTGGTTACTACCAGTTGAGAGACCACTGGTTCTCAAAGAACGCTTTCCAAGAAGCTTTAAGGGCGATTGCCCGTTGGCTTCCGAACATCATCGGACTCAGATCGTACACACCTTCGGAAGGGAAATTTGAATGGTTGGCTTTATTCTTACCGGTCATGGACAGTTCGCACCCGGCCTCGCAAGCGCTATCGCTATGGTCGCTGGCGACCAGCCCGCTTTTACCGTCGTTCCTTTTGAGGGCGACCAGGCTGCTTCCTACGGTGAGGATCTCCGCGCCGCTATTACCGCCATGCGCGAGGAGTGCGATGGCGTGCTCGTCTTTACCGACCTGCTTGGTGGTACCCCGTTCAACCAGGCAATGATGATTGCCCAGGATGTCGACAACGTCGAGATTCTGACTGGAACTAACCTTCCCATGGTTATTGAGCTTCTGTTCCTCCGCGGCAACGCCACGCTCGCCGAGCTTGGCGAGCAGGCCGTGACCGTTGGCCAGACGGGCATCACCGCCCAGACGGTCGCTTCCGTCGCTGGTGCCGAGGAAGAGGATATCTTCGGCGACGAGGACGGCATCTAATGGCCGATTTCGGAGCCAACGTCCTGAGCTCCTCGGTCGCCCTTTTGGGCCTGCTTGTCATCATGGGCTTGATTTACACCATCTGGTCGCAAATCAACATGAAGAAGAAGCAGAAGTACTTCAAGGAGCTGCACACCGAGCTCAAGCCGGGTCAGGAGGTTCTTTTCGCCGGCGGTATCTACGGAACCGTCAAGGGCATCGAAGGCGAAAAGGTCCAGATCAAAGTCCGATCCGGTGCCGTCGTAGATGTTTCGCGTTACGCGATTCAGGAGATTAAGTAACTGTCGTCAGCAAATAACGAAAGGAAGCTGATCAACATGGCAGAACCCAACATTCTTCTTACCCGCATCGATAACCGACTGGTCCATGGTCAGGTCGCTACCCAGTGGAACTCCACCCTGGGCTCCAACCTCATCCTCGTCGCCAACGACGATGTGTCGACCAACACCATGCGCCAGAACCTCATGAAGATGGCCGCTCCCGCCGGCGTCGCTACGCGTTTCTTCTCCCTGCAGAAGACCATCGACGTCATTGGCAAGGCGAGCCCGCGCCAGAAGATCTTCATCGTGGCCGAAACACCGGAAGACGTGCTTACGCTCGTCAAGGGCGGTGTGCCTATAAAGAAGGTAAACATCGGCAACATGCACATGTCGGAAGGAAAGCGCCAAGTCGCCACCTCCGTCGCAGTTAACGACGAGGATGTCGCTGCGTTTAAAGAGCTGCAGGAATTGGGGGTGGAGTTGGAGATCAGGCGCGTTCCGAGCACGCCTGTTGAGGACACGAGCAAGCTCTTCTCGTAATCCTCGTGATCCACGTTGTCAGGAGTGAAACCCTGACGTTCTGTACGTGATATCCAAAGTGCGTACATACATTTTGAAAGGAGGAGCAAGATGGAATACTCGATCATCCAGGTCGCTCTGGTCTTCATCGTCACGTTCGTCGCGGCAATCGACCAGTTCAACTTCCTCGAGTCTCTCTATCAGCCCATCGTCACCGGCGCCGTCATCGGTCTTATCCTTGGCGACCTCAACACCGGTCTTCTCGTGGGTGGTACCTATCAGCTCATGACGATCGGCAACATGCCGATCGGAGGCGCTCAGCCGCCTAACGCCGTCATCGGCGGCATCATGGCAGCCATTCTCGCTATCGCTACGGGCCTCGAGCCCAACGCGGCAGTCGGCCTTGCCATTCCGTTCGCTCTGCTTGGTCAGCTCGGCGTTACCCTGGTCTTCACGCTTATGTCGCCCCTCATGTCCTCCGCGGACAATATGGCTCATAACGCTGACACCAAGGGCATCGAGCGTCTGAACTACTTCGCCATGGCTCTGCTCGGCCTGATCTTCGCTGTCGTCGTCACCCTGTTCTTCATCGCTGGCGCTACCATCGGTCAGACCATCGCTTCCGCCATCCCGACTTGGCTGCAGACCGGTCTGTCCGCTGCAGGCGGCATGATGCGCTTCGTCGGCTTCGCCGTCCTGCTCAAGGTTATGATGAACCGCGATATGTGGGGCTTCTTCCTCATGGGCTTTGGCCTCGCGCTCATCACCGTTGCCAACGATTCTCTGGCAACCCCTGCCCTGCTCATCCTCGCTCTCATCGGCTTCGGCATCGCCTTCTGGGACTTCCAGCAGCAGACCGAGCTGAAGGGTGCAGCTGTTTCTGACGGAGGTGACTTCGAAGATGGCATCTAATGAGTATGTGATCCCGGAGCACTACGAGGATCTCACTCCTGCTCCGCAGCTCGACCAGAAGACCCTCAACAAGATGGCTTGGCGCTCCTGCTTCCTGCAGGCATCGTTCAACTACGAGCGCATGCAGGCCGCTGGCTGGCTTTACTCCATCATCCCCGGTCTGGAGAAGATCCACACCAACAAGAACGACCTCGCGGCTTCCATGAGCCACAACCTGGAGTTCTTCAACACTCACCCGTTCCTCGTCACCTTTGTTATGGGTATCGTGCTTTCGCTCGAGCAGAACAAGGTTGACATCCCCACGATCCGCGCCGTCCGCGTCGCCGCAATGGGCCCGCTCGGTGGTATCGGTGACGCCCTGTTCTGGCTGACGCTCGTGCCTATCACGGCCGGCATCACCTCCAACATGGCCATCAACGGCAACGCCGCTGCGCCGATCATCTTCCTGGTGATCTTCAACGTCGTCCAGTTCGCTCTGCGCTTCTGGCTCATGAACTGGTCCTACAAGCTTGGCACCAGCGCTATTGACGCTCTGACCGCCAACATGCAGGCCTTTACGCGTGCCGCTTCCATCATGGGCGTCTTCGTCGTCGGTTGCCTGGTCGTCACCATGGGTGGCACCCAGATCAACCTCCAGATCCCCAACGGCACCACCCGTGGCCTCTCCGCTACTACCGTGATCGTCTCCGAGAAGGAGGCCGAGAACTTCACCGGTATGGAGGGCATCGATACCGAGACCGCTGAGGCCGGTACCATTGCCATGACCGATGAGGACGGCAACGCCCTCACCGCTTCCGATGCCGACGGCAACGCTGTCGAGTGCGGCGTCACCGATCTGGGCAACGGCATGGAGTCCGTTACCTACGGCACCGTCACCGAGGATCCGGTCAACTTCTCTGTTGCCGACACCCTCAACACCATCGTCCCGAAGCTCGTCCCGCTTATGCTTACGCTGCTGCTTTACTACATGTTCGCTAAGCACAGCTGGACCCCGACCAAGGGCATTCTGCTGCTCTTCGTCCTGGGCATCCTGGGCGCTGGCCCGCTTGGTCTCTGGCCGAGCATCTGGTAAGGCTCTAGCTTGAGGGGTGTGTCCCTACGCGGCTCACACCCCGACCCCTTAAGCCATGTGTATGTTAAAAGCCGCGTGCTCGTAAGAGCGCGCGGCTTTTGTTTTCTTGATGAGTCGGGTGTTGCGGACTGATAATGCTTAACACCCTAGGTAGTTAGCCGAATTCGAGCAAAAGGGAGGATAGGATGGCGATCGGAGCGCGTAAGCAACCGCTGTACGATCAGCTGGTCGATATTCTGACCGAAAAGATTGACCATGAATATCGCGCTGGTGACATGATTCCTTCCGAGCGCGAACTTTCGGAGCGCTATGGTCTCTCGCGCACTACGGTACGCTTGGCTCTGCAGGAACTGGAGCGTTTAGGACTGGTGGTTCGGCAGCACGGTCGCGGTACCTTTGTGACCGACCGTTCGGCAAAGGCAACCAATCTTATGCAGTCCTACAGCTTTACCGAGCAGATGCGCGCGATGGGTCGTGACCCCGAGACCACGATTCTCGAGTTTTGCGAGATGGAGGCCGATAAGAATCTGGCCGAGCATATGGGATTGCGTATCGGTGATCGCATTTTTAAGCTTAAGCGCCTTCGTTCTGCCGACAACATGCCCATGATGGTCGAACGCAGCTATCTACCGGTTCGTCAATTTCTGTCCCTAAAGCGACCGCTGCTGGAGCGCAAGCCGCTTTACGATGTGATTGAGCAGGACTTTCAGCAAAAGATACGCGTGGCTGAAGAGGAGTTCTATGCGAGCATAGCCCGTCCCACCGACGCCCACCTTTTGGGAATTGTCGAGGGCTCGCCTGTGCTCGATTTGGTCAGGACTACGTATAACGAGTCAAACGAGGTTGTGGAGTATACACTCTCGGTTGCTCGTGCCGATCAGTTTAAATACAAGGTTTACCACCAGCGTAGCAACTAGTGTCCGCATCGTTTCCATATGGTGATTCTTTGCATTTAACTGGTTACTACCAGATAACCAACCGAAGTGTATAATTGCACGTCAGAGGATTACTTCTAGAGAGAGGTATTAGAAATGTTCGAGAAGAGTGTCGAGGAGCTCACCGAGCTCGGCGCCCAGATCACCACGGCCGAGATTGCTCAGCAGCCCGAGCTTTGGCGTGATACGCTCAACATCTATCGCGAGAACAAAGAGGCCATCGAGGCCTTCCTGGCCGAGGCTCGTGCTATGGGCGAGGGCCGTCTGTCCGTTGTCTTCACCGGTGCCGGTACGTCCGACTATGTTGGCGATACCTGCGCCCCGTACCTGCGTCACGCTGGCAACACTGATCTCTACGACTTTAAGCCCATCGCCACGACCGATATCGTGAGCGCCCCGCGCGACTTCCTGCGCGCCGAGGATCCCACGCTCGTGGTTTCCTTTGCCCGCTCTGGCAACAGCCCCGAGAGCCTTGCCGCCGTCGCCGTTGCCAAGGAGCTCGTCCACAACGTCAAGTTCCTCAACATCACCTGCGCTCCCGAGGGCAAGCTCGCTGTCGAGTCCGCTGATGACCCCAATGCGCTGACGCTGCTCATCCCGCGCGCCAACGACAAGGGCTTCGCCATGACCGGTTCCTACACCTGCATGACCCTGCTCTCTACCCTCATCTTTGACGAGGCTTCCGACGAGCAGAAGGCCGAGTGGGTCGAGACCATCGCCAAGATGGGCGAGGAGGTCATCGCTCGCGAGTCCGAGGTTGCCGATTACCTGGCTGGCGACTTCAACCGCGTGACCTACTTGGGTTCCGGCTCCTTCGGTGGCCTTGCCCAGGAGAGCCAGCTCAAGATCCTCGAGCTCGCTCACGGTCTGGTCGCTACTTCCTACGACACCTCTATGGGCTATCGTCACGGACCCAAGTCCTTCGTCGACGACAAGACCCTCGTGTTCGTGTTCGTCAACAACGATGCCTACACCCGTCAGTACGATATCGACATCCTCAACGAGATCGGTGGCGACGAGATCGCTCAGCACACCGTTGCCGTTCAGCAGGATGGCGCTACCGTCTACGAGGGCGAGTCCTTCACCTTTAAGGGCTATGAGGTACTCCCCGAGGGCTACCTTGCCCTGCCGTTCGTGATGTTTGCCCAGGCCATCAGCCTGCTCAACTCCGTGCGCGTGGGCAACACGCCCGATACGCCGAGCCCCACCGGCACGGTCAACCGCGTGGTTAAGGGCGTGACGATTCACCCCTTCACCGCTTAATCGCGTCCCCCCTGTAAGGGCGCCCGTCCGCTCATAACGGCGGGCGGGCGCTTTTTGTTTTCACTTGGACCGGGTATAAGCATCACCACAGTCAACTGCTTTAGAAGCAAGGAGTGCATATGAGCACGTACGCAATTAAGGCTGACAAGTTCTTCTTGCCGGCAGGTCCGCAGCTGGGCGGCTATCTTATGGTCGAGGATGGCGTCTTTGGCGCCTGGCAGGCCGACGAGCCCTCTTGCGAGATCAAGGACTACACGGGATCGTGGATCGCACCGGGTATGGTCGATACCCACATCCATGGCTTCTACAACCACTCAACTACCGATAACGACCCCGAGGGTATCGATATCAGCTCGACTGAGCTCGCCCGTCGCGGTACCACCAGCTGGCTACCCACGACGTTCACCGATGGCGTCGAGCAGATCAAGGACGCCTGCGCCGCCATCGCTCAGGCGGACGAGGGTCGCGGCCCCGACTTCTGCGGTGCTCGCATTCAGGGCATCTACCTGGAGGGCCCCTTCTTTACCATGAAGCACGTGGGCGCGCAGAACCCCGCTTATCTGATCGACCCCTCCGAGGAGGTCTTCGATCAGTGGCAGGAGGCTGCGGGTGGCCGCATCGTTAAGAGCGCCATGGCGGCCGAGCGCGACGGTGCCGCTGCTTATGCGGCTGCTCTGAACGCCAAGGGTGTGGTGACCAGCATCGGTCACTCCGACGCCACCTACGATGAGTGCATCGCCGCCATCAACGCCGGCGCCAGCTGCTTTACGCATACCTATAACGGCCAGCGCGGGCTGCATCACCGTGAGCCCGGTGTCGTGGGTGCTGCCATGTCCACGCCCGAGACCTACGCCGAGATCATCTGTGACGGCAAGCACGTGAACCCTGCCGCCATCAAGGCGCTGCTGCAGGCAAAGGGCTGGCAGCATACGGTGCTCATCACCGACTGCCTGGGCTGCGGCGGCATGCCCGAGGGCAGCTACACCAGTGGCGGCATGGACGTCATCATGAAGGACAACTTGTGCTGGCTCGCCGACGGCAAGAGCATTGCCGGCTCGGTGCTCACGCTTGCCCAGGGCGTCAAGAACATCGTCGACTGGGGCATCGCCAGCGCCGATATCGCCATTCGCATGGCAACCGAGGTGCCGGCGCGCTCCGCGCACATCGAGGATAAGTGCGGCAGCATCATGCCGGGTCGCGACGCCGACTTTGTCGTGTTCGACTGTGAGCTCACCCTCGTCGAGACGTATGTTGGCGGCCAGAGCGTCGGCAACGCCTTTACCGAGTAACGATAGAAAAAGACGGCGGGCCCGAATCTGCTCGGACCCGCCGTATGGGTTAAACGCTCAAAAGCACCTTAACAGTTACAGCTTGTTAGCGATCTTCTTTGCCGTGCGCTTAACGCCGGCCACAAGACCTCCCGCAGGATGCTCCTTTTCGTAGGCTAGACGCTTCTCGCGCTTGGCGTACTCTTCGACGATGATGTCGCCATACTCGTCTTCGATCTTGTCGAAGAAGTCGACGGCGCCCTTAATTTCCTCAGCGGTCGGGTGTCCCTTTTGGACACCGCCGGTGAGTTTGAACGGCCCCCACGTATCAAAGCCGGGGCAGCCGTAGACACCCATAAAGATGGCCTGCCTCATGCGGCAGATGCCATCGATATCCTTGCCGTACCACTTGTTTTTGCCACCGTAGGTCATAAGGCCAAACACCTTGTCCTGCGGCTGCAGCACGTTAGTGAGCACGCGCGCCATATCTTTGTCGATCTCGGAGTAATAAATGCCCGTGGCGACGCCGATCAGATGGTATTCGTGCAGGTCGGGGTACTCGTTTTTACCGAGCGCCTTGACGTCGAGGGTATCGATTTCGGGGTGCGCCTCAACGATGGCGTCCACGAGCTTTTTCGTATTGCCGTGGTGGCGTGAGGCATAAAGGATGATGGTTCGCATAAGAAGGCCTTTCAGCTGTAATTAGATCAATGTCTGTATGGTACCCCGTTGCATGGCTGGGATACCGGACGCATCGATGAACGTGCGGGTTTGTCCTTTGGTCAGGGCCGAGACGGGTACTTGCGAGCAAAAAGCAGTTGTTCGAAAGGATGGGCAATGGAATACGCTCTCTCCAACGATTCGATTTCTATCAAGGTCTCCACGGCCGGCGGCTCGTTTACCTCGATTGAGGCTGGAGGTCGCGAGTATCTGTGGCAGGGCGATCCCGCCGTGTGGTCCGGCCAGGCACCGATTTGCTTCCCGATTTGCGGAGGCTTGCGCAATGGTAGCGCCATGACGTTTGCCGGGCATCATGTGAAGCTCGCCCGCCACGGCTTTGCGCGCAAGCAGGAGTGGAAGCTGTTGAGCCAAAGCGCAAACGAGCTGGCTATGTGCCTGGCATCCGAGGATAACGCCGCGCTGCTGAGCGATTATCCCTACCCGTTTAAGCTTGTTGCTCGTTATACGCTTGAGGACGCCGCCGTGCGTGTCGCCTATGAGGTTACCAACGAGGGTACCGAGGACATGCCGTTCTTTATCGGCGGTCATCCCGGCTTTAGGTGTCCGCTCGACGAGGGTGAGGCCTATACGGACTACGAGTTGCGTTTTGAGAAAGACGAGGCTGCGGAGCTTTGTACCGCCGTACCCTCGACCGGATTGATTGATGTAGCTAACCGTTCAAAGAACCCCATGGTGGGAAAGACGCTGCCCCTATCGCACGAGCTCTTCGATTTCGCGGAGACCATCTTTGACGTGCTCGAGAGCCGTCAGGTCACGCTTTCCAAAAAGGGCGAGGACAAGGGCGTTCGCCTGAGCTTTGAGGGTTTCCCGTATCTCATTGTGTGGAGTAAGCCCGAGGGCGATTTTGTGGCAGTTGAGCCCTGGGGCGGCCTTTCGACCTGTTCCGATGAGGATGACGTGCTTGAGCACAAGCGCGGCTGCCTTGTCGCCAAGCCTAAGGAGACCGTCGTTCGCTCGTTCACGATTGAGATTCTGTAATTCCGTTTTGTCGACTCGTATCGCGAGGCACAAGGAGCCTGCGAGATAAGGAGCTAAAAATGATCCTCACCGTTACGATGAACCCGTCTGTCGATACGCGCTATCAGCTCGATGAGCTCATTATCGACGACGTCAACCGCGTGACGCCCGAAAAGACCGCCGGCGGCAAGGGCCTCAACGTGGCCCGCGTCCTGGGCCAGCTGGGCGACGACGTTGTGGCAACCGGTCTGCTCGGCGGCCACATGGGCGCCTACATGGCTGAGCTCATGGACGCCAACGGTATTAACAACGATTTTGTGCCCATCAAGGGCGAGACTCGCATTTGCCTTAACATTCTCCACGCCGGCAACCAGACCGAGCTGCTCGAGAGCGGCCCGACAATTGCCCCCGAGGAGCTCGATGCCTTTACCGCCAAGTTTACCGAGCTTGCAGGTAAGGCCGACGTCGTCACCATTTCGGGTTCGCTGCCCCGCGGTGTCGAGGCAGACTACTATGCCAAGATCACGGGCATTGCCGAGAACGCCGGCGCTAAGGTGCTGCTTGATACCTCGGGTGCCTCGCTCGAGGCCGCCCTTAAGTCCGAAATTAAGCCCGAGCTGGTCAAGCCTAACCTGACCGAGATCAACGGCCTTCTGGGCACGAACTTTACCACCGACGATGTGGACGAGCCCCGCGCCGCGCTCGCCTCTGACGCTCGCTTCTCCGATATCCCCTGGGTCGTCGTGTCCATGGGCGCTGCCGGCTCCGTTGGCTTCCACAATGGCCGTGCGTTCCGCGCAAAGACGCCCGATATTCCTGCCGTTAACGCTACGGGTTCTGGCGACTCCACTATCGCCGGCTTCGCGCATGCCATCGCTGCTGGCGCAGACGACGAGACGGTGTTGCGTACCGCCAATACCTGCGGCAAGCTTAACGCCATGGATCCCATGACCGGCCACTTGGTTATGGATCGTTGGGATGAGGTTTACAACGGCGTTGTCGTGACCGAGCTGTAGGAGCTTGTGCCGCGGCCCCGGCATCGGTTGCTTGCTTGTGGTTAGAGTCGACGACAAGTGCGGTAGCATTATGCCGGGGCGCGACGCCGATGCTGTCGTGTTCAATCCCGACCTTACCCTGGTCGAGACGTATGTGGGTGGCAACAGCGTCGGCAATGCGTTTGCCGAGTAGCCGCCAAAGAAACGATCCGAGAGGGGATTTAGATGATTTACGGTGCATTGGGCGATATCGAGGAGTACCGCGGAATGCTCAAGGGCCTCGACGTGCTGATCGACTGGCTCGAGGAGAACGACCCGGCAGAGCTCGAGGTCGGCAGCCATCCGATTCTGGGCGACAAGGTCTATGCGAACGTCATGGCTCCCACGACGCGTCCCGAGGCCGAGGCTCACTATGAGACGCATCAGCGCTATCACGACCTGCAGATCGACGTCGAGGGTCGCGAGGCCTTTAAGGTCGCCACGGGCAGCCTGACGCTGGTTCAGGAGTTTGACGAGAAGGACGACTACGATCTGGTCGATTCCGACGCTTCGATCGCCGGCGATCTTGCCGACGACAAGTTTGCGCTGTTCGTTGCCGGCGAGCCCCACATGCCCACGCTCGAGTTCCCGGGCGATGGCGCACAGCCGGTCAAGAAGATTTGCTTTAAGCTGCTTGCAGATGCTTACTGGGAAGAGTAGCGAGCTGCTCGGCTGAGCTGTTCGTCTGATGGCGTGATTCCCCTAGGGAAATCACGCTAGGACCCCGCCAAACGGGTTTTCCCTAGGGAAATCACGTTTGGCGGGGTTTTCTGTTTTGAATAGGGAAGCCTCATTTATTTGCGAAGAACATCGGCTAGCCGCAGGATTGAAATCATCGACCGATA
>CAJLRE010000052.1 GCA_905208975.1 uncultured Collinsella sp. | reverse complement strand
CGGTGGTGCAGCGCGTGCTCAACGCCGGCGTGACGGTCGACGGCGAGTGCGTGGGTCGTATTGGACGCGGCTACCTGGTGCTGCTGGGTGTGGGCCATGGCGATACGCGTGCCGAGGCCGACAAGCTGTGGGGCAAGCTCCGCGGGCTGCGTATCAACGAGGACGAGAACGGCAAGACCAACCTGGCACTTGCCGATGTCGACGGCGAGGTACTCGTGGTGTCGCAGTTCACGCTGTTTGCCGACTGCCGCCACGGCCGCCGTCCGTCGTTTACGGATGCCGGCGCCCCCGATGTCGCCAACGAGCTCTACGAGTACTTCCTGACGCTTGTGCGCGAGGACGTTGAGCATGTGGCGCACGGTATCTTTGGCGCCGACATGAAGGTCGACCTGGTCAACGACGGCCCATTCACCATCGTCCTCGATACCGACAACCTCTAGGTTACGCGGTTATACCAAACCGCGTAACAACTGGTCATGCGAGGTTGTTGTCCGGTACGTATTTGGGACGGGGCTTATTTAGCTACTTGCGTATGGCGGCAGCAGGGTGCTATAGTATTAGAGTTTTGTCTATCTTAGGGGTATTATCCCCTTTTTGAATTGCACCTTCTGGAGGCCCTGTTCATGGAAGAGATGGAAGTCAATCACGTCGACGACATCCACGAGAAGCTGACCGATATGGTGGGCGATCGCGTCAAGGTGAAGGCCAACATGGGTCGTACCCGCGTCGTCGAGCGCATGGGCACCATCAAGAGCGTCCACCCCGCCGTCTTTATCGTCGAGGTTGACGAGCGTCGCGGCCGCAAGTCGCGTCAGTCCTACCAGTATATCGATGTCCTCACCGGTCAGGTTGAGCTGTTCGACCCCGAGAGCGGCGAGCATATCTTTACCCCGCTCGGCAATCAGCTCGAGGAGCATTAACGGTGACCGATCGGTCCCTGACTCTTTCCGCGCCGGCAAAGATTAACCTCTACCTGGGGGTTCATACCGAGCGCGATGACCGCGGCTACCACAGGGTCGATTCCCTGATGGCAGCCGTCGGTCTTTCCGATACCGTGACGGTCACGCCGGCACAGGCGTTGACCGTCCAGACGGTTCCGGCATCAGATTTTCCCATGCAAAAGAATACGGCGTATCGGGCTGCGGTTGCTATGGCCGAGCATTATGGTCGCGAGGCAAACATCTGCGTGACGATTGAGAAGCGTATTCCATTGTGCGCCGGCTTGGGCGGCCCCTCGACGGATGCGGCCGCGGTCATTGTCGCCTTGGCGGAGCTCTGGGGAATTGATCGCACCGACCCCGCGCTCGACGACATTGCGCGGGGTATTGGTGCTGACGTCCCGTTCTTTTTGCACGCGAGCCCTGCGCTCTACGTAGGTGGGGGAGACGTGCTGGCAACTGAGTACCCAGCGCTGCCCGCGACGCCCGTCGTGCTGGTTAAGCCGCGCGAGGCGAGCGTTTCGACAATTGAGGCTTATCGACGTTTTGACGAGGCCCCGGTGCCTGCGGACAAGCCCGGCGCGATGGCTTCTGCCTTGCGTGCTGGTGATGCAGAGACGGCATATGCGCTCATCCATAACAACTTGGGTGTCATTTCCGCACAGATGGAGCCGCAGATTCAAACGGTCCTCGACTGGCTGCGTAAGCAGGACGGCATCGTTGCTGTAGATGTGTGCGGATCGGGCGCCTGTTCGTTTGCCATTTGCGACACCGCCGCCACGGCCGAAAGGCTTGCCGAGGCTGCCCAGCAAAACGGCTGGTGGTCCTGCGCGACGGAGCTCATTCCCAACACGGTTCGCGTCGAAGTGCCAAAGAAGTAAAAATTTCTCTAGCACACGACGGAAATCTTTGTTACTATAGTCGAGCTAACGGGTTGTGGCTCAGTTTGGTAGAGCACTGCGTTCGGGACGCAGGGGTCGCTGGTTCAAATCCAGTCAACCCGACCAGAGCATGAGAAGGGACCGCTTCTTGCGGTCCCTTTTTTTAGCTATTGTTGTGATACCGCGATACCCGCGGTATACTCATTCGAGCTTGTCTCGCTGTATTGTGGAGGTCTACATGTTTGGACTGAGGGCTCCTGAGCTCATCATTATTCTCGTCGTTGTCCTGATTATCTTCGGGCCCAAGAACCTGCCGAAGCTCGGCAAGTCCCTCGGCTCTACCGTCAAGAATATCCGCGAGGGTATGGAGGGCGACGATAAGGCCGAGACCAAGCAGGCCGAGGAGGTCGTGGTCGAGCAGTCCGAGGAGGACAAGGAGATCGCTGAGCTCGAGGCCAAGCTCGCTGCTGCCAAGAAGAAGCAGGCAGAGGACAGCGACGCGGACGCAGAGTAGTCCCATCCCTTTGGGGTGAGCACCTGACCGGCTTGCCCGCAGGCTAGCCGGTCTTTTTCGTTTTGTTGACAGTTGATTGTTTGATCAGAGTTGGGGAGATATCCGTATGGACGCAAGCCAGATCGTACTGACCGCTGAGGGCCGCCAGAAGCTCGTCGAGGAGCTCGCTTGGCGTGAGGGCGATTACGCCAAGGAGATCGTCGAGGACATCAAGGAAGCCCGCGCGTTCGGCGACCTTTCGGAGAACTCCGAGTACGATGCCGCTAAGGACAAGCAGGCCCAGAACGCCGCTCGTATTGCCGAGATCCAGGCCATCCTCGCCAACGCTCAGGTTGCTGCCACCACGGGCGATCTGACCGTCTCCATCGGTTCCACCGTTTCTCTGATTGATCCCAACGGTGAGGTCATGGAAGTCACGCTCGTCGGTACCACCGAGACCAACTCGCTCGAGCACAAGATTTCCAACGAGTCTCCGGTCGGTCACGCCATCATCGGTCACGGCGAGGGCGACTCCGTCGAGGTCGTTACGCCTTCCGGCAAGACTCGCGTCTACACCATCGCCAAGATCGCACGCTAGACCACGGTCCCGCGTAAAGGTATGTTTTCGCTCCCTGGGACCGAATCCTGGGGAGCGTTTTAGTTTGAGGAGCTAACTTATGGCAGAGAACCAGAACGCCGCCGAACAGGCATCGACGCTCAACGACGAGCGCGCCACCCGCCTGGCCAAGCGCGCCGCCCTGTTCGAGGCGGGCCAGAACCCCTATCCCGAGCACTCTGAGCTTGAGGACTACGTCGCCGATATCGAGGCTAAGTACGCCGAGCTTGCCGATGGCGAGGACACCGAGGACGTCGTGAAGATCGCCGGCCGTGTGGTCGCCAAGCGCGGTCAGGGCAAGATCATGTTCATCGTCGTGCGCGATGCGACTGCCGAGATTCAGCTGTTCTGCCGTATCAACGACATGGACGAGGCTGCCTGGAATACGCTCAAGGCTCTCGACCTGGGCGACATCCTGGGCGTGACCGGCGTGGTCGTGCGCACCCAGCGTGGCCAGCTTTCCGTTGCCCCTAAGAGCGCGACCCTGCTTGCCAAGGCCGTTCGTCCGCTGCCCGAGAAGTTCCACGGTCTTTCCGACAAGGAGACCCGCTATCGCCAGCGCTATGTCGACCTGATCGCCAACGACGACGTTCGCGAGACCTTCCGTAAGCGTTCGCAGATTCTCTCCACCTTCCGTCGCTTTATGGAGTCCGACGGCTACATGGAGGTCGAGACCCCCATCCTGCAGACCATCCAGGGCGGCGCTACTGCCAAGCCGTTCATTACCCACTTCAACGCGCTCGATCAGGAGTGCTACCTGCGTATTGCCACCGAGCTGCACCTCAAGCGCTGCATTGTCGGTGGTTTTGAGCGCGTGTTCGAGATCGGCCGCATCTTCCGTAACGAGGGCATGGACCTTACCCACAACCCCGAGTTCACCACGATGGAGGCCTACCGTGCCTTCTCCGACCTCGAGGGCATGAAGGCACTCGCCCAGGGCGTCATCAAGGCTGCGAACAAGGCCATCGGCAACCCCGAGGTCATCGAGTACCAGGGCCAGATCATCGACCTTTCTGGTGAGTGGGCCAGCCGTCCCATGACCGACATCGTCTCCGACGTGCTCGGCAAGCAGGTCACCATCGATACGCCGGTCGAGGAGCTTGCTGCCACCGCGCGCGAGAAGGGCCTGGAGATCAAGCCCGAGTGGACTGCTGGCAAGATCATCGCCGAGATTTACGATGAGCTGGGCGAGGACACCATCGTCAACCCGACCTTCGTGTGCGATTACCCCATCGAGGTCAGCCCGCTTGCCAAGCGCTTTGAGGACGACCCGCGCCTGACGCACCGCTTTGAGCTGGTTATTGCCGGTCACGAGTACGCTAACGCATTCTCCGAGCTCAACGACCCGGTCGACCAGGCTGAGCGCTTTGCTGCCCAAATGGCCGAGAAGGCCGGCGGCGACGATGAGGCCATGGAGTATGACGAGGACTACGTGCGCGCCCTCGAGTACGGTATGCCTCCCGCGGGCGGCATTGGCATCGGCATCGACCGCGTGGTCATGCTGCTCACCAACCAGGCTTCCATCCGCGACGTGCTGCTGTTCCCGCACATGAAGCCCGAGAAGGGTTTCCAGTCCGGTGCCGCTGCCGCCAAGGCTGCCGAGGCCGGCAACGCCGCGAGCCCGTTCGTTAAGTCGCTTAAGCCCACGCTCGATTACTCCAAGATCGCCGTTGAGCCGCTGTTTGAGGAGTTCGTCGACTTTGATACCTTCTCCAAGAGCGATTTCCGCGCTGTGAAGGTCAAGGCATGCGAGGCCGTCAAGAAGTCCAAGAAGCTGCTGAACTTTACGCTCGACGACGGTACCGGTACCGACCGCACCATCCTCTCCGGCATCCATGAATACTATGAGCCCGAGGACCTGGTCGGCAAGACCCTGCTCGCCATCACCAATCTGCCTCCGCGCAAGATGATGGGCATCCCCAGCTGCGGCATGCTCATCAGTGCCATCCACGAGGAAGAGGGCGAGGAGCGCCTCAACTTGATTCAGCTCGACGCCTCCATCCCCGCCGGCGCAAAGATGTACTAACTATTTACGCGGTTCTACGAACCGCGTAACGGCTCGACGCTGCGCGGGCCGCATTTGGACAATCTGACGTTCAACTTCAAGGGCGCGACCAGAAGGTCAGCGCCCTTTCGTTTCACGTCACCTTGTCTCAAATGCGACCCGCTCGCTGGCGTTGCCAAAACATCGATGTAGTCATTGGGGACGTTCTTAAACGACTATCCAACGGATATTGCGCACGTGGCTCGCATGACAGCCGTCTCTTTTATGTTTCCTTTAGCCGTCGCTGCCTAGGATGGGAGTTAGTCGGCAGGAAGGGAGCGTCTATATGGACGACGCGAGCGAGCGTGCAATCGAAGAGGACATGCTCGATCAGTTCAACTACTTTGATGATGAGGACGAGGAATTGATCGACCGTCGCGAGCCGGCGTCGCTCGATGCTTTCGACCTTGTTGATGAAGAGCCCGACGAGGACGAGGGCGAATCAGCGGAACCCCCACAGCCTTCGCGCCATGATTCGTTGCTCTCAAGAGTCCCCCTGCACCACGGCGTTCGTGCCGGCGCGCTCCATATGAAAACTGACTGGCGCCAGATCGTGACGGCAGGCGATGAACTTGCCGTCGATGCGCCGCTCACCGATAAGTCGTCCATCATCTGCCGCACCGGCATGCTTATGCTGGCAAGCGGAACAGGTGCCTGGCGTGTGCGCGATACCATGAATCGTGTTGCTGCCGTACTCGGCGTCACGATTCACGTCGACCTGAGTCTCCTATCGTTTGAGTGCACCTGCATCGAAGATGGCCACTGCTTTAACGAGGTCGTCAGCCTACCCACAACGGGGGTCAATACTCATCGCATTTGGATGATGGAGAGCTTCTTAAAGGAAATTGAGATTTACGGGCGCCGGTTTACCGTGCACGAGTACCACGAGATGCTCAGGACCGTTGAGAGCTCAAAGCCCGATTACTCTTCCTGGCAACAGGGCCTTGCGGCAGCCTGTGCTTGCGGCGCTTTCGTCTTTTTGCTCGGCGGCGGCCCTATCGAGATGGCCTGCGCATTCGTAGGCGCTGGTGTCGGCAACTTTGCTCGCTCCCATATTCTCAAGCAGGGTCTTGGCCAGTTTAGCGCGCTGACGACGGGCGTTGCGCTCGCTTGCGTTTCGTATCTGCTGGCATTGCTCGGCCTTGGCCAGGTCGTACCGGGGGCAATGTCGCACCAAGAAGGCTATATCGGCGCCATGCTCTTTGTGATTCCCGGCTTTCCCCTCATTACGGCAGGCCTCGACATCGCTAAGCTCGATATGCGAAGCGGCATTGAACGTCTTTCGTATGCTGTGTCGATTATTGTGATGGCGACGCTCGTAGGTTGGATGGTTGCCGAGTGTGTGGGCCTGGCGCCGGACGACTTTGCCCCGCTTGGCCTCTCGCCGCTTGCTCTTACGCTCTTGCGCGTGGTGATGAGCTTTGTCGGCGTGTTTGGCTTCTCGGTCATGTTCAACAGCCCGGTAAAGATGGCAGCGGCGGCAGGGCTGATCGGCGCCGTGTCCAATACCTTGCGTCTTACGCTCGTCGATGCGCCGACGATGCTTCCCTTCCTGGGCCTCAGCGCGGGAATGCCTCCCGAGGCGGCGGCGTTTATCGGCGCGCTGGTATCGGGGCTGCTCGCGAGCTTAGCCGAAATCAAGCTCACCTATCCACGTATCGCCCTCACGGTGCCATCGATTGTCATTATGGTGCCGGGCTTGTATCTGTATCGCTCGATGTATTACATGTGCACCTTCGACACGGTCAATATGCTCGGCTGGTTTGTGCGTGCAGTGCTCATCGTGGCGTTTTTGCCCGTTGGCCTGGGTGTGGCGAGAACTCTCACCGACCCTCGCTGGCGCCACACCAGTTAATTGGTGCAAGGGAGACAGGCTACTTTGCACCAAATGAGTTGCGGTGAAATAGGGACTGAATTGCTGCTTAAAGGGCCAAAACAGTCCGTATTCCACCGCAACTTATGGGGTCGGGGATTATTGGTGCCCTGCATCTCCATAAACTCAACGCTTACGAAGCGTGCGCTTTTCGTGCTAGGCTGGTTTCACCACATAAGTAGTCGCAGACGCACGTACCACGGGCGGGCGAGATGAAGTTCCAACAGCTCCATCTTGCCCGCCCGTTTTTGTTGCGTGGTGCCGCGGCACAACACAGAGAGGAATCTGCCCTTTATGCCTATCAACAAACGAGAGAGCCTGCTGTTCACCTTTATCATGTGCTTTTGCATGGTGCTCTGGATGAGCATCTACAACGTTGCCCTGCAGCATGGGGCCATCAACGGCGAGGTTGTTGCCGCCGCGTGGCTCGGCTTCCCCGTTGCCTACATTTTTGCCATGTGCTGCGACTGGTTTGTTGCCAGCCCCCTTGCCAAGGGTTTCGCTTTTAAATTCCTGGTCACGCCGGGCAAGAGCTCGCCGCTTGCCATGACGCTCGCCGTCAGCTCCTGCATGGTCGTTCCCATGGTCATCATCATGTCGCTCTACGGCGCGTGCGAAGGCCTGTTCCATATGCCCGGCGGCCCGCTTGCCAATTTGCAGACGCTGCCGATGATGTGGCTCGTCAACATTCCGCGCAACTTTATCATGGCCCTGCCTTGGAACCTGCTAGTGGCTGGTCCGGTTGCTCGCTTTGTCTTCCGCCGCGCCTTCCCCATGGGAACCGTCTTTGAAGAGCAGCATATGGAGCTCGTGCGCATGCCTGGCGCTCCCGTTGCCGATGCCGTCAATGACGTTGCCGAGAGCATGGACGCCGAGCCTGCCTGCTAGGCAACAGCCTCTAACCTAGAGCGTCCGCCGCACCCGGCGATTCCTTTTTTGTAGACGTTGTCGCGCGGCTACGGGTGGGAAAGGTCCCAACGGTTAACATATACTCCATATGGGTAAAGAGACCAAAGCGCTGCCGCGGGGCGGCGCTTTGCGTTTGAAAAAACTAGCTCGTCTAAGAGGAACTAGCATGTTAGACCGTTTTACCGATCGTGCGCGTAAGGTCATGTCCATGGCCAAGCAAGAGGCGCTCGATCTGCACTCAAATAAGGTGGGCACCGAGCACCTGCTGCTCGCGCTCGCTAAGGAGGACGAGGGTATTGCCGCCGAGGCACTGCGCTCGCTCGATATCTCCTACGATGACATCATGGATACCCTCAAAGAGGTCCAGACCACGGTTCCCGAGCCCAGCGAGGAGACCGAGGCTGCCAAGCTCGCCTTTACGCCGCTCGTCATTAGCGTGATGGAGCGTTCATTCCGCGTGGCGCGTGAGAACAACCAGACCTACGTGTCGACCGAGCACTTGCTCATCGGCATCGTCGAAGAGGGCAACGGCATGGCCATGGACATCCTCATGCGCCTGGGCGTGTCGTCTGCTTCCATTAAAAAGGCCATCGAAAAGCTCACTGCCAAGGATCAGGACAAGAAGCGTCCGCTCGCTGGCGCTGGCGCTGGTCGTCCCGGTGCGGGCCTGCCGTTCTTTAGCGGCTCGGATGCCTCTCAGCAAAAGGGGAGCGGCACCGACACGCTCAAGCAGTTCGCCACCAACCTTACGCAAAAGGCGCGCGACGGCGAGCTCGATCCCGTGATTGGCCGCGAAAAGGAAGTCCAGCGCATGATGGAGATCCTTTCGCGCCGCACCAAGAACAATCCGCTTATCTTGGGTGACCCCGGCGTGGGCAAGACGGCCATCGTCGAGGGCCTGGCACAGCAGATCGCTGCCGGCAACGTGCCCGAGAATCTTATGAACCAGAATATCTGGACGCTCGATCTGCCGGGTCTTGTTGCGGGCGCCAAGTATCGCGGTGAGTTTGAGGAGCGACTCAAGAACGTGATCCAGGAGGCGACCGAAGCCGACGACGTCATCTTGTTTATCGACGAGATGCACACCATCATCGGTGCCGGTTCTGCCGAGGGCTCCATCGACGCGAGCTCCATGCTCAAGCCCGTGCTTGCGCGCGGTGCCTTCCAGATTATCGGCGCCACCACGGCCGAGGAATTCCGCAAGTACCTCACCAAGGATCCGGCCTTTGAGCGTCGCTTCCAGACCATTGATGTCGAGGAGCCGAGCGTCGAGGACACGGTCAAGATCCTGACCGCGCTCAAGCCGCGCTACGAGGAGCACCACCATGTGCGCTATACGCAGGGTGCCATCGAGGCCGCTGCGAACCTCTCCAACCGTTATATCCAGGATCGTTTCCTGCCCGATAAGGCCATCGACCTCATCGACGAGGCCGGCGCCCGCGCCCGCATCGCCGCCAACCGCGCGCCCGAGCCGGTGCGCGAGGCCGAGCATCGTATAGAGGAGCTCAAGGCCGCCGCGCAGGAGGCCACCGAGAGCGACGACATGAACAAGGCCGCCGAGATCACCGGGCAGCAGAAGGCCGCCGAGATTGAACTCGCCGAAGCCAAGGCCGCCTGGACCGCCGAGCTCGACGCCAGCCCGCTCACCATCGACGTGAGTCAGATTGCCGACATCGTGTCCGTGACCTCGGGCGTGCCGGTTTCCTCGCTCACCGAGAGCGAGAGCCGTCGCCTGCTGCAGACCGAAAGCGTGCTCAAGACCCGCATTATCGGCCAGGACGAGGCCGTCGAGGCCGTCGCCAAGGCCGTGCGCCGCAGCCGTTCGCCGCTCAAGGACCCGCGTCGCCCCGGCGGCAGCTTTATCTTCCTGGGTCCCACCGGCACAGGCAAGACCGAGCTCGCCAAGACGCTCGCCGAGTACCTCTTTGGCAGCAAGGATGCGCTCATCAGCTTCGACATGTCCGAGTTCGGTAGCGAGTTCGAGGTATCCAAGCTCATCGGTAGCCCTCCGGGTTACGTTGGTCACGACGAGGGCGGCCAGCTCACTAAGGCCGTTCGTCGCCACCCGTACTCGGTCGTGCTGTTCGACGAGATCGAGAAGGCGCACCCCGATATCTTCAACATCCTGCTGCAGGTGCTGGAGGAGGGTCGTCTGACCGATAGCCAGGGCAAGACGGTCGACTTCCGCAACACTGTGATCATCATGACGTCCAACGTGGGCGCCCGCGAGATTGCGCAGGATGCAAGCGTGGGCTTTGGTACCACGGGCGAGCAGGGTCTTACCTCGAGCGAGATCCGCGGCCGCGCGATGGGCGAGCTCAAGCGCCTGTTCCGCCCCGAGCTGCTCAACCGTATCGATGACATCGTGGTGTTCCAGAAGCTTTCGGGCGAGAATCTGACCAAGATCGCGCACCTGCTGGTGGACGACCTACGTCAGCGTCTGATCGCCAACGGTATGAACATCAAGCTCACCGATGCGGCCTATGACAAGATCGTGGCCGAGGGTACCGACCTCACCAATGGCGCGCGTCCGCTGCGCCGTGCCATCCAAAAGCTCATCGAGGACCCGTTGTCCGAGGAGCTGCTGGCCGGCGAGTGGGGCGAGGGCGATACCGTCCTGTGCGACGTGGCCGATGGCAAGTTTGTCTTTAGCCACGGTACGGGCGAGATCCCGGCACCGCGTCCGGCGGGCACGCTCGGTGGCGATACCACCCCGGCGGCACCGCACACCGGCAACGCCGCGCCCGTGAGCGGCGGCGTGACCTCGGGCCCCGGCGGCATGATGCAAACCGGCTCTGGCGCGCTGTAGGGCGTAACAAAACCTTGTGTCCACGAGGGCGTTCCAAAGGAGCGCCCTTTTTCTGTTGAAAAAGGACCCTTCGTTCAAAGTAGATCTCATTAAACATATCAATGGCGTATGCATAAACGTTGATCAAGCGTTGAGGTTGGTTGAAGGGTCCAACGTCCCTTTGGCGCGGCCCGTCTAACCTACTTTATTCTAATAAAGTAGCGTTTCCCCGCCGTTAGCCGATGATGCAAGGGCGCTCGGCGTTTTCGACTGGTTTATGCACGCAAAGTCTGGGAATATACAAGGCGCATGTCTTACTGTCTAATCAGTTGCGCCAAGGAGGCACCATGGATTACAAGATCACCGGCTACGAGCCCGCCCAGCTGTTCCATTTCTTTGAGGAGGTCAGCGCGATCCCCCGTGGGTCTGGCAACGAGAAGGGCATCAGCGATTTCCTGGTTGCGTTTGCCAAGGAGCGCGGCCTCGATGTGTACCAGGACGAGGTCTACAACGTCATCATTCGCAAGCCCGCTTCTGCCGGCGCTGAGAATGCCCCGACCGTGATGCTGCAGGGCCACATCGATATGGTGTGCGACAAGTTGGGCTCTGTTGAGCACGACTTTACGACCGACGGTATCGACCTGGTCGTCAAGGACGGCGTCCTCACCGCTAACGGCACCACCCTGGGCGCCGACAACGGTATTGCTGTTGCTCTGATGCTTACTGTGCTCAACGACGATTCGATTGCTCACCCCGCCCTCGAGTGCGTATTCACCACCGACGAGGAGACTGGCCTGGTCGGCGCCGAGACGCTCGACAAGTCCCAGATTAGCGCCCGCACCATGATTAACCTTGACTCCGAGGAAGAGGGCGTTGCCACCGTCAGCTGCGCCGGCGGCGTCGTTGTTACCTACACCTGCCCCATCGTGCGCGAGCACAAGACCGGCAGCACCCTCACGCTCGACATCTCCGGCCTACTGGGTGGTCATTCCGGCAACGATATCAACCTGGAGCGCGGCAACGGCAACCTCATCATGGCCCGCATCATCGACCGCCTGATGGTCGCCGGCGAGCCCGCCATCGTTAGCTTTAACGGCGGCACTAAGGACAACGCCATCAACCGTGAGTGCAAGGCCGAGCTGGTTTACGCCGACCACGCTGCCGCCGAGGCCGCGGCCCAGATCGCAAAGGACATCATCGCCGACGTCACTGCCGAGCTCGAGGTCTTCGACCCCGGCTTTACCTGCACCGTCGAGATTGCCGACGACGCCGAGGTCGAGGCCATGGATCAGAAGTCCGCGCTTGCCCTCATCCGCGCCCTGCGTCTTGCCCCTAACGGCGTGATTCGCCGCAACGTTGCCACCGACGGCTCCGTCGAGGTTTCCTCCAACATCGGCGTGGTCGCCACTTCCGACGACCAGGTCAAGATCATGCTGTCCCCGCGCTCCTCGATCACCTCGCTGCAGAACGAGTTCAAGGACCGCCTGCAGACGCTGGCCGATGTCTTGGGCTTCGACGCCAAGTTCGAGTTCGAGTATCCCGGCTGGAGCTATGCCGAGCATTCGCCGGTCCGCGACGTTTTTGTCGAGAGCTATCGCGAGCTCTTTGGCTCCGAGCTGCGCATCGAGTCCATTCACGCCGGCCTTGAGTGCGGCCTGTTTGCTGAGGCCCTGCACGGCCTGGACGCCATCGCCGTGGGCCCGACGCTCTCCGATGTCCACACCCCGGACGAGAGCATGGAGCTCGCTTCTGCCGAGCGTTTCTACGAGCTGCTCATCGACGTCCTCAAGCGCCTCGCTGCGTAAAGGTTGCTTTGGCTAAGCCGCTCTAAAACGGCTGGCTATGAAAACGGCCGCCTGGCGTAATGCCGGGCGGCCGTTATTCGTTACAGCGCCAAAATCCCCAGATGCTCAAGCAAGATCTTAAGCCCGATGAGGATGAGCACGACGCCACCCACGATGGTGGCGGGCTTTTCGTAGCGCGCGCCAAAGGTGTGGCCGATCGCTACGCCGGCGACGGAGAAGATAAAGGTCGTGATGCCGATGAGCGACACGGCGGGCATGATGTCGACTGAGAGCGCCGCAAATGAGATGCCTACGGCTAGGGCGTCGATTGAGGTGGCGATGGCGAGGATCAGGTACTCGCCCAGGTCAATCTTTTCGGCATCCTTGCCGTCGCCTTCATCCTCGTCATCGGTAAAGGCTTCCCACAGCATTTTGCCGCCGATGAAGGCCAAAAGGATAAAGGCGATCCAATGGTCGATGGGTCCGATGATGCCCATGAATTGACTGCCGAGCGCCCATCCGATTACGGGCATGCCGGCCTGAAAGCCGCCAAAGAACAGGCCGAGCACCACGGCGACTTTAAGGTTGATCTTCTTCATGCCAAGGCCCTTGCAGATGGATACGGCAAAGGCATCCATCGAAAGGCCAACGGCGAGCAGTACGAGCTCTGCGAGTCCCATAGTCTGGCTCCCTCTCTGCGGGCGGGCCCGCGTGTACCTCTTGGGGGAGTAACAAAAAAGACCCGTGGCGTACGCGTTGCGCGCACAGCCACGAGTCTCGTTCATTAAGGCAAGCCAGGCCGCATCGGCCAGTGTGTTGACTTGCCGCGCCACCGGAGGCGAACCCGATCACGCGACTACTCCCTCATTTATGCGAATCCCGATGCTACCACATAAGCAGCTCATTTGGATTGGGGCTCTCAGCTGTGTTCGCTCATTCTGTAAGCATCGGATTTTGCGGGCGTCACAGAGGCAAACCGTGAGAAACTTATTGACGTTTATGGAGCGTATACGATGGGAGCGATGCCTTGGATAAGAACGAGCTGCAAA
>CAJLRE010000051.1 GCA_905208975.1 uncultured Collinsella sp. | reverse complement strand
ATTCCACGAAGTCGGGCGCGCTCAAGGCCGGTGAGACGCTTTGGGCAAATATGTACGATGAGGTCGAGGACGACTGGTACGGCACTTCGACTGAGTCCGTTGCCAATCCCGGCACCTGGACTTACACCTGGCTCGCCGGTACGACTAGGGCCAGTAGCAATGTCGCCGACTACACCGAGGTCGTAGGCCACGAGCAGTCGCTCACCGTCACCGCCGCGATGGAAGGCAAATACTTCATCTGCAAGGTAACGGTTGATGGCAAGGACTACTATGGTCCGTCCGTTTCTTCCGGCTCGGGCATCAATGCCAACTACATTCCTGGCCCCGTGCTGGGTGCCGGTCAGATGGAGCTTAACAGCGTCAAGCTGAATAGCGACACGCCGAGCATAGGCGATACCCTGACGGCGACTCCGTACATAAGCTATTATCAGCAAGCCCCCGCCGACGCCAAGGTTACCTACACGTGGTCCGCATCCACCTCGCAGTACTCGGGCTTTACCAAGATCGAGGGCGAGACGGGCGCTTCGCTCGTGGTGGGCGACGACCTTGAAGGCAAGTACATCAGGGTCGAGGCCAACGCTGGCGTCAACACGGTGAACAAGACCACTTCCAGCAAGGTCAAACAGGCCGGTGCGGTCGAGCTTTCGGCCGTGTCTATCGTTAACACCAGGGACAACACGAGCGTCTTTGCGGTGGGGGATACCGCTAAGGCCCGCGCCAAGGAGAAGGGCGGCGCGTACGGCGCGTTCGTCGACGCGAGCAAGCTCAACTATCAGTGGCAGTGCTCTGACACCAAGAGCGGCGCGTATACCGATATCGCGGGCGCCACGGGTGAGACCCTCGAGCTAACCGATGCTTTGGGTGGCAAGTACCTCAAGTGCAAGGTGTCCTCGAAGATCGGCTCTTCGAGCATGGCCAACAACACGGGCGCTCTCGTTGCTGCCACCGGTTCAATTAATGTCACGAGTGTGACTATGAGCCCGACTTCGGGCAAAGTCGAGGTTGGTTCCACGATTACGGCGATCGCCAAGGCGGGTTCCGCCGACGTTACCGCCGATTCGCATGTCACGTGGCAGTGGTATAAGGGCACCTCGAATACCGCCGGCTCGTGCAACACGCCTATCGAGGGCGAGACCGGTAACGCCCTGACGGTGACCGCCGCCCTTAAGGGCTGCTACGTCGTGGCCAAGGCCAACGGCGGCTATGGCGAGCAGAAGCCCTACTATGCGGTGGGTCCCGTTTCCGTCGCGGGCCAGGTTGAGCTGTACGACGTACAGTTTGAGGGCTCTCCTGCCACCAATGGCGTGCACGTAGGCGATACGCTCAAGACTAAGGTGCGCAAAAAGGACGGTTCGCGCTACAACTATATCGACCGCACCGATAATGTGACCTACCAGTGGCAGTATGCAAATAGCAGCTCGAGCTACGACTCCGCTTACACCGATATCCCCGGTGCTACCAAGGCCACCTATACCGTTGATGCCGCCTATGCCGGCAAGTATCTGCGTGTGAAGGTGACGAGCGAAAACACCGTTTCCAGCACGCAGAAGAAGAACTCGTACGGTACACAGTCCGTTGCCCCGCTCGGCCCCGTGACGCTCAAGGGTCAGTACAAGCTGGCAGGCATTGAGCTTGCCGATAAGAACGTTACGCTCAGCGTGGGTTCAAAGATCACGCCGAGTGTGCAGGTTCCGGGCAGCTGGTCGGGCTCGACCACGGACGTGCCCGACGATGCCGAGCTCACCATGGCGTGGTATGCCAAGGGCGAGGGCGATGCCGATTGGACCGAGCTCACCGACGGTATCGATACGACCGATGGCAGCCTGACTCTTACGGATGCGTTTGTCGGCAAGCGCATCAAAGTTACGGCGAGCGCTCTCGACAACACGGTTGAATGGGTTTCGTCCGATAGCGTCACCGCGGCGGGGGAGTATAGCCTGCTGCGCGTGACCACTACGCCGCAGATCAATAGCGATTCGACCCATCTCGTCTCGGGCGATAAGGTTAAGGCGATGGCGCAGGCCAAGCGCGCCGACGGTTCGGCCACCAACGGTATCGACGTCACTGGTCAGGCGACTGTTGCCTGGTATGCGGCCGACAACGCGAAGGCTCCGGAGGCCGACTGGACGCTGCTGTCTGATATGTCGGGCGCCGAGGCGACGGTCTCGGCATCTGCTGCTGGCAAGTATCTGAAGGCTGTCGCCACGAGCGGCAGCTCGAAGGTCGAGCTCGTCTCTGCCAATCCCGTTATCGCCGCAGGCTCGCTTGAGGCTGCAGTCCAAAAGCTCAACGATGCCAATAAGCAGATCGTTGTTGATTACAGCGCCAAGGGCGGCAACGTCAACGATGTTCTGAAGGCGCAGCTTGCCGATCTGGGATTTACCGACGTTGACGTTAGGGTCTCCGAGGGCGGCGTTGCCTTTAAGGCTGAGGATGACAAGGCCACGGTCGGTATCTCCGACGCCCAGGATAAGACCAACGGCGATGTGACGTTCTTCTTCATTGACCCCAACGATTACACTAGTTACAACATCGACGGTCTGCGTAGTGCCGATGTGGTGTTTGAGCTGTCGCGTGACGGCGAGAAGACCGAGTATTACCTGCCCAACAAGTCCGTGCAGGTTGCTTGGGACGAGGCTAAACTGCAAGACCTTCTTGACGGAGCCGCCGAATCCCTGCAGATTGGCTACGCGGCGGGCGAGTCCGCCGATAGCGTGACCCAAAATGTCACGCTTCCGTACAAGGCGGGTTCCGCAAAGAAATTCTCTGTTGAATGGACAAGCTCCGACACCGAGCGCCTGTTTGTTTCTGGTTATAGCTGGGAAGATAAGACGGGTAAGGTTTCGCGCGCATCGAGCGATCGAGACGTGACGCTGACCGCCAAGGTTACGGTTACGAGCGGCGACATCAAGCTTGCCGGCTCGCACGACTTTGTCGTGACGGTCAAGGGTGATCCCGAGAAGGTCGCCGCCGACAAGAAGGCGCTCCAGGAGAAGGTCGATGCGGCCTTTACCTACGACAACATCAAGTACTCCGGCACCAAAACGGTTGCGGATAAAGACGGCCTAACCGCCGACCTGCAGATGCCGCGCACGAGCACGCTCAATATCGACGGCAAGTACTTCGAGGTCAAGTACTCCGCCAGCACCGATGACATTACGTTCAACGGCTACAAGGGCACGGTCTATCAGCCGCTGCCTGGCACCGAGGCAGCGAAGACCAAGATCACCCTCACGGTGACCGATAAGTCCAACGCCGAGGTCACGGCAAGCAAGACCCTCGACTTTGCGATTGCCCCGCAGGACCAGAACGAGCTTGATGCTGAGCTGTTCCATCTGAGCCTTGCAAAGTCAACATTCTCTCAGGGTATTCTTGACGGTCAGGATGCCTCCAATGTGACGGGGAACCTGCATGCGCCGTTGAAGGTGTACGGTCAGGGATATGCGGTTAACTGGTGCTATACCAGCGAAGAGGCCGCTGGCCATTATGGCTTTGTGTTTAGCGAACTTTCTGGTGGTACGGAGAATACCTATCGTTTGCTCAAGTCGAGCAAGCCGAGCGTAATCTCGCACGAGAATCTTCTGTTTACGCAACCTGAGTACAACGCGAAGGTTACAATCAGCGGCCGTCTGAAGAGTGAGCGTTTTGCCCGTTATGCCGAGCGCTATCCCGACAATTCGGACTACGCGGTACTTGCCGGCTTGGATGTTTCTGCGACGGTAAACGTCAAGGGAACGACGGGGCTCGACAACCCGAACGAGGGCAAGACCATTACGGTGACGGCCAAGGTCACGGGTGTTTCCGCAAGTGACGCCGGCGGCAACTACACCGAGCAATCGGTGGTGCCCTTGACCGAGCTTACGCTTCCCGCCGACGAAGACACGACAGCCGAGTCGGTGCTCGAGCAGCTTATGACGGCTGCCGGTTGTACGAACCTCGAAGCAAATGCATGGGGTCTTACGAGTGCGACGATGCCCGATGGCCGCGTGCTGAGCACAACGAGCGCCGCGCCGTATAGCTACTGGTCGTTCTTTGTAAACAATGGGTATGCGAGCGTCGGTGCCCCGAGCTATTTCCTTAAGAACGGCGATTGCGTCGAGTTCCGTTATGTTAAGGGTGACGGCACGCAGAAGCCCACAACGGCTCCTGCTACCAATCCCGAGACGGAGCATCCTGATGTCGATGTCTCGTGGAATGGCTTTGCAAACGGCAGCTCCGCCTCGGCGGCTGATGCTCTGACGCCCACTACGAAGACCGATACGCCTTCCTGGGCGCTCAACCTTTTGACCGAAGAACAGCAGAAGGCGGGCGCAAACGCTTCTGCTTCCGATCCGCTTGTCGCGAACGGAAAGGTGTACCTTGTCACGGGCGCTTCGGTATGGGGCGGAAAGACATGGAATGCCGTTCTGAACGAGATCGACCCTGAGACGGGTTCCGTCGTGCGATCCCTTGAGCTTGGCTCATCTATGGATAGCACGTGCCGTCCTGTTGTCGCGCAAGGCATCATTCTGATTCCGCTTTCCGGCGGTTACCTGCAGGCTGTTTCGGCGAAAACGTTTGAGACGCTTTGGTATTCCGATGCCTTTACGAAACAGAACCTGTCTTCGCTGACCGTTGACGGTGATTACGTCTATATCAATACTCTTGATTATTGGTCTGGTGAAGACGTGCAAAACGGCACTATCAAGCGCATCAATATTCATACGGGTGCAGTTGCCGGCAGTGCCTCCGTTACCGATGGCGGCTTCTATTGGTCTGGCGGCCTGATGGTCAACGGCTATTATGTCGTTGGCGGTGACTATGGCCAGGTGCGCGTGTATTCCGCCGATCTGTCAAAGCTTGTCGGTTCGATTAAGCTCGCTGGGGGCAATATCCGTTCTGCGCTTGTTGAGCACGACGGGTTTGTGTATGCTGTCACGCGTGATAACGGTACCCTGCATAAGCTGACGATTGGCTCCGACGGCTCCCTCGCTGAAGTTGCTCAAGCGCAGTTTGCCGCATATTCGACTTCGACACCCGTATTTAGCGGGAACTATGCGTTCGTCAACGGCAAGACCACGAACGACTGGAAGGGCAAAGGTCTGCTTTCGATTGTCGACCTGTCCGATATGAGCGTGAAGCAGATCACGAAGGCTGACGGCGCAGAGCTTGGCTTTGAGTCTAAGAGTACGCCGCTCGTTTCGACGCGCGACGGCGAGACGTATGTGTACTTTACTTTGAACGGCGCCAAGGGAAACTGGCCCAACTACACTTCGGGTGGCGGCGTGTATATGTACAAGCTGGGCGATGCCGAGGCGACTGAAGTGTTTGTCCCCGGTTCCGGTTATGCCAACTACTGCATGGCATCGGTTGTTTGCGACAAGTTCGGTAACCTTTACTACACGAATGACTCTGGCCATCTGTTCTGCGTGAAGTCTCAGGCCCATCGTGTGAAGTTCGATACACAGGGGGGATCGTCGATTGACGACCAGACTCCCGCCTCGGGTTCGACGGTTGCCAAACCTGCCGACCCGACGCGCGAGGGCTACACCTTCGCCGGCTGGTTCTCCGATGCCGCCTGCACTAAGGCGTACGATTTCGCGACTGCGGTGACGGCGGATATGACGCTGTATGCCAAGTGGGTCAAGTATCCCGCCGACAATAACGGTGGCAACGGCAACTCCAATGGTAATGCGGGCGGCTCTGGCAATGGTGCCAACTCCGGCAACGGAACGAGCGGCCAGCAGGGCGGCGGCGCCGTTGCTCCGGGCCAGACGCCGGTCTCCACGACCACCACGACCGAGACCAAGGACGGCAAGGATTCCAAGAAGGATTCCGACAAGAAGGACAGGAAGTCCGACAAGAAGAACGACAAGTCCGACACGGGCTCGTCCGCTTCGACCGCTGCCAAAAAGTCCTCTGAGGTTTCTGCGCAGGAGTCTGGCTTCAACCCGCTCGCCATTGTTGGCGTGGCGGCTGGCGTTATTGGTCTCGCCGTCATCGGCGTGTTCGCACTCACCAAGCGTCGGTAGGTGAGGGCTGTGTCCAATAAATCTCAGGACGCCGACTCCAAACAGCCCGACTCGTCGTTCATTCAGCTCGACGATGCAAAGCAAAAGGGCGCCGCTTCGGCGGCGTCCGCCCCGCGGCGCAAGGCGCTTGCTGGTGTTCTTGCAGCTGCCTGCATCGTTTTGATCGTTGTTTCGCTGGGCTTTGTCCAGCCTTCCACCGGCGGCGCTTGGTCTATCGATTGGATTGCTCAGGCCGTGGCGGGTAAGAGTGTCGCCGACTCTGGCCCTACCGCCTCTGACAAGACGGGGGCGGCGGGCTCCTCATCTTCTGATGCTGCGGACTCCGAGTCCAAGAGTTCGGATGAATCGGACTCCAATGACGATTCTAAATCTTCGGATAAGGACTCAAATAAGGATTCGAAGGAGAAGAAGTCCGAAGGCAAGGGCGGCATGAAGTCCAGCAACACGTCTGCCGGACAGGGCTCCGAATCCGCCGGTGGATCGAGCTCTTCTTCGGGCAGCGGCTCGGCGTTCGGCGGTGGGTCTGCATCCAACAGTGGCGGCGCCTCTGCGGGCAATCAGGATGGCTCGCATCAGCCTGGCTACGTCACGGTAACGGTCTCAGTCACATCGAGCGCTGTGGGCAATCCTGTATCTTCTGGTGGCACCTTCACCTTTAACGAGGGCGCTACGGCCTACGATGCCCTGTGCGCGCTGGGCCTTTCCGTGAACGCGCACGGCTCGTCGTACGGTACGTATGTTGCCGGCATTGGCGGTTTAGCCGAGAAGGAGCACGGCAGCACGAGTGGCTGGATGTATTCCGTTAATGGTGTTACGCCCAACACGGCGTGCAGCAACTACGTCCTATCCAACGGCGACAGCGTTGTCTGGTATTACGTAACGGGCTAAATGCCTCGACATACCACGCCAAACGGGCGGTTCGGACAAACATCCGAGTCGCCCGTTTTTCATGCGAATGGGACGCCGTTTCCCAATCGAGGCTCAACCGGAAATCGCATCCCACTCTGAAGGCGAATTCCGGGACACACTTTCCGCCGGGGCGGCGTTTCGGAAACTGTGTCCCGCTCTGAGGGTGCAGTCTGGGATGCACTTTCCGGAACGGCGCCCCTAGGGAAACTGCGTCCCATTCCGACGCTGTAGCCCACCTCGTGCGCCTTCCTCGGCAGGCTCTGCAAACAAAAAGCCGGTTGGAACGTGAATTCCAGCCGGCTGCGAAGCGAGATTATGCTGGGCCGTCTACGCGTCTACGACTGTGCGCCCTCGAGGAAGAGGCGACGGCTAAAGTAGTTGTACCAGGTGACCAGGAACGTTGCGATTGCCTTCATGGCCTGGTATCCGATGCTCAAAAATGTGACGCCCACAAACATGTACAGGTCGTTGAGGCCCAAGCCGATCACCGACAGGATGGTGAAGATCGTGAACTCGCGCTTGCGGCTCATGCCCTCGCGGTGGTCGAACACGTACTTCATGCTGAGCCAGTAGTTGACCACGACGGACGTGATAAACGAGAGCGTGGTACTCATCAAAAAGTCGAGGTGGAACAGCTCGACGAGCGCAATGAGCATGCCCCAGTCGATGCCAAAGGAGATAAGACCCACGACAGCGAACTTGAGGAACTGCTTGGTATGAGGTTGTGCCAGTGCCTTGCGCACGTAATCACATCCAATGCGTTGATGAATCGAGCAAAAAGTTACTTTAGAGCTTTTGCATGGGAAACGTAAGGTCTTTGGCAAGAACTATACGAACTCGTCAAATTTGCAAGAGACAATCCGCAAACGTTGCAAATCCTTCCGTAAGCGAACAAGGCCCACGAACAACGCAGCGCTCGACGCACGTCGTCCGTGGGCCCCGTAGTGCAACGAGGAGGCCGAGCTACTTGGTCTCCTCGCCCTCCAGGAAGATCTTTCGGGTCACAAAGTTGTAGACCATGACCAGCGCGGTGGCGCAAATCTTGGCGATATTGGCCTCGAGCCCCAGGCCGGCGTTGAGCGCCAGCACGATGCCGTCGTTGAGTCCCAAACCGATCACAGACAGCACGACAAAGATAATGAACTCGCGGCGGCGGCTCATGCCCTCCTTGTGCGCAAACACGTACTTCATGCTGGCGAGGTAGTTAAAGATGAGTGAGATGATAAAGCCGCTGGTGTTGGCGATTAGGATGTTGAGGTCCAGACCGTAGTGGAGCAGATTCATAATGCCAAAGTCGATGACCGTGGCAATGACGCCGACGACGCCAAACTTCATGATCTGCGCAAGGAGCTTTTGCATGGTACCTGCCTTATGGTGGCGCCGGGGCGCCGCGGGGATGACAAACTCAGCAAGTTTAGCCAATCCCCACGGGTGGTGCTAGGCGCGCTCCTCGATAGCACCGTTTCTATATGCATCGAGCAGCTGGCGCAGGTCCTGGATCTGGCTGCGGATCTTGGCACCGGAATCGGTGTCGCTCACCATGCGGCGACGGTCGGCCTCGTCAAAGCGGTTGGTCTCGCTTTCGATATCGACGTTGCGGGTGAGTGCCTCGGCAACCGTCGTAAAGGCCCGGTGCGACTTGAGGCGGCAGCCGCGCGAGCTCGAGATGAGCGTATAGCCGGCGATACCCGTCTTGGGATGGTAAGCGCGGCAGAAGCCGCCATCGATGACCAGCAGCTTGCCCTCGGCGCGGATGGGCTGCTCGCCCTTGGTGGTTTTAACGGGCGTGTGGCCGTTGATGATGTGACCGGTCGGTGAGCATGCCATGGGCGCGACGCCAAACTCGCGCATGATGTCATCGCAGACCGAGGGCGACTTGGTAAGCGTAAAGTACGGGTCCATCGGCTCGACCCAGGTGCTCTTATCGGCGATATAGGCGCGCTCAAAGGTGCGCACCAGGCGTCCGCTGGCGGGTGAGTTAAAGCCAATCCACAGGTACCACATCCAGTCGAGAGCGTCGCGGTCGCCCACGCGCCAGGCGCGGCGGGCGATGTGGTCGCAAAAATCGAGATAATCGCGGCCAGCGTGCCAGGTGCCCAGGCAGTTCATGCTGCTAAAGGTGCCGTCTTCGTTGAGCGGCACGCAGCCATGGAACAGCAGGTTGCCGTTGGCGACCTTGTACATCGAGCCGTGGGAATAGAGGAAATCGATATGGCGATGCAGGTGATCGGCGGTGACAAACTCGGACACGAGCTTGTCGATGATGTGCTGCTCCTGAGACGTGAGCGTATAGGGGTCCGTCGGGTCGACGGTGGGGAAGTCGTTGGTCGTGAGCGGCCACACGCTGCCGTCGGCGAGCGTGACCGTGCCGGTGTCGTGGTCGATCTTGTCGAGTAACAGGCGGTCGGTCATGTCGAACTCGGGATGGCGCTGGATAATCTGACCCTCGAGCTTAAAGAGCAGCACGTTGATGGCCTTGATCAGCGGGGTGATGGACTCACCGGCGGTGTAGGTGGCATCGGCAAAGGCGACAAGCTCACGCAGCGAGATGCCGTAGTCGTTCTCCAGGATCTCGTAGTTGTCGTAGCGTAGGTTGTTGCGCAGCACCGTGGCGATGCAGGCGGGCTCACCGGCCGCAGCGCCCATCCACAGCAGGTCGTGGTTGCCCCACTGGATGTCGAGTGAATGGTAGGTGAGCAGGCGGTCCATAATCTTGGCCGCGCCGCCACCGCGGTCGAAGATGTCGCCCACCAGGTGCAGGTGGTCGACGGCCAGGCGCTTGATGAGCGAGGCAAGCGACTCGATAAAGTCGTCGGCGCTTGCGGTCTCCAGGATGGACTCCACGATGCGCTCGTGATAGCGCACGCGATAGTTGTTCTCGTCCGGGTGCGTGTGCAGCAGCTCGTCGATGATATAGGCGTAATCGCGTGGGATGGCCTTACGCACCTTGGAGCGCGTATAACGGCTCGAAAGCGAGCGGGCAACCACAATGAGTTGGTCAAGCATCGTCTTGTACCAGGTGGGCGAGTCCTCGCGCTGGCTGCGGACCAGCTCGATCTTCTCGTGCGGGTAGTAGATGAGCGTGCACAGCTCGCCCTTTTCGTCAAAGGAAAGCGTGCCGCCAAAAATCTCGTCGACATGCTCGCGCACGACGCCCGAGCAGTTGTTGAGGATGTGCATAAAGGCTTCGTACTCGCCATGCACGTCGCTCATAAAATGCTCGGTGCCTTTGGGCAGGTTGAGGATGGCCGAGAGATTGATGATCTCGGTAAACGCGGATTGCTCGGTGGGAAATTGTTTCGACAGCAGACGCAGATACTTGAAGTCTTGCGGATTGCGATCGAATGCGACCATGAAACACCTTCCGATGGGGTTGGTAAAACTGATAAACAGCGTCAAACGTTTATCAGTATGCGCCGCTTTTGTTTCGATTGGGGGTGGGAGGTCGAATTGTTGGCCGAACGGTTTGGTAAATCGATTTAGTTGAGGTAGATATGGCGGTTGGGTGGAGACGTAGGGTCGTTTTTACAGACGTATGCCTCCGGGATCGATAGAGATGATGACGGTAAAGATGTTCACCACCTTTGGCTCTATTTGGTAAATAGTGGACATTTGTACCGTATTCACGCTTGCTGTGCGATAATTTGCGCAGCAATGAGTAAGGAGCCTCATATGAGTGAATTTGTCCTGACCTGTGAATCCGCCGCCGATCGAACCCGTGAGTTCTTTGAATCGCGCAATATCCCTGTCGTGTGTTTTCATTACGAGATCGACGATGTTGTCTATACGGACGATCTGTATCAGTCGATTACGCCGGACGAGTTTTTTGCCCAGATTGCCGCGGGCGCCATGCCCAAGACGTCTCAGGTGAGCGTGGGCGAGTACGAGGAGTTTTGGGAGCCGTTTGTTGCCGAGGGTAAAGACGTGCTGCACCTGACGTTGTCGTCGGGTATTTCGGGCACGTATGGATCGGCCTGCGTTGCGGCGCAGATGCTCGCGGATCGCTATCCCCAGGGCGGCAAGGTGCGCGTCATCGATTCGCTGGCAGCGTCTTCGGGCTTTGGCCTGCTGGCGGAATGCGCCGCCGACGTGCGCGATAGCGGCGCTTCGCTCGACGAGACGGCCGCCTGGATCGAGGAGCACAAACTCAACCTGCACCACTGGTTCTTTTCGACCGATCTGTCGAGCTACCTGCGCGGCGGTCGCATTTCGGCTGCGAGCGCGATCATCGGCACGGCGCTTAAGATTTGCCCGCTTATGACGGTCGATTGCGAAGGTGGGCTGTCGCCACGTGAGAAGATTCGCACTAAGAAGCGCGCGATTTCCGAGATGGCTAAGACCATGATGGCACACGTGCAGGACGGTGCGGATTATTCGGGTAAGTGCATCATGTCGCACTCGGCGTGCCGCGAGGATGCCGAGGCAGTTGCGGCGCTGATTGAGGAACAGGTTCCGCAGCTTAAAGGCAAGATTGAGATCAATAACATCGGTACTCTGATTGGCTCGCATACCGGACCTGGTACGGTGGCGCTCTTCTTTATGGGCGACAAGCGCGTGGATTAATTTGCCCCATCACGTCGCTGCATGATTGCTCAAACGAAAACGGCCCGCCTCACGTTTGTGGGGCGGGCCAAGATGTTTTGCTAGCGTTTCTTTCCGCGGAAGAAGAAGCCGTGCAGTGACGGCTTGAGGCCGCGGTTGGCGCGATGCTCCTCGACGCGCTCGTGGATCGAAGCGACGCGCTCGATGACTTCGTCGGGAATCGGCACATCGGGATTCATGTTCTCGACCTGGCTGACCTCGGCGGCGGCGACCTGGTCGATAATGGGTACATCGTCGCGCGAGATGACAGGTGTGGCGTCTTCCTTCATCTTGCGATAACGCTGCATCATGTCGGTCTGTAGCTGCTGTGCCGAAGGCGGCGTCCAGATGATGGCGTTGGCTCCGGCGGCGATGGTTTCACGGATGCTCTCGGGCGTCTTGCCGCCCGGCGCGATGAGCGGCAGGTTGGGATAGTGCTCGCGCAGTTCACGCAGGACCTGCGGCGTGTTCTTGCCGGCGGCGATGTTGAGGATCTTGGCGCCGGCGCGCACTTTGGCGTGAGCATCGTCGTCGCAACGAACGACCGTGGCGATGACGGGGATGTCGGCGATGTTGGTGATGTGCTCGACCATCTCGGCGGTGGCGGGGGAGTTGACCACGCATCCCGCCGCGCCCTGCATCTCGGAGACGGCTGCCATCTGCACGGAGCGCTTACCGGTGGTGGTGCCACCGCCCACGCCTACGAAGACCGGGCACTCGGCGACGGTCAGCAGCGCCTGCGTAATGGCCGGCTGCGGCGTGAAGGGGTAAACGGCAAAGACGGCGTCGGCGTTGGAGTTGCGGATGACCGCGACGTCGGTGGTGTAGATGAGCGATTTGATACGGCGGCCGAAGAGCGTGAAGCCGCTGGCCTCCTCAATCTCGTCAGGCATGCGAAGGGCCGCCTTGCGCAGGCGCCCGTCGATGGGCAGCGGCTCCATGGGAAGCAGTCCGTTGGGGGTCACGGCTACCTGGGGTTCGGTGAACTCGTCTGCGAGCTCGACCTCGGAGAAATCGACCGAGGCGACGATGTCTTCGTGAACCTCGGCGGGCACATCGATGGGGGCTTGGTCGTTTGCCGCGGCAGGCGTGTCGAAGGAGCTGGTGCCGACGAAGGCGTCGACGCGCTCATTTAGATCGTTGAGGGTATCCATGGAGGCTCGATTCTATGTGATGACGGCCGGCAGGGTGCCGGCAGCGTTGTGCTTGCTAAATCGTTTGACGAGTTGATTTTTCCCCGCCGCGTCCTCCGTTAGACCGAAGGGCGGCGAACGTGAAGGAGCTGTGGTGGCGGGGATCGAGGTGCTATCTTGAAAGTCCCGTTTAAAAGAGAGGTGACGCGGTATGGAATTTTCGGCAATGTTGGGCTCGATTGGCCTATGCGTGGGCGCAATCGTTGCCGCCGCGGTCATCTACTTTGTGGTCACGGCCATTAAGGGCAAAAGGGCCGAACGCAAGGAGCGCGCGATGCTTAAACAGCATCGCGACCAGCAGGACAAACGCGCACGGAGATAGCTTGTTGAGTTTTGGATCCGTACGCTAGCTGCGTTTTCGGATCAGGGCAATGTAGAAGCCCTCAAATTCGCGGCTGGGCGGAATGGTGAGCGTGCCGGGCAGGCCGTTGGCGATGGCCGATACCTGACCCGCGGCAATGGCCTCGGTCAGGGCGTTGGACTCGATGCGCGGCTTCTCGCCAGCTTCCTGGGCGCGGCGTGCCTCACTTTCGCTTGGCGTGCCGTCGAGGGGGATGAGCTCGCAGTCCATATGCTTGTCGAGGGCCTCTTGCAGGGCGTCCTCGTTTTCCTGCGGCAAGATCGAACAAGTCGAATAGACGAGCGTGCCGCCCGGTTTGAGGGCTCCCATGGCGCGGTCCAGAAGTGCTCGCTGCGAGCGGGCGCACTTGCTCAGCAACTGCTCGGTGAGGCCGCGCAGGCTCTTCTCGTTGCCGCTGACGACGGTGCCCGTGCCGGTGCAGGGAGCGTCGAGCAGGATACGGTCAAAGCGGAAGAACTCGTCGAGCTCGCGTGCGTCGATGCGCATGACGGGCACGTTTTTTGCGCCTTGGCGGTGGAGGTTGGCTTCGAGCTTCTCGGCGCGGGGAATGCTCATCTCGCAGGCGGTAAGGTGCGCCTGCCCCTGCGTGAGGGCGGCGATCTGCGTCGTCTTGCCGCCGGGGGCCGCGCACATGTCCAGGATGTCCTCGCCGGCCTGGGCGCCCAAGACCAACGGCGGCATCATGGACGACAGACTTTGCAAGTAGATCTTGCCGTCGCGGTAGATGTCGAGGTCCCACAGGTCGGAAACCTGGGCCTCGGGCAGGATGAAAGCGTCCGGGTACCAGGCGACGGTTTGGTGGGCGATGCCGGCTGCGTCGAGCGCGGCGGCGATGTCCTCGGCGGTCGCCTTGAGCGTGTTGGCGCGCAGCGTGACCGGGCGTGTGACCGCGGCGCCGAAGCCCTTGATCATGAGCTCGGCATCGGCGGGCGCATAGGCGCCGGCGACCGTGTCGACCATAAAGCGCGGCAGATCGGCGGCGGAGTGTTGGGCGGCAAGCTGGTCGGAAAGCTCGGTGGCGGCAAACTGCCTGAGCTTGAGCTCGGCCTTGACCTGCTTTTTCTGCTTACGACGACGCGGCTTGGACATCCGTCTTTCCTTCCCATTCCATTACATGTCGAGTGTTT
>CAJLRE010000050.1 GCA_905208975.1 uncultured Collinsella sp. | reverse complement strand
CATATCGTCCCGCCCGCAGTTTCGCAGGCCGCAGGCCGAGAATGTTTGAGGACGGGATGATATGTCCCGGCCTCCCGGGAGAGTTACCTATGAACTACGCGAACATTAAGTATTTCGACATTGCTGATGGAGAAGGCGTTCGTACTTCTCTGTTTGTGAGTGGGTGCCGTCGTGGGTGCAAGAACTGCTTTAACTCTGTCGCGTGGGACTTTGCTGCGGGCGAGCCGTTTGATCGCACCGTCGAGGACAAGATTGTCGAGAGCCTCGACCATCCCTTTATTGATGGCCTGACGATTCTGGGCGGGGAGCCCATGGAGCCCGAGAATCAGGCTGGGCTCGTTGATTTTGTCGAGCGTGTTCGCGCGGCCTATCCAGTGGGGTCGGGGAAGACTATTTGGTGCTTTACTGGCGACGTACTCGAGGAGCTTATGCCGGGCGGTCGTCATCATACCGAGGTGACGGACCGCATCCTTGCCTGCCTCGACATGTTGGTGGACGGCCCGTTTGTTCAGGACCTGTACGATATCACGCTGCGCTTTAGGGGCTCGAGCAACCAGCGCGTGATCGATATGAACGCTACGCGCGCCCGTGCTGAGCGCGAGGGCGTTGCGCTTTGTGATGCGGTTGAACTTTGGCGTGATGATCCGGTCTATTCGACCCATACTATGTAGCTTGTGGTCGATGCCGGAGGGCGTGGTACCATAGCGCGAACGTGAAATCGGAAAAGTGAGGCCCAGATGGTCGATCAGGAAAAAGTCGAGGCCGCCATTAAGCTGTTGCTTGAGGGCATAGGCGAGGACCCAACTCGTGAGGGCCTGCTGGAGACCCCGGCGCGCGTTGCCCGTATGTATGGTGAGATTGCCGGCGGTATGGACCAGAGTGCCGAGGAACACCTGTCCAAAACCTTTGCCGTCGCTTCGAACGATTTGGTTATCGAGCGCGATATCACGTTTTACTCGCTGTGCGAGCATCATCTGCTGCCGTTTTACGGCAAAGCTGCCATCGGCTATATCCCTAACGGTCGCGTGGCTGGACTCTCCAAGCTTGCCCGCACGGTTGAGGTTTATGCCCGCCGTCTGCAGCTGCAGGAGCAACTGTGTGCACAGGTTGCCGATGCCCTCATGGATTATCTCGCTCCCCAGGGAGCGATTGTGTTGATGGAGGCCGAGCATATGTGCATGACGATGCGTGGCGTGCAAAAGCCCGGCACCAAGACCGTGACGCTCGCTCGCCGCGGCGTCTTTGAGACCGATCCCGCGCTCGAGGAGCGTTTCTTTAGGATGTTGGGCCGCTAACCATGAGAGTCGTCAACGACTTTACATCGAAGACCGATGAGGGGACGTCGCGTCGCGGCTTTATGGCTTCGGGCCTGGCCCCCTTTGGCGCCATGCCTCGCATTGATTACATTTGTGCCAACGGGCTGTTCCGGCGGCACCTGGGCAACATTGCGCAGTTGGAATCGGGGCGCATCTTCTGCCGTCACGGTATTGACCATCTGCTCGATGTCGCTCGCATTATGTGGATCAAGAATCTCGAGGAACAGCTCGAATTTGACCGCGAGGTCATCTACGCCACGGCACTTCTTCACGATATCGGCAAAGATGAACAGTATGAATCGGGTATATCCCATGATGTTGCAAGCGAGCGCGTCGCTGATGCGATTCTCGGCGGCATGCCCGATGACGTGGCGTTTGAGCCGGCCGATGCCGCAGCCATTAAGACGGCCATTTTGGGCCATCGAAAGCTGCGCGTGAACAGCCAACCGCTTGAGCGTCTGCTCTATGCGGCCGACAAAGCGTCGCGCGCCTGCTTTGCATGCCCCGCGCGCAATGCTTGCAACTGGAGCGATGATAAAAAGAACCTGTCGATTCGCGTGTAGTTAGTTTGCGCGGTCGGGGTTCTAAACGAAGGAGACGATCGCGATGAGTAACAAGAAGCTGCCCGAGAGTGCAACCAAGACTGAGTGTGCTGAGCTCGCCCGTCGTGGTAGGGATGAAATTTCTACCGCGACGGCGGTACCCCACGTGAGCTATGACGATCTGCGCCATGCCGACCGTATTGTCATTGACGGCCTTGAGGTTTTTGCCAACCATGGCGTATATCCCGAGGAGAACGCGCTGGGTCAGAAGTTCATCGTTTCTCTGGTGCTCTATGCCGACCTGCGCGCGGCGGGGGAGCACGATAATCTGGACGCCTCGATTGACTATGGCTCGGTGTGCCACGATGTCGATGGCTATCTGCGCGAGCATACGTTTAAACTCATCGAGGCAGCAGCCGAGGGGACAGCCCAGATGCTGCTGCGCCGTTATCCCTCGCTGCTTGGTGTGCGCATAAAGCTCGATAAGCCGTGGGCTCCTGTTGGCCTGCCCCTGGCAAGCTGCGGTGTCGAGATCGAGCGCGTGCGCTAACCGGTTCTAATACGACTCTATGGGTGGCTGCTTGAGCCGCTGCGACAGAGCTTTATTGTTGGGACAGTACGTGTCGAGCAGGGCGTGGAATCGCTGATTGTGGCTTGGCTCGAGCAAGTGGACGAGCTCGTGGGCGACAACCATATCGAGGCATTCGACGGGGTAGGCGGCGAGCTCGCGCCCGATGCGAATGGCGCCGGATTTGGGCGTGCATGAGCCCCAACGCGTTTTCATGCTGCGTACGGAAATGCGGGAAACGGTGACGCCCATTGCGATTTCGTACGCGTGCACGATGTCGCGTAGCGCTGCGGTGACCTCGGATGCATAGAGTTGGTCGATGCGGGTCTGGAGTTCTTTGGGCGTTAGGCCGTCAAGGGCTGTGCGCTGCTTTGCCTGCGCGCATCCACTTGGCTCGTCGGTACCCATAAAACTTGCGAAGGTGGCTTGCTTGGGCCGCGGTGCAGGTGATGCAAAGTTGTGATCGAGTGCATCCTGTACCGTGATGGGCTTGCCCCAAAGTGCAATGATGGACGAGGGGCCGAGCGGCTCTCGTGCCGTTGCCTGACGCTGCTCGCGCTGGGCAAGTCGGCTGGTAATCCAGGCGCTGTTGCGCTTCACAAACGCTTCGATACGCTCGCGGGTGGCGCCGAGCGGTGCGCTGGCGTGGACCTCACCGCTCGAAGTGACGCGTAGGTTGAAGTTCTTGACGCACTTTTTGGTAACGACGACGGGGATGGGCGTCCCATCCGGTCGGGATGCGGAAATCGTAAACTGCTGCGTCAAAAGCGGTCCTTTGGATTGGGGACGGGCCGGCATGTCGACCGTTCGGCATGCCGGCCCGCTCAAGGGATGTGAAATTAATAACGCTCAAAGAAGGCAAGCGCGTTGTCGCTGCAGAGCTTTTGCATCACGGTCTTGCCAAAGTGCTTGGAGAGCATGTTCTGGAACTCGGGCATCTTGCTGGCATCGGAGAGGAAGGCGGGCACAGTGGCGCCGTCCCAGTCGCCACCGAGTGCGATGACGTCCTCGCCGCCCAGGTCGAGCCAGTGCTCGATATGTGCCGCTAGCTGGTCGAAGGTGACGTCTGCGGCGGTCTTTTTGGTTGCGTCGTTGGAAAGGAACTCGCTGCAGTAGTTGAGGCCGACGATACCGCCCATGTCGCGAATGGTGCGGAACTGGTCGTCGGTGAGGTTGCGCTTGACTCTGCAGACGGTACGGGAGTTGGAGTGGCTGGCGACGAAGGGGCGCGTGGCGTGGGCGACAACCTCGTCAAAGCACTCATCGTTGAGGTGGGAGACGTCGAGCACCATGCCGGCGTGCTCCATCTGCGTAAGGGCCTCGATGCCGGCGGCGGTGAGGCCGGCGTGGGTGTCGTGGCCGCTCGCGAGCGGCCCCTGCGCGTTCCAGCTGAGTGATGACATGAGTACGCCCAGGCTCTTGAGTACCTCGATCAGCGCGGGGTCCTCGGCAAAGAACGTGGCGTTTTCGATGGTGTGGATGCAGGCGACCTTGCCGTCTTTGAGCGCAGGGCGAATGTCTGCCGCGCTGCGTACGTTGACCATGCGGTCGTGGTTAAGCATGGCCTGGCCGCTCATGTGCGCCATGATCTGCGCCTGGAAGCGCGCGGCGTGGGCGGTGGGAATCTCGTCGGGGACAAACGTGGCGAAGCACTGTGCCCACGGCGTGTTGCCGATCTTTGCGAGCGAGATGGCGCAGGCGTTGCCCTCGATGAGGTCGAAATCTTGCGGATGCGTTTCGTCGCCGGGGAAATAACCGTCGGTGCCGGCGGTAAAGCGCAGGTCGAGATCGAGCGTGGCCCAGCCGATGCGGTCGGCGGTGTCGCAGTGTAGGTCAAATACGGGATATGCCATGGTTCCTCCGGTTGCAGCGTTTCTTTGCAAACTGTCTTTGAATTGTATGACTAGGGTATAGTTAGCGCCATATGTTCATGGCGGCCCGCGTTGTGCGCCGCCCTTATCACGGAGGTTTCCATGTCCAACCAGGGCAAGAAGGTCAAGACTCATTATCGCGGCACGCTCGACGACGGCACGCAATTCGATAGCTCCTACGATCGCGGCGAGCCGCTGGAGTTCACCTGCGGCGCCGGTCAGATGATCAAGGGCTTCGATGCCGCTGTTGTCGACATGCAGGTGGGCGAGAAGAAGACCGTGCACATCCCGGCCGCCGATGCCTACGGCGAGCACAACCCCGAGATGGTCCTGACCTTCCCGGCCGAACAGGTTCCCAACATCGAGCAGATCGAGAAGGGCATGAAGCTCTTCCTGTCCACGCCGAGCGGTATGCCCGTCCCCGCCGTGGTCATCGACGTAACGCCCGAGGCCGTGACGCTCGACGCCAACCACGAGCTGGCCGGCAAGGACCTCAACTTTGATATCGAGCTCGTCGAGGTCGAGGGCTAGCTGATGTCCGTGGACCTGGTATCTACGGAGCGCTTGGGAGATCTCAACGATCCGTCCTATGAACTCCTGCTTCGCCGGGAGCTGGGCGGTGTCTTTGAAGTTGACGAGCTACTGCTCGATTGGGACCAGGCTGATGTATGCGCGCTTGCGGGCGTGACGGAGCTGGGGCGCACGATCGATGTTCGGCTGGATACTGTCGACGGCGGTCGTCTTGCCGATGGCGACGTGCTCGCCATTGACCGTTCGGGTGTGGTGCCCGTGGCGGTTGTCGTGCGCCTGCGCAGCGCCGAGGTATATTTGGTCGAAGTCGACCGCATGGACCCGATTGCGCTTGCGCATGCGTGCTGGGAGATCGGCAATATGCACGCGCCGCTTTTCCGAGGCGACTCGGACGAGCATACCGTGCGCATGTATACGCCGGTGCAGCCTGTTTTGGGCCGCATGCTCCGGGGTGTCGAGGGCGTTCGGCTCTCGGTGGTTACCCGTGAACTCGATGTGGACCGGCGCTTTGCATCGAGTGCGGCGGAGGTCGTCGTGAGCATGGCTCCGGACTTTACCATCGTTAAAAAGACGCGCGACTAAGCGCGCGTATGCGCAAGACGGGCTTTGAGGGGGTGACCGATCAAGGTCCGTCTTGCTGTTGATAGGAGGCTTTGGGGGAAGCATATGGGTCTTGAGGGAATCAAGCTGATTGCATGCGATTTGGACGGCACGTTGCTGCATCCGGGGGAGCGCGAGCCGCGTTCCGAGGCCTTTGAGCTTATCGATGAGCTGCATCGTCGCGGTATCGTGTTTATGCCGGCGAGCGGTCGCCAATACGCGAGCCTGCGCTACCTGTTTGCCCCGGTGGCCGATGAACTCGCCTATGTATGCGAAAACGGAGCCCTGGTCATGAGCGAGGGGCGTGCCGTGGTCAAGCGTTCTATGGAGCGTGGCCTGGCCATGGATATCGCGAATGCCGTGGTTGCGTACCCCCATGCCGACGTGACCCTTTCGTGCGAGGGACACCTCTACACCATGAGCAGCAACGATGCGTTTGTTGACCACCTGCGTTATGAGGTCCATTGTGATGTGGCGGTAGTCGACCGTCCCGAAGACATTGACGAGGATGTCATTAAGATTGCCTTCCAGACGCCCGAGGCGGAGCAGCCGGCGGCGCTGGAGCTTTTTGAGTGCCTCTTTAGCGACCGTGTTGACGTGATGACGTCGGGAACCGAATGGACGGACTTTATCGGTTTCGGTTCGGGCAAGGGGTCCGCGCTTGCCGATTATGGCCGTGCACTGGGGATCTCGCCTGACGAAATGATGGCGTTTGGAGATAACGAAAACGACCGCGACATGCTCAACGTCGTGGGCCATCCCTATCTAATGGAGAGCTGCAATCCCTCTATGCGTGGCATCAACGACCGCGTCCGCTACGTGCGCACGGTCGAAGAAGAACTGCGTCGCCTGCTCGCCGAGTAGATATTTGGGACATGCCTAGAAATGTACTGTTTGCTGTAGCGGATGGGCAAGTAGATTTGCAGGCATGTCCCAAAGGCTACTGGCAGTCGGGGCAGAGTCCCTCAAAGATGGTGTAGTGCGAGCTGACGCTCCATCCGATTTGTTCGGATGCCCTGGCGTCGAGCTGGGCATCGAAGGGGAGCGGTACGTCGATGACGCGGCTGCACGAGGTGCAGATGATATGCGCATGCGGCTCGATCGTGCGATCGAAGCGGCTGCCGCCCGGTGTCTTGATGGAGAGGATCTCCCCGGCATCGGCCAGGAGGTTGAGGTTGCGGTAGACCGTGCCGCGGCTGATTTTGTCATCCTGCGCGCGCACGACGTTGTAGATTTCGTCGGCGGTGGGATGGTTATAGCTTTGGCGCACGGCGTCAAGAACCAGCTTTCGCTGCCTGGTATTCCTTCTTTGCACCGCCATGCGCCTCGCCTCTTTTCTATCAAAGGTCGTAGGTAAATGATACCGTATTTAGCACACAATACTAATAACGAGGCGTGAAGCCGTCTTCATTGGCAAGTGGGGCTCGGGCCTGGGCGTCTACGAGGCGAAAACGCGTTCCCATGCGCTCGTAGGAGGCATGAAGCGCCTCGAGATGAGACAGGATGTTTGCCGGAGCTCCCTGTATCTCCATCTCGACTGACCCGTCTTCCATGTTACTCACCCAGCCGGTGAGTGCGCGTGCCTGTGCGAGGTTGGTGTTGGTAAAGCGAAAACCAACGCCTTGGACTTGCCCCTCCCAGCGTAGGAAATATCGCAGGGGAGTGTCTTGAGTGGCCTCGTCGCTTGCGAGCACAGTAAGCCTGCGGCGCAGCTCGAGCTCGACGTTTGATGGTTTTTGAGGCTCTCGACTGCCGCCGGTGACGCTGGGGAAGAACGTATCGAAGAAGCCCATCGCTAGGCCTGCTTGCCTGTATCGGCCGGGAAGGTAATGCCGGCCTGCTGGCGCACGGCATCCATGATACGCAGCGAGACGAGCGTGACATCGCGGTAGTGGCCAAGCTCGTGGCGTCCCGCCGGGGTCTCCCAAATCTCTTCCTTAACGTTATCGATGCCGCCGATGGCGGTGATAAAGTCGGCGAGCTCGTATTCCATAGTGTTGCTCGATTTGGGCAGGTCGAGCACGCGGCCGTTGTCGCCTTGCTCGCGCGGCGCCTCGGTTGCCGATCCGCGTACGACGTCGCCGCGATAGTCGATGCGGACGTTGCGGGGCGTGGACAGATGGTCGATCTGGATAGTGCCACGCTCGCCTTCGATCTGCGAGGGCAGCAGGTCATTCGTTATTTTGGAGTGCGCAAGCTCGACGGAGATACGGCCACCGCCGTAGCTGGCGAGGATGGAACCGCAGCCGTCGATGGGGCCGTGCGTGAGCTGTCGCGTTGCGGGGTCGAGCAGAGTAGCCATGCTCGTAAGGCCGGAGGGCATGCCGAAAATCTCGACCATGGGCTCGACGGTGTAGACGCCAATGTCCATGAGGGAACCCGATGCCATACTGCAGTCGAAGATATTGGTGGCGCGTCCCGCGAGAATCTCGTTGTAGCGCGAGGAATATTTGCCAAAGCGCAATGAGGCGCGGCGGATGGGGGCGATCTCGCCCAGGGCGTCCTCGATGGCGTGGAAGGCGGGATCGTGGAGGGGACGCATGGCCTCGAGGGCCACGACGCCTGCTGCCTCGGCAGCGCGGAAGACCTCGAGCGCTTGCGCCTCGGTGGCGCAGAAGGGCTTCTCGACGATAACGTGCTTGCCACCGGCGATGCAGGCAAGGGCCTGCTCGTAGTGAAGTGCGTTAGGGCTGCCGATATAGACGGCATCGACGTCGTTGGCGGACGCGAGCTCGTCAAGTGAGGTGAAGTTTCGCTCGCCGCCATGCTCGGCGGTAAAGGCAGCGCCGCGATCGGCATCGCGCGAGAGCGTGCCCACAAACGCGGCTTGGTCGTTGGCGTTGACGACCTGGATAAAGTCGTCGGTGATCATGGATGTGCCGATGGTCGCTATACGCAGCATGTATCCCCCTCGTGCCGTTCGGTTTACAGGATGAGTGTAGCGCGTGGGGATATAAAGCTGCGCGAAAACGCTATTACAGGTCGCTCTCGTTAAAGCCGGCGTCGATATCGAGGTTGCTGCCGTCGGCCGCCGTGGTGGCGAGCTCATCGCAGCGCTCGTTGAGCTCGTGACCGGCGTGACCCTTAACCCAGATGAAATCAACCTTGTGCTTGCTTTTGGCGGTGAGTAGGCGCTCCCACAGGTCGCGGTTCTTGACGGGTTGCTTGTTGGCGGTTTTCCATCCGCGCTTTTTCCAGCCGTCGATCCAGTGCTTGTTAAAGGCGTTGACGACATACTGCGAATCGGAATGGACTTCGACCTCGCAAGGGCGGTTGAGCGCCTCGAGCGCCACGATGACCGCCATGAGTTCCATGCGGTTGTTGGTGGTCTTGGCGTAGCCGCGCGAAAGCTCGGAGGTGAAGGTCTTGCCGGCGGGGTTGGTGTATTTGAGCACGGCGCCGTAGCCGCCGCGTCCCGGATTTGATCGGGCCGAGCCGTCGGTATAGATGATGACCTTCACGGGCTTCCTTTCGTTGGGTACGTTTCGTGTGAGTGACCATTGTAGCGCCATGCCCGCCGGGGGCCAGCAATCTACGATTTCTACCCCGTCTTCCGACTGTTAGTTGGCATGGATGATGCGGTTGAGCTCGTCGAGGTATTGCTGCAAGAGGAGAGAGGGCTTGCGCTCGTCGTGCATGATGTAGCCAACGTGCATCGTTGGGGCGTCTGCTAGCGGGATCGATGCCATGCCCCATTGCATTTCATTGGAGAGGACACCGGTCGACAGGGTGTAACCGTTCGACGTGATAAGTAAGTTAGTAAGTGTTCCGCGGTCCGAGATTCGTATGTTGCGGTCGCAAGGGATATAGCTAAAAGGTTCCTCGGCGTAATAGAAGGAGTTTGAGGTTCCCTGCTCAAAGCTGTAGCGCGTATAGGGCGTGAGGTCGGCAAGGGACAGCTGCGGGCGGCGTGCGAGCGGGTGGCGCTCGCTAACGAAGACGTGGACCGTCGCGTCGAATAGGGGATGGAAGCTTGCGCGGGCATCGGCGAAGGCCTTCTGCAGAACGCGGGCGTTAAAGTCATCCAGATACAGAATGCCGATATCGCTGCGAAACGCACGGACGTCATCGATGATCTGCGATGTGGTGGTCTCGCGCATGATGAACTCGAACTTGCTGTCGCGGCAGCGCTCGACTACATTGACAAAGGCCTCGACCGAAAAGGCGTAGTGCTGGGCGGAAATGGCGAGGCGGGCTTGCGGGGTGCCACCGTCCTCGTAGCGTGCCTCGAGCATGTCGGCCTGCTCTACGACCTGGCGCGCATAGCCCAAAAGCTCGGTGCCGTCGTTGGTGAGCGTGACGCCGCGGCTGGAGCGCGTAAAGATCTCCAGATGGAGCTCTTGTTCTAGGCTTTTGACGGCGTTTGAGATGTTGGACTGAGCGGTATAGAGGCGCTGAGCTGCGGCGTTGATTGAGCCGGACTCTGCCACGGCGATAAGAAAACGAAGCTGCTGGAGGGTCATCGGTGCCCGTCCTTTCGATAGCTATCTAAAAAACCGATAACAGGTTAGCGCTTTTAAGTGATTGACCGAGCGAAACAATGCTCGTACTATTCAAAACACACAAAGGCGGTAGGTAATTAAGCCAACCACGGAACCGGGATGCGAAAGGAGGCCCGCATATGAATTGCTTACCAAGACGAATGCCGGGCTCCTGTTTGCGCCCGTCGGCGTGATCAGGAGACAGCGACTTACTTCTCTCTTTTTATTTACTTTTGTTCGATCAAGGAGATCATCATGAGCCAGTTCATCAACAACCCCGAGCACACCTTTGGTTTCGATACCCTGCAGCTTCATGTTGGCCAGGAGAGCGCCGACCCCGCATCCGACTCCCGCGCCGTGCCTATCTATCAGACCACGAGCTATGTGTTCCGCAACTCCCAGCACGCCGCCGACCGCTTTGGTCTTGCCGATGCTGGTAACATCTACGGCCGTCTGACCAACTCCACCCAGGGCGTCTTCGAGGACCGTATCGCCGCACTCGAGGGTGGCGTGGCAGGTCTCGCCGTCGCCTCCGGTGCCGCTGCCATCACCTATACCCTGCAGGCTCTTGCCCAGGCCGGTGACCACGTGGTGGCTCAGAAGACCATCTACGGTGGCTCCTACAACCTGCTGGAGCATACGCTCTCCCAGTTTGGCGTCGAGACCACCTTCGTCGATGCCCATAACCTGGGAGAGGTCGAGGGGGCCATCAAGGACAACACCACGGTCATCTATCTCGAGACACTCGGCAACCCCAACTCCGATATTCCCAACATCGACGCCATCTCCGAGGTCGCCAAGAAGCATGGTTTGCCGGTTGTCGTCGACAACACTTTCGGCACCCCGTATCTGTTCCGTCCGCTGGAGCACGGCGCCAACATCGTCGTCCACTCTGCAACCAAGTTTATCGGTGGTCACGGCACGTCGCTGGGCGGTGTGATCGTCGACGGCGGTAACTTCGATTGGAAGGCGAGTGGCAAGTACGCCCAGATCGCTGAGCCCAACCCCTCCTACCACGGCGTTTCGTTTGCCGAGGCTGCCGGCCCTGCCGCCTTCGCGACCTATGTCCGCGCCATTCTGCTGCGTGACGAGGGTGCCTGCATCAGCCCGTTCAACGCCTGGGTCCTGCTCCAGGGCACCGAGACTCTGTCACTGCGCGTTGACCGTCATGTCGAGAACACCAAGAAGGTCGTTGAGTTCCTGACTGGTGACAGCCACGTCGCCAAGGTAAACCACCCGAGCCTGCCTGAGCACCCCGATCACGAGCTCTATCAGAAGTACTTCCCCAACGGCGGCGCTTCGATCTTCACCTTTGAGATTAAGGGTGGCCAGGAGGCCGCCTGGAAGTTCATCGATCAGCTGCAGGTGTTCTCGCTGCTCGCCAACGTGGCCGACGTCAAGTCGCTCGTCGTGCACCCGGCTACCACCACGCACTCCCAGCTCTCTGCCGAGGAGCTCGCCGAGCAGAACATCACGCCCTCCACGATTCGTCTTTCCATCGGTACCGAGAACGCCGAGGATATCATTTGGGATCTGAAGCAGGCCTTCGCCGCGCTGGACGAGTAAGGCGACTTGTGCAAGGACCCCTTGCGACTCGATAGGTATAACTGCATAAAATGCCTGCTCAAGGCGCCTGCGCAAGCAATGGTTGCGCAGGCGCCTTTTTTGCATAGGAAGGGCGCTATTACAGGGTTTTTGGCATGCTTTATGCATTCGAGTTGTGGAAAACTCCTGTTGAGAGGATGTGAGTTTTACGCAATTGACGTGCGCCTTTTGAGTAAAACCGCAGGTCGCGATTTGCTCGAGGTACTATGCAGCGCGATCGAATCACACGCAGCTCAAACGCAGCAAAAACGCACTACGGAGGTTTCCAGCTACATGAGGATCGATTCACGAAAACCGAAAGCCGCTGCCCTTTCCGCCGCTCTGACCGTGGCACTTTTGGCGGGCGCCGGTGCAACTGATGCCCACGCCGCAACACTGTCCGATACGGTTGGATCTACGCCGTCCGAGACGACGCTGGTACAGCCCGTTGATTATCGCGGCGATGGTTATGGTTCCATGCAGGAGTGGAACGCCTCGATGGAGGCCAAGCGCGATTCCCTTGAGATACGCGCTCAGATTATCCTAAACATGTATGGTGACTATGCCACCGATGACGAGCGCGCTGTGCTGCAGGGTTGTATCGATGGTGCGGGCAGCCTTTTGACGATGGGGGAGGTCGACGCGAAGTCGACCGAGCTCGATGAGCTGCGCACTGTGCTTGAGAATGCCAAGCGCGAAGCGCTCGAGGCCGCTGCCGCCGAGGCGGAGGCTGCCGAGGCCGCCCAGGCTTCGTATTACAACGCCGGCTCCGGCTCGTCTTACACGTCTGCTGCGTATTACGCGAACGGCTCGGGTCTGACGCGCTCGAGCGGCGTCAATAACTATAACGGCCGCCGCGAGACTTATTACAGCAGCAACGTGTTGTATCACCACCGCACGGGCGAATGGACGCAGGATTCTGAGGGCTTCTGGCGCGATTCCGACGGCTATTACGTTGTTGCCGCGGGCGATATGGCCCAGGGCTCGACCTTTACGGGCTCCAAGGGTGATTGCAAGGTCTATGACTCCGGCTGCGCTGCCGGAACCACCGACTACTACACCGGTTGGTAATCTGCCATAAGCAAAATACGCACATGATGGGCGGGCGTCTTTACTGAGCTTTTAGGCAACGTAAAGCCGCCCTTTCTTTATGTGCGCTTGAGTTAACAGAGCCCTTACCGTGGCGGTACGCTGGGCGTATGGATGCGGGGCACACTAGTTCATGAGAAATAGGGTCTTTCTCTTGGAGGAAGTGATCTTGTGAATGCTCGAGATATTGCCATTGCCGCCGTCGCGTTGATGCTTGGCTGCCTTGGTCCCACGGCCGCGCTCGTCGCGGGCATGCAGGGGACATGCGGGGCTGCTCCTATCGTGATCGGCGCGTTGATCGCGGCCACACTGCTGGGAAGCGCCGGTGTTGTCCTTTGTCGCGACGATGAGGACGAGGTTCCGGAGTCGCATCTCTAACTGTTGCGAAAGTGACTGTTGGCCATGGCTGAATATGAAAACCGCCACAAGGGGAGTGCCCTTTGCGGCGGTTTTTGATATTGAGACTGTTGAATGCGGTGCGGCGGTGTTACCAGCTTGCCTCGATTTCGCGGATGCGCTGATAGAGCCATTCGTTCTGCGGTGCCTGGATATCGTGCTTGGCCGCGAGGCGGCGGACGGTGCCCGCGAACTCCTCGACCTCGGTTTTGCGCTGCGCGACGCGGTCCTGCGCCATCGAGGGCATGCCGGCGGGGTCGAGCCCCTCGATGAGGTGCACCATCTGCGTTAGGTCTGCCTCGGTGAGCTCGATGCCCTCGGCGTTGGCGACTGCAAGCGTCTCGCGCATAGCGGAGACAAAGCAACGACGCTGCTCGGAGCCCTGTTCCGTGGCGCTTCCGTACGTACCGCCGTAGGCCATGCAGGTCTGGTTGATGCCGTCGTTGAGCATAAGCTTGGCCCACATGCGGTGCGCGATGTCTGCCTCGACGGTGTGCGCGATGCCGCAGCGCGTGTAGAGCTCGTCGATGGCGGCGACGGTCGCGGGGTCGGTGCCGGCGGCCGCACCAAAGCGGATCTCGCCCGCATTGGTAAAGGTGAGCGCGCCGTTGAGAAACACAGCGTCCATGCCTTGGCAGATTCCGAGGACGGTGTGCTCCCAGCCAAAGCGCTCGGCAATCTTTTGCTCGCTCGTGATGCCGTTGCATAGGGATGCGATGAGCGTGTCGGGCCCTACGATGTGTTCCATAGTCTTGAGCGCCTGGTCGAGTCCGGTTGTCTTGACCGTGAGGATGACCAGATCGGCGGGTGTCGCCTCGCTGGCGCGGACGGACGTGAGATCGCAGGGCTTGCCGTTGACGGTGAGCGCGTCGTTCGCATGGCGCTCAAAGCGAGCGTCGTCCATAATGTATTCGACGGCATCGTTGCCGAGCGTCTTGGCAATCATGCTGCCATAGAGCAGCCCGACGCCGCCCTTGCCGATAAAGGCAACCTTGTTGATCTGCATGTGAATCATCTCCCCATATAAAAGGCGCCCGCGTAAGGGGCGCCTGATGGATTGTATGCTGCCAGGGTGATTGCTGGGTGCGCGGGGCGGCTGTTATGAAAAAGAAACGTTTGCCTGGGCTCTACGCTGCAGGGCAGACCGCAAAGACACGTGCGGGATATCCGACGCCATCACGCACCTTGGGGAAGGTGCAGAAGATGACGGCGCCCGTGGCGGGAAGCTCGTCTAGATGGTCCATGACCTCGATCTGATAGCGGTCGACCGAGAGGATGTACTG
>CAJLRE010000049.1 GCA_905208975.1 uncultured Collinsella sp. | reverse complement strand
ACAACTTGTCATTCAAAGGGGGTGGCATGACCAAAAGGTCTATGCCGCCCTCTTTTCATGCCAATTTGTTCGCCCTGACCGTCGCTCGCTGCTGCTGCCATGACATCGGTGGCTCCGTGATTGGGCATTGGGGTCAGGTTTGGCGGCGGCGCACGGAGTCGTGGTGTGATTTGCATCGGTGTCCGCGCGGCTCGGTATACTGGTACGGCTCAAACTATGGCGCTGCCCGCAGGCGCGCCGTCCGTCAGATGAGGAGTCGCCCATGACCCAGCCCCTGCCCTGGGAAAAGAACACTGCCGCGCCCGTGCCGCCCGCGCCGGAACCCGTGCCGCTCGATGCATACACCGCCCCCGCTGCGCCGGAGCCCGAGCTCGTTCCGCTCGACATCTACGACGCTTCCGCACCGGCGCCCAAACCTGCCAAGCCGCTCGTCGACATCGACAGCCTTAATCCCGCCCAGCGCGAGGCGGTCCTGTCCACCGAGGGCCCGTTGCTGGTGCTCGCCGGCGCCGGCTCGGGCAAGACCCGCGTCTTGACCTTCCGCATCGCACATATGCTCGGCGACCTGGGTGTTAAGCCTTGGCAGGTTCTTGCCATCACGTTTACCAACAAGGCTGCGGCCGAGATGCGCGAGCGTCTGGCGGCACTCATCCCAAGCGGCACCCGTGGCATGTGGGTGTGCACCTTCCATGCCATGTGCGTGCGCATGCTGCGCGAGGACGCCGACCTGCTGGGCTATACCGGTCAATTCACCATCTACGATGACGACGACTCAAAGCGCATGGTGCGCGACATTATGCAGGCGCTCGGCATCGAGCAAAAGCAGTTCCCCATCAACATGATCCGCAGCAAGATCAGCTCTGCTAAAAACGCCATGATCGGGCCCGAGGACATGCTCAAGAGCGCCGATAGCCCCAACGACAAAAAGGCCGCGCAAGTCTACCTGGAGCTGGAGCGCCGCCTGCGCGCCGCCAACGCGATGGACTTCGACGACCTGCTCGTGCGCACGCTCGAGCTACTGCGCACCCGCCCCGAGGTGCTCGACAAGTACCAGGAGCGCTTCCGCTACATTAGCGTCGACGAGTATCAGGACACCAACCACGTCCAATACGAGATCGCCAACCTGTTGGCCGCCAAGTACCAAAACCTTATGGTCGTGGGCGACGACGACCAGTCCATTTATAGCTGGCGTGGCGCCGACATCACCAATATCCTGGACTTTGAGAAGGACTTTAAAAACTGCAAGACCGTCAAGCTGGAGCAGAACTACCGCTCCACGGGTCATATCCTGAGCGCCGCCAACGCCGTGGTGCGTCACAACTCGCAGCGTAAAGAAAAGCGCCTGTTTACGGCCGAGGGCGACGGCGAGAAGATCCAGGCCTTCCAGGCAAGCGATGAGCGCGACGAGGGCCGCTGGATTGCCGGCGAGATCGAAAAGCTGCACTCCAAGGGCACGAGCTACGACGACATCGCTGTGTTCTATCGCACCAACGCCCAGTCGCGTATTCTCGAAGATATGTTCCTGCGCGCGGGCGTGCCCTACAAGATCGTGGGCGGCACGCGATTCTTCGACCGTGCCGAGATCCGCGACGTCATGGCCTACCTCAAGATGATTGTGAACCCGGCCGACGAGATGAGCGTCAAGCGCGTCATCAACACGCCGCGCCGCGGCATCGGCTCCACCTCGATCCAAAAGATTGAGCAGCTGGCGCGCGACAACCGTTGCTCGTTCTTCCAGGCCTGCGAGATTGCGACAGCCGAGACGGGCATGTTTAGCGCCAAGGTGCGCAATGGCCTGTCGAGCTTTGTGGCGCTGGTGCGCGAGGGCCGTCGCATGGACGGCGAGCTCAAGGACGTCGTCGAGATGATCGTCGATAAGACGGGCCTGCTGCAGGCCTTCCGCGCCGAGGGCACCATGGAGTCCGAGAGCCGCGCCGAGAACATCCAGGAATTCCTGGGCGTCGCCGCCGAATTTGAGGAGACGCACGAGGATATCGAGGGCACGCTCGAGAGCTTGGAAGAGCTGCGCGCAGCAGGTGTTGCCGATGTGCCCGCCGGCGCCGAGCCCGAGCCCGTTGTGGTGAGTACGCCTGCGCCCGAACCGGGGCCATTTGCCCCGGCATCTTCGTTTGAGGCACTCGTCGGCGCGCGCGATGCCGCAGGTTCCAATCCGCTCGATAGCCTAGCCGCCCCGGCGCTCTCGCCGCAGGATGCCCTGGCCGCCGCCATCGCGGGCAACGCGTATGCCGCGCCGACGGAGATGCCGGCGGGTGCCGTGCATGCCGATGAGATTGAGCGCACCTACGGTCCGCTCACCTGTAAGGCGCTTCCCGCACTTATGGAGTGGCTGGCCCTGCGCTCCGACTTGGATTCCCTGGCCGGCGAGACGCATGCCATTACCATGATGACCATCCACTCCGCCAAGGGCCTGGAGTTCCCGGCGGTGTTCGTGGCCGGCATGGAGGAGGGTATCTTCCCGCACGTGCACGACTTTGGCGGCAGCGATGACCCGGGCAAGCTCGAGGAGGAGCGTCGCCTGGCCTACGTCGCCATCACGCGTGCCCGTAAGCGCCTGTTCCTGACCTATGCGGCCACGCGTCGCACCTACGGCTCGACCTCTGCCAACCCGCGCTCGCGCTTCCTCAACGAGATTCCGTTTGAGGATATCGAGTTTAGCGGTATCGGTTCTGCCGGTTTTGAGGGCACGGGCTGGGAAAAGCGCGGTGACCGTCACGGCACCTTTGGCTCGGGCATGGGCTCGGATATGTATGGCGGCAAGGTGTTTGGTTCGCATACGCGCTCGACGGGCGGTTCCGCCTCGCGCGGCGGATCGAGCTTCGACGATTTCTTTGGCGGCAGCAGCTACGGGACCGAGCGTCATCGCGGGGTCTCGCCCGATGCCGGCCGTGTTGCCTCGACCTTTGGTTCGGGTGCACCTCGAGCCAAAAAGCCGTCGTCCAAGGTATCGCCGACGGTGGAGCGCAAGGTCGATCGCGCCAGCGCATCGCAGGACTTTGCCGCGGGCGATACCGTGAGCCACAAGACCTTTGGCACGGGTACCGTGATCTCGGTCGCCGGAGACATGATCGAGGTTCAATTCGAAAAGACCGGCCAGACCAAAAAGCTGATGAAGGGCTTTGCGCCGATCGTTAAGCTGTCGTAATTCCGGCGGACCTGGGCAGGCGTATAGGGCAACATCGCCTGCTCGGACAGTCCTGCGCAAGACGGAGGCCACATTAAGTGGCCTCCTTTGCGTGCGGAACTCGCGATCGATGTTGCCCCATACGCCCTCCCAGGTCCTTTGATAACGCTGCTTGCGAACGTCGCTTTGCTCGTTCGTTTTTTGGTCTGGAGAGCCGGGTGGGCTGATAGCTAGATATGGCAAGGGGCTCCTCCGTTGATGAACGGGGGAGCCCCTTGTTGCGTTGTGATTGTTGTTGCTAGTCGGAGGCTCGCCGGGACGGGGCGCGGGGTTTGGTCGATCGCGAGTTCCGCACGAGCCGGAGAGCACTTAATGTGCTCTCCGTGCGAGCAGGACTGTCCGAGCAGGCGACCAAACCCCGCGCCCCGTCCCGGCGAGCGCTCGGGGACCGGTAGCTTACAGGTGGCTGATGATCAGTTCCATCTTGCCTTCGAGGTCGATGGAGCTGACGGTGCTCGGGGCTAGCAGGTGGCTTCCCTTGTGGACGGGGTCGCCGCAGACGGTGCCTTCGCCGTCGATGACCGACAGACACATGAAGGGCCAGTGCTGCTCCAAGGTCTTGCTGCCGTTGACGCGCACGCGATCGACGGTGTAGCAGGGGTTGGACTCGAGTTCGGTCACGCCGTCGACTTCGGGCGCGGTCACGGTGCCGTCGGTCGGGGCCTGAGAATCAAAGTCGATGCAGTCGAGACTCTGCTCAATGTGCAGGGGACGCAGTTTGCCGTCGGTGCCGGGACGGTCGTAGTCGTACAGGCGATACGTCACGTCGCTCGACTGCTGCGTCTCCAAAATGAGCGTGCCGGTCTTGATGGCGTGGACGGTACCGGAATCAATCTGGAAAAAGTCGCCCTTGTGGATCGGCAGCACGTTGAGCATGTCGTCCCAGCGGCCGTCCTCGATCATACGCGCGGCCTCGGCGCGGTCGTGCGCGCGCTGTCCGACGATGATCGTGGCGCCGGGCTCGCAGTCCAGTACATACCAGCACTCGGTTTTGCCCAGGCTGCCGTTCTCGTGCTCGGCGGCGTACTCGTCATTGGGATGGATCTGGATCGAAAGGTCGTCCTTGGCGTCTAGAATCTTAATGAGCAGCGGGAACTCCTTGCCCTCGCAGTTACCAAAGAGCTCGCGGTGCTCGGCCCACAGCCACGAAAGCGTGTGACCGGCGTACGGGCCCTCCGCGATCTGGCAGTCGCCGTTGGGGTGGGCCGAGATAGCCCAACACTCACCGATGGGACCCTCGGGAATGTCGTAACCAAATACGGTCTCCAGCTGGCGGCCGCCCCAGATCTTCTCGTGGAAGATCGGCGTGAGTTTAATCAAATCGGACATGTGCATACTCCCATAAGGTTGTGCGGGTGCCGCGTAAGACAGCTCAAAACGAGCACCCACCGGATTACAAAACTAGGCCAGCGTTACGTTGTGCAGCTCAAAGCGGTCGCCTACGTTGTGCGAGACAGAATATTCAAACGCGGTGCCGCTATCCAAGAAGCCAATCTGGTTGAGTTCGAGCAGGGGAGAGCCGGGTTTGGTGTCCAGGCGCTCGGCCTCTTCCTCGGTTGCCGCCACGGCACGGATGGTGCGGTGGAAGCTCGAAATCTTCAGCCCGCATTGCTCGCGGATAAAGCTATAGACCGATCCGTACAGGTCCTTCTTTTTAAGGCCCGGTATCAGCTCGAGAGGCATGTAGGTGTACTCGATGACGATGGGCTTCTCGTCGACCTGGCGCACGCGCACGATGTGATAGGCAAAGTCGTCCTCGGCAATTCCCAGCTGAGTAGCGACGTCCGCTGGTGGATTGACAATCGAGAAATCGTAGACCACCGAGGTTACCTTCTCCCCGCGGTGCTCATACGAAAAACCCTGGGCGCGGTCATTCTTGCCCTGGAAAAATGCCTGGTCGGGAAGACCCGCCGTGTCCTTAACGTAGGTGCCCGACCCGCGCCGGCTGGTGACAAGGCCCTCCTCGGTGATCTGCTCGATAGCTCGCTTGACGGTGATTTTGGAAACGCTATAGAGCTCGCAGAACTCAACGACGGTGGGTAGCTTGTCGCCCGGCTTTAGAGCGCCGTCCTCGATGCTTCGGGCGATATCTGCAGCTATCGCCTCATATTTGGGAATCATGGAACCTCCTTTCCAGTTTGATTGAGTATAAAAGAAAGTATAGTCAACACCTAAGCATCCCTATTGTGTTTTTGAAAAGTTCGAGAAAGAGATAATTGAAAAACGCTTCTCTTTAATAACTAGAGCGCTTCAAATCAATATGCACTCTAATAATGTGGTATTGAGCAAATTGATTGGCTCGAGGACGGGGCTGGGCTGTTTTGCCGCCCAGCGAACCGAATCTCATGCTTTGAGTTTCCCCAGATAAAACCTGCCAAAACAAACCTGTCCCTTTTTGGTAGGTTTTTGCCTTGGGAGCGGTACCATACAGGCAATGTTTAAACGAGAAAGGTGGGCTCCCATGGAACCTAAGCAGTACTACATCGGCATTGACGTCGGCGGCACTTCGGTTAAGGAGGGCCTGTTCGACGAAGACGGTAACCTGCTTGCCAAGGCCAGCGTGCCCACGCCTCCTATCGTTGACGCCGCGGGCTTTGCCGCGGTGACCGAGGCTATCGATCAGGTGATCGCCAAGGCACAGATTCCGCGCGCCTTTGTGGCGGGCATTGGTCTGGCCGTTCCGTGCCCCATCCCGGCTTCGGGCGATGCCAAGGTCAAGGCCAACATTGCTATCAACCTGCCTGAACTGAGGATTGCCATCCAGGAGCACTGCCCCGACGCGGTCGTTAAGTACGAAAACGATGCCAACGCCGCTGCCATGGGCGAGGCCTGGCTCGGCTCTGCCAAGGGCGTACAGAACGTGGTGATGGTCACCATCGGTACCGGCGTGGGCGGTGGCGTTATCGTTAACGGCGACGTGGTATCGGGCGTTGTGGGTGCCGGCGGCGAGATTGGCCACATGTGCCTGAACCCCGAAGAGGAGCGCACCTGCGGCTGTGGCGGCCATGGCCATCTGGAGCAGTATTCCAGCGCCACCGGCGTGGTGAGTAACTACCTTGCCGAGTGCAAGAAGGCGGGCGTCGAGCCCATCGAGCTCACCGGGCCTTCTGATTCCAAGGACGTGTTCCAGGCCTGCCGCGAGGGTGACAAGCTCGCGCTGGCAGCTGCCGATACCATGGCCGACTATCTCGGCCGCGCCCTGGCGCTTATTGCCAACGTGGTCGATCCCGAGATGTTCCTGATCGGCGGCGGTGCTTCCGCTTCGGCCGATGTCTACCTCGACAAGGTCCGCGAGCACTTTAAGCAGTACGCGCTCTCCGCCTCGCGCGAGACGCCCATTAAGGTCGCTTCGCTCGGCAACGACGCCGGCATCATCGGTGCCGCTTACGTAGCCCTGCGCGCCGCCGGTAAATAGCTGGTGCGGGGGCAGGTGGTGAAAGGGGGACAGGCTTCGTCCCTGACCTCGCCTCAGCGCTTGCCCCAAATTGTGCCGCGACCCTTCCGTCTCATAAGGTTCGGCGTCAGCGTGCTACCATAGCTACGTCCAAGTACACATATCAAGTGGAGGATATCCATGGCAAACGTTCTTGTCTTTGGTCACCAGAACCCCGATAACGACGCCATCATGAGCGCCGTCGTCCTGTCCCAGCTGCTCAACCAGGTTGAGTATGCCGGCAACACCTACGAGGCCTGCGCCCTTGGTCAGCTTCCGGCCGAGTCCGCCAAGCTGCTTGCCGACGCCGGCATTGCCGAGCCCCGCGTGATCGAGTCCGTCGAGGCCGGCCAGCTCGTCGTCCTCACCGACCACAACGAGTCCGCCCAGTCTGTCGCCGGCCTTAAGGACGCCACGGTCTTTGGCGTCGTCGATCATCACCGCATCGGCGATTTCGAGACCGCCGGCCCGCTGCACTACATCTGCCTGCCCTGGGGTTCCAGCTGCACCATCGTCACCAAGCTCGCCGGCGTGCTCGGCGTTGAGCTTTCCGACGTCCAGGCCAAGCTGCTGCTCTCGGCCATGATGACCGACACGCTCATGCTCAAGAGTCCCACCACCACCGATGTCGACCGCGCCGTCGCTGCTAAGCTCGGCGAGCAGGTGGGCGTCGACCCGGTCAAGTTTGGCATGGAGGTCTTCCTCACCCGTCCGTCCGGCTCCTTCACCGCAGCCGAGATGGTCGGCAACGACATCAAGATGTTCGAGCCCGCCGGCAAGAAGCTGCTCATCGGCCAGTACGAGACCGTCGACAAGAGTCGTGCGCTCGGCATGATCGACGAGATTCGCGAGGCCATGCGTGCCTACGCCGCCGAGAAGGGTGCCGATGGCATTGTCCTGTGCATCACCGACATCATGGAGGAGGGCTCGCAGGTCCTGCTCGAGGGCGAGACCGAGGCCGCTCAGAAGGGCCTGGGCATTGCCGACGAGCACGACGGCGTCTGGATGCCGGGTGTCCTCTCCCGTAAGAAGCAGGTCGCTGCCCCCATCATGGCCGCCTGCTAGGTTTAGTTGACCAAACGCTACGACCGGATCGCGGACGCCCCGCGCTCCGGTCGTTTTTTGTGCACGGTGCCGCGTCGTCTCTTGGACAGGCGTGCCCGTCCCGTTGAGCAAATAATGTTCAACCTGTGGTTCCGCTTTTCGGCCATGCCTGCGTGCTTGTCGTGCAGGGTAGGCTAGATGCAAGCGTAATACGTTAGAGCGCGGCGCCGCCACTTGGGCGGGCCGTGCTTTTTTAAGACGGGAGCTTTCCCGTGAAAGGAGCCGCCCATGGCAGCAACTGAGCAGCTGTTCAACGTTCGTGAGCGCAAGCGCTTTGAACGTCACGACATCTGGGAGCGCATCGCCGAGAACGGCACGATTTCCGCCGCCGTCATGGTCTTCGCCGCCATCGCCGCCGTCATTTGCGCCAATACCGATGCCTACGAGGCCATCCATCACTTTTTGGAGACCCCGCTGTATGTGGGCCTGGGCAACCTTACGGCCGGTCTCACCGTTGAGCTTTTCGTCAACGACTTCCTCATGGCGATTTTCTTTTTGTTGGTGGGCATTGAGCTTAAGTACGAGATGACAGTTGGCGAGCTCAAGAACCCGCGCCAGGCCATGCTTCCCATGCTGGCGGCCGTGGGCGGCGTCGTCGTTCCCGCCTGCATCTACCTGATCTTCAACCATGCCGGCGCCCGCAACGGTTGGGCCATCCCCATGGCAACCGATATTGCCTTTGCGCTGGGCGTGCTATCGCTTTTGGGCAATCGCGTTCCCAACGGCGTGCGCGTGTTTTTCTCGACGCTCGCCATCGCCGACGACCTCATCTCCATCGCCGCCATCGCCATCTTCTACGGTCAGAGCCCCAATCCGTTTTGGTTGGGCGCCGCCGCGCTTGTGACCTGCGCGCTCGTGTGGCTCAACAAGACGCAACATTACCGCCTTGCCCCGTATTCGATACTGGGCCTGCTGTTGTGGTTCTGCATGTTCAAGAGCGGCGTGCACGCCACGCTTGCTGGCGTCATCCTGGCCTTCACCATCCCGGCCAAGTGCGGCGTCAAGCTCGATAGCCTCACCGATTGGCTGGGCGAGTGCCTGCCGCTGCTCGATGACCGCTACGACGACGAGGCGCACATCCTGGGCCAGCATGACTTTACCGTCTCGACCACCAAGGTCGAGCGCGTCATGCACCGCGTGACCCCGCCGCTCATCCGCATGGAGCGTCTGATCTCCACGCCGGTCAACTTTGTGATCCTGCCGATCTTTGCGTTCGTAAACGCGCAGGTTCGCCTAGTGGGCGTGGACATGAGCACGCTGCTCACCGACCCGGTGACGCTCGGCGTATATTTTGGCATGCTGCTGGGCAAGCCGATTGGCATCTTTGGCATGACGTTTGCCCTGGTTAAGCTCAAGATCTCCGAGCTGCCGCGCAACGTTAACTGGCACATGATTGCCGGCGTGGGCATTCTGGGCGGCATCGGCTTTACCATGTCGATTCTCATTAGCGGCCTCGCCTTCCCGACGGCCCAGTTTGAGGTTCTGGCTGCCAAGGCCGCTATTCTCGCCGGTTCGGTCACCGCAGCCGTGCTTGGCATGATCTACATGAGTGTGATCTGCAAGCACCCCGCGCCCAAGGACGAGTAAAAGCACATACAAGTTTAAAAACGCCGCCTGTGAACACCATCACAGGCGGCGTTTTAATCATTGGGGACGTTCTTAAACGACTAGGGCTATTCCACGGTGCCGTAGACGGCGCCCCAGCCGTGGGCGGCCAAGGCGGAGTTGAGCTGGTCGCAAAGTGACTGGCGGTCGTAGTAGCCGGGCGGCAAAAGATTCACGATCTCCATGAGGTCGGGCGCCAGGTCCAAGATTTCGGCCTGTACGATCAGATCCAGGCGGTCGATGGCGTGGCGGTCGTAAAACAGTCCGTCGACCAGGCGCTGCAAGTCGCCGAATTCCTCGGCCTGAAACGATCCGTACTCCATAGTGCCTCCTTGGGCGCCCCACGCCGGCATGCGCGGCGATTCGTAATTGATTGCGATGAACTTAATCTATCACGGCTTCATAACGTTGCGACGATGGCGGTCTATACTTAGACGAACTGCAACGTACCGCTTCGCGAAAGGTCGCACCCCATGCAGACGATCTACCAGAAGATGGAAGCCACCGAACTCGATGCCGCCATCGAGGCGCTCAAAGCCGAGGTCGCCGAGGTCAAGGCCAAGGGCCTGGCGCTCGATATGGCCCGCGGCAAGCCGTCGCCCTCCCAGGTGGACATCTCTCGACCCATGCTCGATATCCTCAATGCCGATGCCGATCTGCACGACGGCAACGTCGACTGCTCCAACTACGGCTGCTTTGAGGGCATTCCCTCGGCACGCAAGCTGGCGGGGGAGTTCCTGGGTTGCCCTGCCGAGCAGACGCTCGTGCTGGGTTCGTCGAGTTTGCTGATTGAGCACGACATCGCCGGCATGTTCTGGCGCTGTGGCTCGTGCGGCAGCGACCCTTGGGAGGCTTACGAGGCAGCGCACGACGGCAAGAAGGTCAAGTTCCTGTGCCCCGTTCCCGGCTACGATCGCCACTTTGGCATCACCGCCGACTTGGGCATCGAGAACGTCCCCGTCGCGATGACCGACAATGGCCCCGACATGGACGAGGTTGAGCGCCTGGTTGCCGCCGACGATTCCATCAAGGGCATCTGGTGCGTGCCCAAGTATTCTAACCCCACGGGCATCACCTTTAGCGAGGACACTGTGCGCCGCCTGGTCGAGATGCCCACGGCCGCGCCCGATTTCCGCATCTTTTGGGACAACGCTTACTGCGTGCACGACCTGTACGACGAGACCGACGAGCTCGCAAATATCTTTGACCTCGCTCGCGCGGCGGGCACCGAGGATCGCGTGGTGGCCTTTGCCTCGACGTCCAAGATCACCTTCCCGGGCGCCGGCATCGGCTTTATCGGTGCGAGCCCCGCGGTCATCGCCGAGTTCTCCAAGCGCCTGAAGGCCGGTCTTATTAGCGCCGATAAGCTCAACCAGCTGCGTCACGTGCGCTTCCTTCCCACCATCGAGGCGGTCAAGGAGCACATGAAAAAGCATGCCGAGTTCCTGCGCCCGCGCTTTGAGGCCGTTGAGCGTAAACTCACCGAGGGCTTGGGTAACACGGGTTGCGCCACTTGGACGCATCCCCATGGCGGCTACTTTGTGAGTTTCGATGGCCCCGAGGGCTCGGCCCAGAAGGTCGCCGCGCTTTGTGCCGACCTGGGCGTCAAGCTCACGCCGGCTGGTGCCACCTGGCCTTATGGCAAGGATCCGCGCGACACCAACATCCGCATCGCGCCGAGCTATCCCACGGTCGAGGACCTGGAGGCTGCGCTCGATGTGCTGGTGCTGGCTGTCAAGCTCGTCGCTGCCGAGCTTGCGCGTGCCGAGCGCGCCTAACGCGTAGGGCCCCGCAAGTCCGCGCCTAGTACTATCCGCACTTTCGATACGTAAAGGAGCGTATACATGGATTTGGGTATTTCCACCAACCCCACGCCAGAGCTCTACACCATTAAGGTCACCGGCGAGATCGATATTTCTAACGCCGATAGCCTGCGCAATGCCATCGACCTGGCGCTCGAGCAGCCCACTGAGGCCGTTGAGCTCGATTTTGCCCAGGTGAGCTACATCGATTCGACGGGCATTGGCGTGCTCGTGGGCGCCGCGCACCACGCGGTCGACCACGGTAAGCGCTTTAGCTGCACCAATGTGCAGCCTCCGGTGATGCGCGTGGTTCAGCTGTTAGGTGTCGACCAGGAGATTTCGATCACCGCTGCATAATCTTGGCCCCCAAAAGGGCGTGCCGTTTGGCATATGTTTGTGATGCGCTCGGACGTTTTGGCGTCCGGGCGCTATACTTGACCGAATGAATAGACGAGTTCCGGCCGAATGGCGCGGTGCGGGCTCGACTCACATCGAGCCTTGGAGGTATGTGTGTTTGGTATTGGAGAGGGTGAGCTCGCGATCATCGTGGTCTTCGGCTTTTTGCTGTTTGGCCCGGATAAGCTCCCGCAGATGGGCCGCACGATCGGCCGTGCCATCCGTCAGTTCCGCGAGACGCAGGAAAAGATGACGGCCGTTGTTCAGTCCGAGATTATCGATCCGGTAAGCGAGGCCGCGTCGGCGCCGGTCAAGCCCAAGAAGGCCGCTGCGACCGACGACGATTCCGATGCGGACGAGGAAGCCGCCGAGACGGCTGCGCCAGCAAAGAAGGAGACCTTCGCCGAGCGCCGTGCCCGCCTTGCCGCCGAGAAGGCTGCAAGCGAGGGTGCCGCTGAGGGCGAGGCCGCTGCCGAGGAGGCCGAGAGTGCAGAGCCCGCCGCCGCTGTCGAGCCCGAGCCTGCTGCAGAGCCCGAGCCCGAGCCGGCGGAGCCCACGACGGCTGACCTGTACGCCCGTCGTCCCCGCAAGCGCAAAGCCGTCGCCGACCAGCTCGCTCGCGAGCTCGAGGCCGAGGACGACACTGCTGCCGCCGACGCCTCGAAGGGAGGCGATGAGTAATGCCTATCGGACCTGCGCGCATGCCGCTCTTCGATCACCTGGGAGAGCTCCGTCGCCGCTTGACCATCGTGGTCGTGTCGGTATTTGCCGCAGCCATCGTGCTGTATTTCGCCACGCCCGTGGTGCTCGACATCCTGGAAGACCCCATCCGCTCCTTTGTGCCGGACGGTAAGTTCTACATCACCACCACGCTCGGCGGCTTTGGCCTGCGCTTCTCGCTGGCCATCAAGATGGCCGTGGTCATGTGCACGCCCATGATCATCTGGCAGATCCTGGCATTTTTCCTGCCGGCACTGCGCCCCAACGAGCGCAAATGGGTCGTGCCCACGGTGCTCGCCTCGACGGTGCTGTTCTTCCTGGGCGCTATCTTCTGCTACTTCATCATTATCCCGGCAGGCTTTGAGTGGCTCATCGGCGAGACTTCGGCCGTTGCTACGGCGCTGCCCGATCTGGAGAACTACGTCAACATGGAGCTGCTCTTTATGATCGGCTTTGGTGTGGCGTTTGAGCTGCCGCTCATCATCTTCTACCTGTCTGTTTTCCACATCGTGTCTTACGCGGCCTTCCGCAGCGCCTGGCGCTACGTGTACGTAGGCCTGCTCGTGGGTTCGGCTGTGATCACGCCCGACGGCTCGCCCGTCACCCTGGGCCTTATGTACGGCGCCCTGCTCTCGCTCTACGAGATCTCGCTCGCTATCGCCCGCGTGGTCATTACCGCGCGCGAGGGCAAGGAGGGCCTGTTCGTGAGCCGTCTGGACCTGTTCTCGGACGACGAGGACGACGAGGAGTAAATCGGTATGCACGAGGTTGGCATTGTCAACGGCATACTCGATACAGTGATTCGCGCGGCGCGTGGGGCGGGGGCCTCGCGCGCCGTTTTGGTAACGCTGCGTATCGGGGATATGACCGAGGTCGTGCGCGAGGCGCTCGACTTTGCGTGGGAGACGTTTCGCGACGAGGACCCGCTCACGCGCGGCTGCGCGCTTGCCGTGGAGGAGGTCCATCCACAAAGCGAGTGTCTGGACTGCGGCGAGGTTTTCGACCACGACCGCTTCCACTGTCGCTGTCCCCAGTGTGGTGGTGCCAACGTGCGCCTACTGCACGGCCGCGAGCTCGACATCGCAAGTATCGAAATCGAAACCCCCGACGATTAGCTCGCCAACCACCTGGGTACGGGGTATAAATGGTAGAAGTTAAGGAGTGCCGAGTATGGCCGAGAAAACGATTGATATCGCATCGCCGATTCTGTCGCGCAATGAGCGCCTGGCAGATCAGCTGCGCCAGCGATTTAATGAGGCGGGCACCTATGTGATCAATGTGCTGTCAAGCCCCGGTTCGGGTAAGACCACTACGATTCTGGGCACCAACGAACGCCTGCGCGACAAGGCCGGCCTGCGCTGTGCCGTCATCGAGGGCGATATCGCCTCGGATGTCGACGCCATCACCATGAAGGAAGCCGGCATGCCCGCCATCCAAATCAACACGGGCGGCCTGTGCCATCTCGAGGGCAACATGATCATGGAGGCCGTTGACGCGTTCGACCAAGCTGTGGGTCTGGAAAACATCGACGTCATCTTTATCGAAAACGTGGGTAACCTGGTCTGCCCAGTCGACTTTGACCTGGGCGAGAACCTGTCCATCATGATCCTCTCGGTGCCCGAGGGCGACGACAAGCCCATCAAGTACCCGGGCATCTTCCAACACGCCGGCGCGCAGCTGCTCAACAAGGTCGACGTGGCCCCGGCTTTCGATTTTGACATGGATAGGTATACTAAGACCCTCGATGACCTCAATCCGCAAGCGCCGCGGTTTGCCGTGAGCGCGCGCAAGGGCGAGGGCATGGATGCCTGGTGCGATTGGCTCATCGGGCAGATTGAGCAAGCAAGGGCGTAAGTCGGCCGCCATAAGCGCGGGCGCAGCCGCAGAGACATGAGATAGGAGCCTCTTTTGAAGCTCATCATCGCCGAGAAAAACGACGCCGCGCGTCAGATCGCCGAGCGGCTGTCCACGGGCAAGCCCAAAAAGGACAAGGTGTACAACACCGCCATCTACCGTTTTGAGTGGAAAGGCGAGGAGTGCGTGACGATCGGTCTTGCCGGTCACATCCTCGCGCCCGATTTTTGCGACAGCGTGCTGTTCGATAAAAAGCTGGGCTGGTATTCGGTTACCGAGGACGGCG
>CAJLRE010000048.1 GCA_905208975.1 uncultured Collinsella sp. | reverse complement strand
GCGACCTGCATGTGGGTCCCAACCCGCCCGCCGTTGATCCCGAGCGCGATCCTGCGGCCTTTAAGGTGAAGAAGAAGACCAAGCGCGGCAAGTCCAAGAGCAAGAAGAAGCTTGAGCAGGCGCGTCGCGACGGCAAGCGCAACGGCGACGATTACGGTGATGTGGCCGGTCGTTCCAACCGCGGTCGTGACGAGCGTCGCGGCGACGGCGAGCGTCCGAGCCGTCCTAAGCGCGGCGGCAAGACCCGCGTGCGCGAGGGCGTTCAGGCTCGCGTGGACGAGGCTGTGGAGAGCGTGGCTCGCGAGGTGGCTGCCGAGGAGCGCGGCGGTGCCGCTGCCGTCGAGCAGGCCCCGCGCGGTAACCGTGCCGAGCGTCGTGCCAAGCAGTTCCAGGGCGAGGCACACCGCCGTCGTCGTGAGGACGAGGACCGTGGTGGTCGTCGTCGTGTTGAGCGCGAAGACGAGGGCCGTGGTTCGCGCGGCGGCAAGCGCGGCTCGGGCGACCGTCGTCGCTCCGGTCGCGATGGCGAGCGCGGTGGCCGTGGCGGCGAAGGCCGTGGTTCGCGTGACGAGCGCGGCGTCCGTGGCGGCGAGCGTCGCGAGGGTGCTCGTGGCAACGGTGGCCGCAGCGGCGCCGGTCGTTCGAATGAGTCGCGCGATCGTCGCGACCCGCGTGCCAGCCGCGATCGTCGCGATGATTGGCGCAACTACGACGACACCCGCGAGGAGCGCCGTGGCGGCTATCGTGGTGGTCGCGGCGGCAACCAGTCCGGCTCTCGTGGCGGCCGCGCCGGCGGTCGCGATAACCGTGGCAGCTATGGCAATAGTCGTGGCGGCAAGCGCGGTAGCAGCTCCCGCCGCCCCGGTGACGGCGGCGGCAAGCGCAAGTAACATACGCGTCGCACGCTAGTGTGAGGCAAGCTAAGGGCCCCGAGCAACTACGCTCGGGGCCCTTTTTGGTGCAAAGGGGCCAGAGCAAGGAGTGTCCCTGGGTGCCGGCAGAAAAGGAACGTCCCCAAGTGCCGCATAGATAGATACCGTTTATCGGAGAATAAATACCGTTCACCGGTCATAATGATTGTTCCGGCTTTGGGCTTGTCTACAATAGCTCCCGTAAAAAGAAATGCGGAAGGTTACCGAGTCCCTCGGACGTGGGCCTAACCAAAGTCTTTGAACGGATGTGTCTCTATGGATGCATTCGCTTGATTTTGGTTGGGCTATATTTATGAAGGGACATGCCACCATGGGTTTCTTTTCTCGCCTGATGGGCGGTTCGGATGAGCAGAAGACTGCAACTTCCGAGTTCGAAATCCTCGCTCCTGTTTCCGGCGAGCTTGTTCATCTAGAAAATACCAATGACCCCGCTTTTAGCAGCCGTGCCGTGGGCGATGGCGTTGCCGTGGTTCCCCAAGAGGGAACGGTGTGCGCTCCTGTTTCCGGTACCGTCGCGGCGCTGTTCCCGACCGAGCATGCACTGGGCATCATGTCCGACGACAGCTCTGCTCAGGTGATGCTGCATATCGGAATCGACACTGTTAAACTTGAGGGCAAGGGCTTCCATGCGCTTGTTGCCCAGGGTGACCATGTCGACGCGGGCCAGCCCCTCGTCGAGGTCGATTTCGACGCGGTCCGCGCCGCCGGCTTCGATCCCACGGTCTTCGTTATCGTGTGCGAGCGTTCGGAGAACTCGACTCTTCGTGAGCACGCTTCCGGCCCTGTTGCTGTTAAAGAGCCTGTCGTCTGGCTTTCCGAGTAAATTCTTGTGGTGGGTACCGTGGTTATCAAGCGAGTTTTCAACAACAACGTCGCAATGGTCACTTCGGACGATGGCTCCGAGCTCATTGTCATCGGTCGAGGCCTCTGCTTTGGCCGTCATGCCGGCGACGCTATCGATGAGGCATCGGTCGAAAAGACCTATGCGCTGCAGGAGGGCACTTCTCAGGATTCGCGCACGATTGACCGCTTGGCACATCTTTTGGAGTCCATTCCCACCGTCAACCTCGTGATTTCCGAGGACATTGTTCAGATGCTCCGTCGAGAGCTCAATGTTGATATCAACGACAAGATCCTCATTGCTCTCGCAGACCATATCAGTCTTGCTTTGGAGCGCGAGCGTAAGGGCGTCCCCTGCGAGAATCCGTTGCTGCTCGAGATCCAGCAGTTCTATCGCAAGGAGTATGCGCTTGCGGGCCGTGCGCTGCAGATTATCAAGGAGTATATGGGCATCCAGATGAGCGAAGAAGAGCAGGGTTTTATTACGCTGCATATCGTCAACGCCACCATGCCGCAGCGCTCTGACCGTCTGATTGTTTCGGTCCAGCTTGTTCGCGACGTGCTCGCGATTGTTTCCGAGCACTATGCCACGACCCTTGACGTCACCTCGTTGCCGTACGAGCGTTTCGTTCGCCATCTGCAGTTTTTTGCGCAGCGGGCGCTCGATCCCGCGGCGGGGCAGGTCAATGGCGACGCGCTGTTCCGTATCGATGAAACGGCGTATCCGAGGGCGTTCTCGTGTGCGGAGTCAATTGCCGACCACTTAGCGTCTACCTATAACGTTGTCGTTACCGATGCCGAGAAGAGTTATCTCGCATATCACATTGTTAACCTGCTTGGAGAACCTGGTCTCTAGGCATAACGTGCCCACACATCGATTGATATAAGGCAAGGCTCACGGTCTTGTCCAGGGCACATCTGTCTTAATTTGCGGAAAAGGAAGGGGAGTACCGCTATGACCGCAAAAAAGAAGTTCAATTTCAAAGCGCCGTTGGAGGTGTTCGCGAAGTCGATCGTTCAGCCGATGATGTATCTCTCGGTTGCCGGCATTCTGCTCATCGTGGGCATCATTCTGACCAACAAGACCATCTGCGCCGTGATCCCCGTGCTGGGCTCCGGTCCGTTCCAGCTTGTGGGCGCCGTTGTCTATCAGTCGCTGATGTTTATCATCAACAACCTCTCGATTCTGTTCTGCGTGGGCATCGCCGGCGCCATGGCAAAGAAGAACAAGGGCCATGCTTCGCTGATCGCCCTGATGTCGTTCTTCCTGTTCCTGCAGGCTAACAACATCGTGCTCAACGCCACCGGCTCTCTTGCCGAAGCGAGCGGCATGCTCGGCCTTACCGGAACCGGCCAGAGCACCGTTATGGGCATTCAGGTGCTCGATACCGGCGTGTTTGGCGGCATCATTCTTGGTTGCATCACCGGTGCCGTGTTCAACAAGTACTCGAACAAGCAGTTCCCCATTGCCCTTTCGATGTTCTCGGGCGTTCGTTTTCCGTTCCTGATCATGATCATCATTTCCTGGATCATGGGTGCTGGCTTCTGCATCGTTTGGCCTCCGGTTCAGGGTGCCATCTCCTCCGTTGCCGGCATCATTAAGGAGTCGGGCAACATCGGTCTGTTTATCTACGGCATGCTCAACAAGCTGCTCGTTCCTACCGGTCTGCATCACCTCATCTACACCCCGTTCCAGTTCTCCGATGTGGGCGGCACCCTGACGCTGGGCGATCAGGTTATCGCCGGCGCCTATCCCATCCGTGTCGCCGAGATGGCAATGACGGGCCAGCCCTTCTCCGATAGCACCTACTTCAACAGCTACACCTTCAACAACCTGTGGCCCTACATCGGTATCGGTCTCGCCTTTATCTTCACCGCTTACAAGGGGAACAAGGATAAGACCAAGGCCGTTATCATCCCGCTGATCATCACCGCCGTGCTCTCCTGTGTCACCGAGCCCATGGACTTCCTCTTTGTCTTTGCCGCTCCCGTGCTCTTTGTCGTTCACTCGGTTCTTTCCGGTATCTTCCTGGTCCTGCTCAAGGTCCTCTCCGTGCCCGCTTCGACTGCAGGCGGCATCATCAACATCGTGGTTTCCAACCTGGTTCTTGGTGTCGATAAGACCAACTGGCCGATGATGCTCGTGCTCGGAGTCGTCAACGCCGCGCTGTACTTCTTCCTCTTCACCTTCCTTATTAAGAAGCTCAACCTCCACACGCCTGGTCGCGAGGAAGAGTCCGAGCTCGCCGAGTCCGTTGCCGAGGGCGAGGCCGCCGCGTCTGTCGCGGTGAAGCAGGGCGCTGTTGCCGCAGCTCCCGCAGAGGGCGTCGATGCAGGTATTGCCGACCTGGTCGCAGGTCTTGGCGGCAAGGACAACATCGAGGAGCTCGAGAACTGCTTTACACGTCTTCGCGTGAACGTTAAGAACCCGGACCTCATCGATGAGAACCTCATCAACCACGTGCCCAACAGCGGCATCAACCGCAACGGCAACAATATCCAGATCATCTTTGGCATGAAGGTCGCCGAGATGCGCGACAAAGTCGAGAACGCAATTGAGAAGGAGCAGTAAACAATGATCATTACTCTGTGTGGTGGCGGATCCACCTTTACCCCCGGCATCGTCAAGTCCATCGCTCTGCGCAAGGACGAGCTCGACGTTGACGAGATTCGCCTGTACGACATCAACGAGGAGCGCCAGCGCAAGATCGGCGTGCTCGTGGACTGGATTCTGCACGAGGACCTCGGCCTGGACATCAAGCTCACGGTGACCACCGACAAAAAGACGGCTTTTACCGACGCGAGCTTCGTGTTTGCCCAGATGCGCGTGGGCGGCTACGCCATGCGCGAGCAGGACGAGAAGATTCCGCTGCGTCACGGCTGCGTGGGCCAGGAGACTTGCGGTTGCGGCGGCCTTGCCTACGGCATGCGCACCATCTTCCCCATGGTCGAGCTGATCGATGACGTTGAGAAGTACGCCAAGAAGGACTACTGGATTCTCAACTACTCCAACCCTGCCGCCATCGTGTCCGAGGGCTGCCGCGTGCTGCGTCCTAATGCTCGCATCATCAACATCTGCGACATGCCGATCGCGATCATCGATGTGGTTTGCGCCGCGCTCGATATCGACAAGAAGGATGTCGAGTACGATTACTTTGGCCTCAACCACTTTGGTTGGTTCACCTCGATCCGCCACAAGGGCGAGGAGGTGCTCCCGCAGTTGCGCGAGTACATCAAGGAGCATGAGATTCTGCTGCCCGACTCCTACCTCAAGGGCATGGGCTCGCTCATGGCAAAGAAGCCCGAGGAGGCCACTGACGAGCACCCCGAGCAGAACCGCCACACCAAGGGCAGCTGGTACTACGTCTGGAAGGGCGAGTACGAGATCATGGAGTGCTTCCCGGAGTACCTGCCCAACACGTACCTGAACTACTACCTGCAGCAGAAGGAGTTCGTCGAGCATTCCAACCCCGAGCGCACCCGTGCTAACGAGGTTGAGGAGACGCGCGAGAAGAACCTCTTCGACGGCATCGACCACTACGAGAAGACCGGCGAGATCGACGAGAGCACGTTCTATGCGGGCAGCCACGGCGACTGGATTGCCGACCTGGCCATCGCTCTGAAGAACGATACCAAGCAGCGCTTCCTGGTCATTTGCGAGAACAAGGGCGCTATCCCCAACATGCCCTACGACGCCATGGTCGAGCTGCCTGCCTACATTGGCAAGAACGGCCCCGAGGTCATCAGCCGTGACAACATTCCTCTGTTCCAGCAGGGTCTTATGATGCAGCAGCTGAACTCCGAGAAGCTCGTGGTCGAGGCCACGATCGAGGGTTCGTACGAGAAGGCGCTCAAGGCCTTTACGCTCAACAAGACCGTGCCTTCGATGAAGGTCGCCAAGGAAGTTCTCGACGACATGATCGAGGCCAACAAGGGTTACTGGCCCGAGCTTAAGTAAAGGCAACAGGGTCGCTGGCCGCATACCTGGAGCAATGCCCCGTCCACGTGATTGCGTGGGCGGGGCATTGTCATTTGGTAACGCGTTTTACCAAATATGGCATTTATCTGCGGTAATGTTCTATTTCACCGCCGAGGGTGACATTTCATACCGCCTGCCGAACTGCGTGGAGACCTAACAACTTTTTAGGTCAATGTTGTGCGTATAGCAACTTCGCCCGGCCTCGCCTCCGGGCTGCCATGTGAGAGGGGATCTTATGGCTCGACTGCACGTAATGGAACGCAGCCACGCTCAGGCCGTCATGGACGACCTGCACGATGCGCTCGGACGTCGTCTGGCGGTGAGTTCGCTCGCCCCGTGCCCCGTTGAGTTTACGGCAGCGCTCGTCAATCTGTGCTCCACCCAGAGCTGCGGCAAGTGCACGCCCTGCCGCGTGGGCCTGAGCGCGCTGAGCGACCTGCTCGCCGATGTGCTCGAGGGCCGCGCCGACGAGTCCACGCTCAACTTGATTGAGCGCACCGCCCGCACCATCTACCTTTCGAGCGACTGCGCCATCGGCTACGAAGCTGGCGCCATGGCACTCACGGCCATTCGCGGCTTCCGCGACGATTTTGAGCATCACATCCGCGAGCACTCCTGCGGCTTTGACCGCGAGGCCCGCGTCCCGTGCGTTTCGGGCTGCCCGGCGCACGTCGACATTCCCGGGTACATTTCGCTGGTCGAGGCCGGCCGCTATGCCGACGCCGTCAAGGTCATCCGCAAGAACAATCCGCTGCCGCTCGTCTGCGGCCTGGTGTGCGAGCATCCCTGCGAGATGCACTGCCGCCGTGGCATGGTCGACGACCCCATGAACATCCTCGCCCTCAAGCGTTTTGCCGTCGAGCACAGTGACCTCAACGACCACAAGCCGCATGTAGTGGACAACACCGGCAAGCGCGTCGCCGTGATCGGCGGCGGCCCGGCCGGCCTTTCCTGCGCCTACTACCTGGCCGTGATGGGCCATAAGGTGACCATCTTTGAGCAGCGCCACCACCTGGGCGGCATGCTGCGCTATGGCATCCCCAGCTATCGTCTGCCGCGCGAGCGCCTGCAGGCCGAGATCGACTGGATCTTGAGCGCCGGCATCGACGTTGAGCTCGATCACTCCGTCAACGGCGAGGAACTTGCCCGCCTGCGCGACGAGTTCGATGCCGTCTACCTGGCCATTGGCGCCCACAGCGATAAGAAGCTCGGCCTTCCGGGCGAGGAAGCGCTCGGCGTGGAGTCGGCCGTCAAGATGCTGCGCGCCATCGACGACGACGAGCTGCCCGACCTGAGCGGCCAGCGCGTGTGCGTCATCGGCGGCGGCAACGTGGCCATGGACGTGGCGCGCTCCGCCGTGCGCTGCGGTGCCGAAAAGGTGAGCATCGTCTACCGCCGTCGCATCTGCGACATGACGGCCCAGGACGCCGAGATCGCCGGCGCCCAGGCCGAGGGCTGCGAGGTGCTGGAGCTGACGGCCCCGCTCGCCATCGAGACGGGCGAGGACGGTCGCGTGAGCGGCCTGCGCGTGCAGCCGCAGATTATCGGCGAGCCCCGTCGTGGGCGTCCGGCCCCGCGTGCCGCCGCCACGCCCGAGCGCGTCATTCCCTGCGAGCGCGTGTTTGTGGCCATTGGCCAGGACATCGATTCCAAGCCGTTTGAGGAGATGGGCATTGCCTGCAAGTGGGGCTGCGTGGTCACCGACTCGGACGGTGCCGTGCCCAACTTCGACGGCCTCTTTAGCGGCGGCGACTGCCAGACCGGCCCCGCCACCGTTATCCGCGCCATCAACGCCGGCCGCGTGGCTTCGGCAAATATCGACCGCTACCTGGGCTTCGACCACAAGATCAAGCTCGACGTGGAGCTGCCGACCGTCCAGTTTAAGGGCAAGCACGAGTGCGGCCGCTGCGAGCTGGGCGAGCGCGAGGCCGGCGAGCGTATTCACGATTGGAATCTGGTCGAGCAGGGTCTCACCGAGCAGGAGGCGCGCCAGGAGGCGAGCCGCTGCCTGCGTTGCGATCACTTTGGCTTTGGCGCGTTCCGCGGAGGGAGGAACCTGGAATGGTAGAGCCCAACAACACCACCGTCAGCGACAGCACCGAAAACGGAGCGCATAACATGGTCAAGCTCACTATCGATAATTGCGAGGTCGTGGTGCCCGAGCACACCACGATCCTGGATGCGGCCAAGTCCGTCGGCATCCAGATTCCCACCCTGTGCTACCTGCGCGATCTGAACGAGATCGGCGGTTGCCGCGTGTGCGTGGTCGAGGTCGAGGGCTGCGACCAGCTGGTTGCCGCCTGCAACAACTACGTGCTCGACGGCATGGTGGTCCATACCAACAGTCCCAAGGCCCGCGAGGCCCGTCGCACCAACGTGCAGCTGCTGCTGTCCCAGCACGACTCGCGCTGTACGAGCTGTGTGCGCAGCGGCAACTGCAACCTGCAGACCATCGCCAACGACCTTGGCATTTTCTATCTGCCGTACGAGCAGCGCCTGGCGCGCGAGGGCTGGGACTTCGATTTCCCCATCATCCGCGATAACGACAAGTGCATCAAATGCATGCGCTGCATCAAGGTGTGCGAGAGCGTGCAGGGCTTAGGGATTTGGGACCTGACCAACCGCGCCACGCATACCGCCGTGGGCACCCGCGGGTGTGCGCCGATCGGCAAGACCGATTGCGTCGCGTGCGGTCAGTGCATCACGCATTGCCCGACGGGCGCCCTGCGCGAGCGTGACGATACCGAGACCGTGTTCGATGCTCTCGCCGATCCCGACAAGATCGTACTGGTGCAGATTGCGCCGGCCGTGCGTAGCGCCTGGGGCGAGGAGCTCGGCATTCCGCGCGAGGAGGCTACCGTCGAACGCCTGGCTTGCGCGCTGCGCCGCGTGGGCTTTGAGTACGTGTTCGACACCGACTTCTCGGCCGACCTCACCATTATGGAGGAGGGCTCCGAGCTGCTCGAGCGCCTGGGCGCTGCCTCCAAGGGCGAGGGCGACAGCCGCGGCTGGCCCATGCTCACGAGTTGCTGCCCGGGCTGGGTACGCTTTGTGAAGGCGCGCTATCCGGAGTTTGTCGACAGCCTGTCCACGTCCAAGTCGCCGCAGCAGATGTTCGGCGCCATTGCCAAGACGTACTACGCCAAGGTGTTGGGCGTGGAGCCCGAGCGCCTGTTCGTGGTGTCCGTGATGCCGTGCACGGCCAAGAAGGCCGAGTGTGCGCTGCCGAGCATGGTGGGCGAGGGCGGCGCGCCCGATGTGGACGTTGCGCTGACGGTGCGCGAGATGGTACGCATGATTCGCGCGAGCCACGTGAGCGTCGACACGCTTACCGAGGAGCCGCTCGATACGCCGCTGGGCTTCGGCACGGGCGCGGGCGTGATCTTTGGCGCCACGGGAGGCGTGATGGAGGCCGCCGTGCGCTCGGCCTATTACCTGGTGACGGGCAAGAACCCCGACGCCGACTTCTTTACCGACGTGCGCGGCCTGGACGGCTGGAAGGAAGCCGTGGCCGATATCGATGGCACCAAGGTGCGCGTCGCCGTGGCGCACGGGCTGGGCAACGCCGCCCGTCTGCTCGACGCGATTCGCGCCGGCCGCGTGAGCTATGACTTCGTTGAGGTCATGGCGTGCCCGGGCGGCTGCGTCGGTGGCGGCGGCCAGCCCATCCACGACGGCTGCGAGTTGGCAGCTGAGCGCGGCCAGGTGCTGTGGGGCCTGGATGCCGCTGCGGACATTCGCTTCTCGCACGAGAATCCCGATGTCCAGGCGTGCTATAGCGAGTTTTTGGGCGAGCCGCTCTCACCGCTGGCCGAGGAGTTGCTGCATACCGACCATCACGCATGGACGATGCCTAACGAGGGGACGTGCTAGCGATGCGCGCGTTTGATTTTGAAATGTCGCGCCGGGGGTTTGCCTCGGCGCTCGCCGCGGGCGCCTTGTCGCTTGCGCTCGCGGGCTGCGGCGGCGGAGCTGCGGGGGCGGGGTCTGCTGCGGGCTCGGCTGCCGGGTCTGCCGCTGACGGTGCCGCTGCCGAGCCGGTCGAGGTGCACGTCGCGTCGCTCAAGGGCCCGACCTCGATTGGCTTGGTGCAGTTTATGGACCAGGCTGCCGATGGCGAGACGGACAATGAGTTCGACTTTGCGATCAACACTGCCGCCGACGAGATTGTGCCCAAGGTCATTCAGGGCGATATCGACATTGCCCTGGTGCCCGCCAACGTGGCGAGCGTGCTCTACAACAAGACCGAGGGCGCTGTGCAGGTCATCGACATCAACACGCTGGGCGTGCTGAACGTTGTGACGGGCGACGCGAGTGTGGCCTCGTTTGGCGATCTGGCGGGCCATACCGTCTATATGACGGGCAAGGGCGCCACGCCGGAGTACGTCATGAACTACCTGCTGGAGCGCGCGGGCCTGACCGGCCAGGTGACGCTCGAGTTTAAGAGCGAGCCCACCGAGGTGCTGTCGGCCCTGCTTGCCGATCCGTCTGCTGTGGGCGTGCTGCCCGAGCCGTTCAAGACCGCCGCCATCGCCAAGAGCGAAGGCAAGCTGTCGGCTCCGGTAAGTCTGACCGATGTGTGGGATGAGCTGGCAGGTGACACGGGTTCGCGCCTGCTGACGGGCGTGACCGTGGTGCGCCGCACGTTTGCCGAGGAACATCCCGAGGCCGTGGCGGAATTCCTGAGCTGCCACGCGGCGAGCGTTGAGGCCGTGAACGCGTCGCCGGCGGACTGGGCCCAGGCCGTGGTCGATGCGGGCATCGTGGATAACGCCGCGATTGCCGAAAAGGCGATTCCCGGGTGCATGCTCGTGTGCCAGACGGGGAAGGACATGAAGGCGGCGCTCGGTGGGTACCTGCAGGTGCTGGCCGACGCGGACGCGAGTGCCGTGGGTGGTAAACTTCCGGCTGACGATTTCTACTACTTGGAGTAGCCCGTGCGTGCGTTTGCTCGACAAATGACAGAGCGTATGAAGGCGGTGGCGGCAGCAGGTGCCGTCGCCGCCTTTTGGCTTGCCGTGTGGATGCTGGTGGCGGCGCTGGTGGCGCAGCCGCTGATTTTGCCGGGGCCGGGTGCTGTTGCCTTGGCGCTGCTGCGCCTGGTGTGCGATGGCGGTACCTGGGCGATTTTGGCGGGCTCGGGCGCGCGGATACTAGGCGGGCTGGCGCTTGCCGCGGTGTGTGGTGGCGTGCTTGCCGGGATTTCGTCACGTTCGCGTGCGTTTGCGCGCCTGGTGGCTCCGGCGCTGTCGTTTGTGAAGGCGACACCGGTTGCCTGCGTGGTGGTCCTGTTGCTCATTTGGTTGGGGTCGGCGCGCGTGAGCATTGCAGCGGTCTTTTTGATGGCACTGCCGGGCGTGTATTTCTCGCTGGTCGAGGGTTTGACGCAAACGGATGAGCCACAGGAGCAGATGTTTCGCCTGCATGGCGTGCGGGGCTGGCGACTGTTTTGCGCCCATACCTGGCGCGAAGTCCTGCCGTTTGTGCTTTCGTGCGCCCGTGCCGTGATTGGTATGAGCTGGAAGGCCGGCGTGGCAGCCGAGCTTATCGGCATGGCGGTGGGCACCGTGGGTGAGCGCATCTATCAGGCAAAGCTTTTGATTGAGACGGCCGACCTGCTGGCGTGGACCATGCTGGTCGTTGCCGCCTCGTGGGCGTGTGAGCGCGTGCTGGTGTGGCTGCTGCGGGTTTCGGGACCCGTGGCGTGGGGCGCGGCCGTGCGGGCGCATGGGCATGGATTGCGTGGGCGTGCGGGAGCTGCGAGCGATGGCACTTCAGCGGAGCTTGCGCTTGCCGTGGGCGATCGCGCGCCCTGGGCGCCGGCGCTCGCCGGACTGGTGCTCAACGTGCCCGCGTCTGGGCGTATCTGTGTGATGGGCGCCTCGGGTGCGGGCAAGTCGACGCTCCTTGCCCTTGCGGCGGGGGAGTGCGCGCCGTGCTCCATGGTGTTTCAGGATGTGTGCCTGGTCGAGGACATCTCTGCCCTGGATAACGTGCTGGTGTGCGCCGACGCGCGCGTGGATGCCTCGAGTGCTGCAGCCCTGTTGCGCCTGCTGGTGCCGGGGGTCGATGTACATGCTCGCGTGGCCGAGCTTTCGGGCGGGCAGCGCCGTCGCGTCGAGATCGCTCGAGCCCTGCTGTGCCCAGGCGACGCGGTGATTCTGGACGAGCCCTTTACCGGTCTAGATACCGCTGCACGCGACGCATGCGCCGAGGTCGTGCTCGACTTGCTCGACGGTCGCATGCTGTTGCTTGCCACGCACGATGCCGTCGACGCTCAGGCCCTCAATATCTCGGATATCATCACGCTCTAAATACTTACTCAGCAACAAAATGATCCGTTTTTTCTCCGTCCCCATGGGGTCGGGTATGGTATTCTATCTGCGGGGTAATACTTAGGAATACCAAGTAATACCAACGCCGTAGAAACACACTCCAGATGCGGGCCAATCGGGTTGCCTTCACAGCCCGTCGCCCAGCCGCGTGGCCCGCATCTATCCGCACCACCGTCGTTTCAAAAAGGAAGCGCCATGGCAGAACACATGACCCCGGTTGTCGCGAAGGTCTTGCCCGAGGAAAAGGCGGCCTTCGCGGCGGCAACCCAGCTCGTGGGCACCACGCCGTCCAACGCCATCCGCATGTTTATCGCCGCGTTCAATCGCTGCGGCACCTTCCCGTTCGACATTTCGCCCAACGGGGCTTTTGGCGCTGCGCCCGATTCTCATCAACAATGACTGTCCCCAAGTGCCGGGTTTTGAGGAGGTTGGCATGCTCAATGCGCTGGTTTGGGCGCTTGCCTGTTTTGGTGTCGTCGCTGCCGATATTGCCCTGAGCATTGTTTTGTTCTCCGCGCTGGACATCGTGTCGGCACTGACGGGTTTCCCGATCGACAATCTCGATATTCAATGGTTTCAGGCCGCCGCTCAGACGGCGTCGTTTTTGATGGCGCTGCTGTGGTGGCGCTATCTGTGGCCCCGCTCCTTCATGGCGCGCCGGCAAGGTGAACGCCCGCTCGGCGGGGGAGCAAATGCTGCATGGAAGCGCATCGCATGCGTTGTCGTGATCGGCCTATCCATGCAGGTGGTCATTAGCTACCTATGCGACGGCGTGCTGTCGCTGCTGCCCGAGGTTGCGGCGGACTATAGCGAGCTCGTCGAGGAAACAGGCTTGGGCGATACCAACCTTCTTGCCGTCCTGACCACGGTGCTCGGCGCTCCGTTTTGCGAGGAGTTGCTGGTGCGCGGCATTGTTTTTGAGTTTTCGCTACGAGCGTTTAATCCGCAGTGCCGCCCGCTTTGGAAGCGCAGGCGTCGTGCGAGCGCGCAGGACGGCGCCATGGTGCCCTGGGCGGCACCAAGCACGTGGGGTATCGCCGCGGCGATTGTGCTGCAGGCGGCAATCTTCGGTTTTATGCACATGAACTGGGTGCAGGGCTGCTATGCGGGTGCCGCCGGCCTCATCTTTGGCTGGGTGCTCGTGACCACCGGAAAGCTCCGCTACACGATCCTGCTGCACTTTGCCTTTAACGCCGGGTCGTACCTGATGGGTCTGTTGTGGTTTGTGAACACACCGCTCGACGTGGTAATCACGGTCGCTATCGCCGGCGTCATCCTCGTTGAGGCTATGCGCTCGCTGCGCCACGCGTGTGGGATGGGCGCAGCGAGCGCGCCGCTGCCCTAGTTGCGACGCCCGCCTCCGTTGGCGCCCTGACGCCCCTGGGCCGCGCGATTACGCCCGGCAGTGTTCTGTGCACGCGACATGCCGCCGTGCCCCTTGCTGCCTTTGGGTCCCTTGCCGCCAGCACCACCGTGCGGTTTGCCGCCCTTCTTGCCGGTGCCGTGTCCGCCGCTGGCCGATGTCTCGCCTGGGCGCGGCGGCACGGGGCGAATCAGGCAATGCTTGGTGTAGCCGATCAGGTCACGACGCCCGGCTTTTTCCAGCGCCTCGCGCACCAGCTTGTAGTTCTCGGGTTTGCGATACTGGATGAGCGCGCGCTGCATGGCCTTCTCGTGCGGGTCGCGAGCTACATAGATCGGCTCCATGGTGCGTGGGTCCACGCCGGTGTAGTACATGCACGTCGACATGGTGGACGGTGTGGGGTAGAAGTCCTGCACCTGCTCGGGCATGTAGCCCATGTCGCGCACGGCCTCGGCAAGGTCTACGGCTTCCTTCATCGTCGAGCCGGGGTGGCTCGAGATTAGGTATGGCACCACGTACTGCTTGAGTCCGTATTCGCGGTTCAGGCGTTCAAATTTACGGCAGAACGCGTCGTAGACGGCGCGGCTCGGCTTGCCCATCACAGAGAGCACCGCGTCGCTCACATGCTCGGGCGCTACGCGCAGCTGGCCCGAGACATGGTGTTCCAGCAGCTCGCGCAAAAACTCGTCCGAGGCATCTGCCATGGTGTAGTCAAAACGGATGCCGCTGCGGACGAAGACCTTTTTGACGCCCGGCAGCTGGCGCAGGTCGCGCAGCAGCTGCGTGTAGCCGCTCTCGTCGACCACCATGTTTTTGCATACGCTCGGCCACAGGCAGCGCTTGTTCTTGCACACGCCGTGCTTGAGCTGCTTGTCACAGGCCGGGCGGCTAAAGTTAGCCGTCGGTCCGCCCACGTCGTTGATGTAGCCCTTAAACTCGGGATCACGCGTGAGCAGCTCGGCCTCGCGCATGATCGAATCGTGGCTGCGCATCTGCAACACGCGGCCCTGGTGGAAGGTGAGGGCGCAAAACG